>CAZKYG010000097.1:0-12742 GCA_964556915.1 uncultured Gemmatimonas sp.
GCGGCGCCCGCCGCCGCGCTCGAGTCGGTGGGTTCCACGTCACGACCGGACTGCGTCTCGTACATCTTCATGATGCCGTTGTGATTGTACGAGACCGACCCGAGGTAGCCGGGTGACCACCCGTCCATGAAGGCGTTGGTGTACACGCCCGGCATGCCCCACTTGGTCATCTGCGCCATCTCGTAGTTCGCGAACCACGGCAGCTCGGAGAAGAGCAGCGGATCGAGGTTCGGGTTCTGCGGCATGCCGCCCGAGTACGTGTACATCAGCGGCTGCGCCTCGTGCAGGTCGTGCATGATCGGCGGGTGCGCCGTGAAGTACCAGTCCACGATCGCGCGCATCTGCATCAGGTGGATGTTGATGTCGCGGTTGTTGTCGTGATAGACGTACTTGCCCCAGTACGGGAGCTGGCCGATGGCCGGGCCGCCGCGTCCACCAAATGCGTTCGGCGGTCCGGCAGCCTCGCCGCCGGCGGCACCGGCGGCGCCGCGCCCGCCCGCGGCGGATGCATCGGCGGCCTGCGCGTCGAGCCCGTGGTAGAACCAGTCCACGTTGCGGTCGCGGCCGTCGGCGTCGGCCACGGGCGTGACGGAGACGTACACGTTGTTGCGGATCTGCGTGATGATCGGCGACGTCTCGGTCGCGAGGCGATAGACGAGCTCCATCAGCATTTCCGACGGGCCGGTCTCACCGCTGTGCAGGCCGCCCATCAGGTGATAGTGCGGCTTGGTCTTCGCGATGAGTGCGTGCACCTGCGCTTCGGTCATGCCGCGCGGGTCGGCGATCTTCGCGAGGTTGGCGCGGTTCTCGGCGAGCTTCGCCATGTTCGCGTCCGACGACACCCACACGACGACGAGTTCGCGGCCCTCATCCGACTTGCCGATCGTCTCCACGCGCACGCGGGGCGTCGCCCTGGCGAGCGCACGGTAGTACTTCAGCTGGTCCGCGTAGTACGTGAGCTTCTTCGGCGCGCCGATATGGTAGCCGAGCACGTCCTTCGGCGACGGGATGCCGGCGACGACCGGCAGGTGGTCCACGAGCGGGCTGCCTTCCTTCGGATTCACGAGCCACGCCTTGTAGTCGCGCTCGAACGTGGGATCCTGTTTCTGGTTGGGATCGCGCGTCTCGAGCGTGAGCTGCTGCGCGAATGCCGGTGCGGCAGCCAGAAGCGCGGCGACGACGGGAATGGCGCGGCGGACGAGGCGGGCGAGCGGGCGGCGCGCGGAGGTGCGAAGCGTCGGGGAAGGCATGCGGGGCGTCGAGAAGGAGGTGGAGACGACGGTCAAAATGTACGGCGTTGCCCCGGCGTGCGCCGCGCAGGGGCGAACGGGTGCCGGCGCCGGCCGGCGCGCCGTGGCTCCGCGTCGTGCGCTAGGGCTTGCCCTTGCGGCGCAGCGTGGCGTCCGGCGGGAGGATGCGCGCGAGCGCGTAGGGGTCGAGCCGGTACACGATGTGGCTCGTGTCGGCGCGGGCGAACACGCCGGCCGCGCTGCTGTCGAAGCGGAGCGCGGCGAGCGGCTTGTCCGTGCGCGAGCGCAGGGTGGCCGAGAACCGCGGGTGGTCGAGTTGCGCCGAGTCGGCCTGGGCCGTGGTGGCGAACCCCGACGCGGTGAGCGGCCGGTAGGCGTCGAGCAGTGCCACGATCGCGGCGGAGTCGGCGGGTGCGCCGTCCACGCTCCACCCCGTGCCGGCGCGGCGCACGGTGACGGTCCGCCCGCCGCGCTGCAGCGCCATGCTGCCGACGCTGTCGGCCGGGACGTTGGCCACGCGCTTGTCGCGGTAGTCGTCCACGCCGTGGCTGAGCGCGTCGGCGAGGTCGCCGGAGTGCAGGGCGTACACGGCTGAATCGGCCGGGCGGCGCACGTAGATGCCGGCGAAGTCGTTCGTCCGCTTGCCGACGATCAGGTCGAGCGGCGACCGGGCACTCGTCGCCACCCGCACGTGACGACCGAACGTGGCGTCCACGCTGAACCGCGCGTGCGACGCCGTTGCCATCGATACCTGTTCCGTCCACGCGCTGGTGTCGCGCAGGCCGCGGAGGAGCTGGTCCACGACCGTGGAGTCGCCGCCGTACACGTGGGCGTAGTCGTCCACCCGCCACGACAGGCCGTGCCGGAACACGACGGCGGAGTCGTGCGCGGACTGGAGGAAGATCGAGTCCACGCCGGCCGTGTCCACGCGGCCGAGGTCGAGTCCCCCTATGCGGTCTTCGCGGGCGCTCCGGACGCGGGCGAGGATGGCCCAGAGCACGAGCGCGACGACCAGCACCAGCGCGAGCCGGGGAACGGGGCTGCGGGCGCGCGTCGTCGCAGGCGTGGCGCCGGGCATCGGGCCGGTCATGCGGCCTCCGTGGGCGTGGCGGTCGCGGGCGCGCCGTGTGCCGCGCGCACGTACGGCTCGCGCGCGCGGGCGCGCCGCCGCGACGTGCGCGCGAATCCGTACAGCGCGAGCAGGAGGGGCACGCCGACGAGATTGACGTACTTCACGCCCTCGCGCAACGCGGCGCTCGTGAAGCGCAGCGTCGGGGGCTTGCGGTCCACCGACCGGATGGCAATCAGTGCCTGGTCCTGCGCCAGCCAGTCGATGGCGTTGAGCGCGAACGCGAGGTTCTCCGGCGCCTGGCGTACGAACCGATCGCTCACGAATTCGGAATTGCCGACGACCACGAGCCGGCCGCGAACGGTGGTGTCCGCGCCGACGACCTGCACGCCGAGGACCCGCGCCGAGAGGTCCTTGTCGGAGAAGTCGCGTCCCGGATCGATGCTGGCCGGGCCCGTTTCCGCGCCGGCCTTGCTCGTGGTGACGACGAGCGGGGTGACGCTCCCGCGGGTGGCGTGGCTGGTGTCGATGCTGCTGGGCCAGGGGAGCGTGACGCCGCGCACGCCGCGATTCACCGGCGACGCGCCGGTGCTCTGGCCGCGCACGAAGAACGGATAGCGCGTGAGCACCTGGAACGGCCCGGCGTTGGAGTTGGCCGGGATCACCTCGTTGGCGGCCAGGTCGTACACGAGGTCGCTGCGCACCGACACGCCGAATGGCTTCAGCAGGTCGTTCCACCTGGCGCCGAGTGGCGACGCCATCGGGAGCTGCCGCGAGAGGGCGGCCCCGCCGTCGAGCACCAACGCCCCGCCGCCGCGGTGCAGCCACGCGTCGAGCCGCGCCGCCATGGGCGCGGGCACCGAGTCGGGTTCGCCCGCGAGCAGCATCACGCGCACCGTGCTGTCGGGCTGGATCGGGTCGGTCACGGGGATGTCGCGCACGTCGTACGCCTGCGCGAGCTCGCCGCGCAGTCCCTGCAACGGCGGCGCGTCGTCGCCGTGGCCGGTGATGACGCCGATCACCGGCTTGGTCGTGCGCGTCACGGACCGGATCGCCGACGCCACGCGGTACTCGAGGTCGCTGGTGCGGTCCACGAACGGGATGGATTCGTGCTTGTCGCCGTACTGGACCGCGATGCCGAGGTAGCCGTTCTTGACCTGCAGCTCCGACGACCCGATCACGTTGAACTGGATCGGGCCGATGCCGAGCGACTCGGCGTCGTGGCGCGCGGTGGAATCGGTCGAGGGGTTGCGGCGCACCACGCGCAGCTTGCCGTTGCTGGCCGAGCGCAGGTCGGCCACGAGGTCGTCCACGTCGCGCTTGAGGAGCCCGATCTGCGTGGGCAGCTCGTCCGACGCGAACACCTTGATCGTGACGAGGTCGTCGAGCGATCGCACGATGTCACGCGAGCCCTTCGACAGCGTGTACTGGCCGCCGGGCGTGAGGTCGAGCCGGCCGCCGATGTAGCCGCCGAGGAGATTCACGACGACGAGGATGGCGACGAGGAGCCCGGTGGCGAGCCGCAGCTGGCGGCGCCGCTCGCCCCCGCGCGCGAGCGACCGGCTCACGAGCGTGAGATGGGCGAGCGCGAGGAAGATCGCCGCGAGCGACACGAAGTAGATCGCGTCGCGCAGGTCGATGACGCCGCGGCCGATGTTGCCGAAGTGCGAAAGGACGCCGAGCCGCGCGGCCACCACGCCGAGGGTGGCCGGCAGGCCGACGATCAGCGGGTCGAGGCCGACGAGAATGAGGACGAACGTGACGGCCACGGCGAGGATGAACGCGGTGATCTGGCTGCGGGTCAGGCTCGATGCCCAGACGCCGACGCCGGCGAGTCCCGCCGCGAGGAGCGCGGCGCCCGTGTACTCGGCGACGAGCGTGCCCCATTGCAGGCTGGCGCCGAGCGCGAGGCCGAGGGGAATCGGCAGCGTGAGCGCGAGGGCGATCCAGAGGAACGCCACCGTGCCGGCGAACTTGCCCAGCAGCAGCTCGACGGCCGTGAGCGGCTGGGTGAGCACGATCTCGAGCACCCCGCTCCGGTGATCCTCGGCGAGCGTGCGCATGCACACCGCCGGCACAAAGAACAGGAAGAGCCAGGGCAGGAAGTCCATCATCGGCCGCAGCGACGCGATGCCCACCACGTAGGCCTGGCGGAAGTACAGGAACCCGTTGACCGCCAGGAGCACGATGAGGAGGACGTAGCCCGTGGGGTGATCGAACATCGCGAGGAGCTCGCGCCGGGCGATCGTCCACGTGCGGCCGGCGGACGCGCGAACGGAAGCGGCGGTCATCGGTCGGCCTCCTGCGCCGCGCGGTCCGCGCCCGGGTGGCCGCCGGCGCCGGCGGCGTCGGGTGCGGCCGCGGTGGTGAGCTGCCGGAACAGATCCTCGAGGGTGCGCGACTCCTGGTGCAGCTCGTAGAGCGTCCAGCCGCGCGCACGGGCGAGCTCGAACACGTCGCCGCGCACGTCGCGCGACCCGTCGGTGGTGAGCGTGGCATGGGCACGGCCGTCCGGGGCGTCGCGCCGTTCGACGCTCCGCGCACCGGGCAGCGTCGCGAGTGCGTCGGCGAGCGCGGTGGCGGCGCCCGGGCCGGCCGCCTCGACGCTGATGCGCACGCCGGACGTGGCGCGCGCGATGAGGTCGTGCACGGCGCCGTCGGCGGCGAGGCGGCCCCGGTTCACGATGAGCAGGCGCGAACAGGTGTCCTGCACCTCGCCGAGCACGTGCGTGGAAAGGATCACGGTGCGTTCGCGACCGAGGTCGCCGATGAGGCGCCGGATCTCGTGCCGCTGGTTGGGATCGAGCCCCTCCGTGGGCTCGTCGAGCACGAGCAGGTCGGGTTTGTGGAGGATCGCGGCCGCGAGGCCGACGCGCTGCCTGTATCCCTTCGACAGCTCGGCGATGGGCCGGTGATACACGGCCTCGACCTGCGTGGCGGCCACCGCGTCGTCCACCGCGCGGGCGCGCGCCTCGCCGGCGAGCTCGCGCAAGCGCGCCACGAAGTCGAGGTACTCGCTGACGAGCATGTCGCCATACAGCGGGTTGTTCTCGGGGAGGAACCCGATACGGCGCCTGGCCTCACGCCCCGCGTCGGCGAGCGGCACGCCGTCGAACAGGATGGCGCCGGCGTCGGGCTCGAAATACTGCGTGATCATGCGCATCGTCGTGGACTTGCCGGCGCCGTTGGGGCCGAGGAAGCCGACGACCTGGCCGCGATCGACCGTGAACGAGACGTCGTCAACCGCGACGAGGCTGTCGAATCGCTTGCTGACGTGTTGCAGCGAGAGAAGGGACATGCGGGGCGATGCCGTTGTGGAGTGTGCCGCCGGGCTGGCGCGTGCCTGCGACTCCGGCGGGGGCGACACGGAGTTGGCGCGCGGCGCAGCGCGGATGACGGACCAGCGTTGTATCTGATACCCGCGCCGCGGTGCGAAGTCAATTGCTTCGCTGCACGCGATTAATCGGCGAGAGAGATTTGTCCTGGCCGCGCACGGCGGGCCGCGCGGGCACGCTGGCAAACCGGCGGCGCTGGGCAATATTAATGAATGAGCAATCCGAGCGTCGCCGCCCCGGCCACTGCCGCTTCCGCGCGCGTGCCGTACGCCACCTGCCTGTGCGTCGGGCTCGGCGGCCTCTTTGCCGGCGTGACCGGCCCGCTCCTCAGCACGTTCGTGCCGCCGCTCGTGCAGCGCACGCTCGGCGACCACCGCACCGCCATCGGGTTCGTGATGGCCATCGACAACGTGCTGCTCCTGCTGCTCGTGCCGTGGGCCGGCGCCGCATCCGACCGCGCGGCCGCGAGCGGGCGAGGCCGCGTCCCGATGATCGTCGGCGCGCTCGTGCTCTCGGCGATCGGCATGGCGCTGTTTCCGTGGTCGGGGCGGTTCGGCATCGCCGGCGTGATTGCGGCGATCGTGGTGCTCTACTCCGGCATCAACGTGCAGCGCTCGCCCTTCCAGGCCGTGATCGCCGATGCGGTGCCGTCGCGCTTTCGCTCGCTCGCCACCGGATCGGTCACGTTCCAGATGTGCGTGGGCGCGATCGTGTTCCTCATGCTCGGCCGCATGCTCGGCATGGAGCGCGCGTTCCTCATCGCCGCGGCGACCGTGCTGGTCATCGCGGCCGGGATCGGGCTCGGGCTCAAGGAGCCGCCGCCGCACGGGTCCGCCGTCGAGGCCAGTGTCCGGTCGCTGATCGAGGCAGGCCGCACGGCGCTCGGCGGCACGGTGCCGGGCATGCGCGCGATCTTCATCGCGACGCTCTTCCTGCAGCTCACGTTCCAGACGTTCACCACGTGGTTCGCGCTGCACGGCACGGAGCGCTTTGGCGTGAAGCCCGAGGACGTGACGATCGGATTCATCGCGTGGGCGGTGGGCGGCGTGATCGGCGCGATTCCCGCGGGGTTCATTGGCCTGAAGTTCGGCCGGCGGAACGCGATGCTCGCCGGGTTCGCGCTGATGGCGGCGTGCCTCCTGGCGCTCGACCGCGTGGCGGGCGTCTCGCAGGCGACGCCGCTGCTCGCCCTCGCGTCCGCCGCGTGGACGCTCCCGATGGTGAACGCGTACCCCATGTTCGTCGAGCCGATTCCGCGCGAGCGTCGCGGCGTGCTCACGGCACTCTTCCTGCTCTGCATGGCCCTGGGCGGCGGCGTGGGTGACCCGATGAACGGCGCGCTGTTCGACGCGTTCGGCAGCTACCGGCCGATGTTCCTGATGATGGCGACGTACACCGCGCTCGCGTTCGTCGCCGTGCTGGCGATTCCGCGCGGCACGGGCGAGGCACGCCCCGTCAGCGACTGATCCCGATCTCGGCCTTGGTGGCCTCCCACTCGTCGTGCGAGATGCGGCGCGCGGGGGCGCCGCCCCAGCGCTCGCGCGGGCCGATGCGCGTCCGCGGCAGGACGACGGCGTGCGGCATGACGGTGGCGCCTTCGCCGATCACCACGTCGCCCATGACGGTGGCCTTCTCGCCGACGGTGGCGCGGTCACCGATGACGACCGGTGCGATCACGAGGCGGCCGTTGCCGCCGTAGTGGCAGAAGATGGTCGCGCTGCCGCCGAGGGTCACGTCGTCGCCGAGCGTGATGAGGCGAACGTCGGAGAGCAGCTCGGTGGTGATGCGCGGGCGGCGCCCCATGCGCATGCCCATGGCGCGGAGGAACAGCGTGCCGATGGGCGTCATGGTGACGAACGGCAGGACCGTGAAGCGCACGAGGTAGAAGAGGCCGTTGTGCAGGTACCATGGGATCGCGGCGGTGGCGAAGTAGCCGCCGCTGTACGGTCGGATCCGCGTGGGGAGCAGCGCGTTGAACACCGGCACCACCGCGAGCAGGGAGAATCCCCACAGGAACGCGGCCGCTCCCGCGAGCACGCCAAGCGCGGGCCACTGCCACCACGCGTGCGCGTGGAGGAGCGGCGGCGCGAGCCGCGCCACGACGAAGGCCGAAGGCGTCGCCGCCAGGCCGAACGCGGTGACGACGATGCCGTAGAGCAGGGCGCCCGCGACGCCGTGCGCGACGGCGGGGAACCGCCGCACGAAGCCGTCGGTGCGTGAGACCGGCGGCGCGAGGTCGGCGGCCTGGAGCGCCCTCACGGCGTGCCCGTTCGCTGCCGGCGGTGCGGCCGGGGCCGCACGTGCGCCCGTGCGCGCGCGGTGGTCGGCACGGGGAAACGGAGCCGCGCGGCAATGCCGCCGGCCTGCGCCTCGAGGAGCCGCGCGGCCGGAGGCCGTGCCACCTCGATCACGGCGCGCTCGCCGAGCGACTCCTGCACGACCTGGTCGAGTGCGTCGGGCAGGTGGTCCACGAGGGCGGGGGCCACGATGAGGTGGTCCACCGCGCCGCGCTCGAGCGCGTGCAGGACGTCGGCGGCGCCGCACGCCGCGTGACCCGATGCCCCGATGGCGTCGAGCAGCGATCGCACCATGCCCACTTGTCGCTCGGCGTCGAGCGCCTGCAGCGCGCGGGTGGCGCCGTTGGCGAGGTCCGCGTCGGCCACGCGGCGGCCCGTGGCGCCGATGCGCGCCACCCGCCCGTCGAACGCGGCGGGCAGTCCTTTCGTCACGAGGTCCGCCGTCTCGCGCATGCCGCCGATGACGACATCCATGGTCACGCCGGCGAGCGTGGCGAGTCGCGCGGCCACGGCGGCGGCGTGCCGTTCGCGGGCTTCGCGCAGGCGGCGCGCCGCGGCGTCGCGCTGCGTCTCGCCACGAGTGCCGGTATGGAACCCGCGGCGCGGCGCGTTGCCCATGTGCGTGCCGGGCTCGACGACGGGCGTCTGGTCCAGGCGTTCGAGGAGTGTCAGCGCGCCGCCCGCAAGGCGGTAGAACGTGGCGTGCTCGCGGTCCGCGATCGCCACGATCGCCGGCACGAGCGGAGACACCGCGAGCCACGGTGCGATGCGCGGGCCGGTCTTCCATGTCACGGCCGGGCGCGGCGGCGCGTCCACGGGCAGCACGAACACGTCACCGGCGGCGGTGGCGAACATCACCATGCCCGGCGCGTTGTGCACCGTGGCGTCAACCGGAAGGGCGGCCTCGAGCGCGCGCACCGCGGCCTCGAACGGCCCGCGTTCCACCGAAGGGCCGCGGGCCAGGGGCCGGCGGCACGCGGCGATGCCGCGCTTGAGCGCGACGCGCCAGTGCCGGCGGTCGGCGGGGTCGAGCATGCCGCCCGCGATCCACGCGGTGAGCATGGGAACGTCGCGATTGGCCTTCACGAAGGCGACGAGGGCATCGCCGAATACGGCGCCGCGGGAGATGGGATGGTTACGCATGGCGCATCCGTACGGTGCGGGACTGGACAAGCCCGAGCCCGGACACGATCGCGATGGCGATATACATGACGAGTCCGTAGACGCAGGCGGGATAGCCGAGCAGTGTGCCCGGGGCGCCCGGTGCGGGGCAGGACAGCGCATTGGCGCCGGCGAACTCCTGCCAGGTGAGCGTGCCCGAGAACAGGGTTCCGGCGATGCTCAGGGCAAACACGATCTGCAGCGCGCGTTTCGCGGACATGTGCGTCCTCCGTCGGTCGTCTGGCTCCTGCCGCCTGCCATCTGTTGTCATAATGCCCCAATCGCCCGCATCCGCCGTCGGGCCGCGCCCTACATCGCATGGGCGCACCCAGTACAGCCTGCGGCTGGCGTCGCGGGTATGGTGAAGAGGACGCCACGCGCTCGTGTGCAGCGCCGCGTCGCCGGCCGAGTGCCGGAGGAGGAGACCATGAAAGCGAACCGCATGCTGCCGCGCGTGGTGGGTACAGCGCTCGTCGCGGCCGCGCTCGCGTTGAGTTCGGGGTGCATGTACTGGGCGGGCCCGATGCCCGGCGTCATCTATGTCGGCTTCGCGCCGCCCATGCCCCGCAGCGAAGTGATCATCGCATCGCCGGGCCCGCACTACGTCTGGCGACCCGGACACTGGCGCTGGGAGGTTCACGAGTATGTCTGGCTCCCGGGCGGGTGGATCATCATCGAACCGGGCTACCGCGAGTGGGTCCCGGGCCGTTGGGCGCACGACCGTCACGGCTGGTACTGGATCGAAGGTCGCTGGCGGTAGGCCCGACGGTTCCCGGTCGGCCGCCGCGGAGGCGTGGCGCGCCGCCACGCGCCCGGACGCGCGTGGTGCGCGTGCCGCTACGGCAGATCCTGGAGCCGGGGCGCTGAGGCGCCGGCCGGCGACGGGCGCACGAGCAGCGCGACGAAGAACATGACGGCAGCCGCGACGATCGCGACGGGGCCCGGCGCAGCGTGGAGGCGCGGGGCGAGCAGTTCCCCGGCGAGCATCGCGGCCACGGCGAGCACGACGGCAATCGCCTGCACGCCGGCCATGCTGCGGGCGAGGTATCGCGCGGTGGAAGCGGGGATGATGACCAGCGACCCCATGAGGAGGACGCCGAGGTAGCGCAGCCCCATCGCGACGGTGAGCGCGAAGGCGAGGAGGTAGCGGAGGTCGAGGCGGCGCACGTCGATGCCGCTCGTCAGGGCGAGGTCGGCGGAGACGACGCGGATCGCGAGGGCGAACCGCGCGCGCCATACGAAGCCGATGGCGATCGCGGCGGCGCCGAGGCCGAGCGCCGTCTCGACGGGGCCGCGGGCCCGCGCCGCGCCGAAGAGGGCCTCGATGAGCTCATCGCCGGTGGCCATCATGCTGCCCACGGCCAGCGCCGCCGAGAGGCTCGACGTGGACGGCGTGGGCCTGCTGCGCGCCGAGTTCATGATGCTCGCCGCCCTCGAGCAGGCGCACCCGCGCACGTTCCTGCGCGAACACGGCGCCGATGAGTTCGTGCGCCGCATGAGCGCGCAGCTCGAGCGGTTCGCGCGCGCGTTCGCGCCGCGGCCCGTGGTGTATCGCGCGATGGACTTCCGGTCGAACGAGTTCCGCGGGCTCACGGGAGGCGCGGCGGTGGAGCCGAACGAGGCGAATCCGATGATTGGGTACCGCGGCTGCTATCGCTACACGCGCGAGCCCGATCTCTTCGCCCTCGAACTCCGCGCGCTCGCCGCCGTGCGCGAGCGGTTCGACGCGCTGCACCTCATGATCCCGTTCGTGCGGACGCGCGACGAGCTTGCCGCGTGCCTGCGCCTGGTGGACGCCAGTCCGCTCGGCGGCGATCGGCGGCTCGAGCGGTGGGTGATGGCCGAGGTCCCGTCCGTCGTGCATTACCTGCCGGACTACGCCGCGCTTGGCATCACCGGCGTGTCCATCGGGTCGAACGACCTCACGCAGCTCATGCTCGGGGTGGATCGCGACAGCGAACTCATGGCGCCCATGTTCGACGAGCGCGACGCCGCGGTGCTCGCCGCGATCGAGGCGATCATCACCACGGCGCGCCGGCTCGGCATGACATCGTCCATCTGCGGCCAGGCGCCGTCGGTGCACCCCGGGTACGTGGAGCGGCTCGTGGAGTGGGGCATCGATTCGATTTCGGTGAATCCCGACGCCGTGGACCGCACGCGGCGCAACATCGCGGCCGCGGAACAGCGACTCCTGCTCAGGAGGGCGCGCACGGGCTGACGCCGGGGGTGACCGGATCCGGGTGTCCTGCCGCCGACACTGGCTCGACAGCCGGCCGGCACGCGACATACGTTGCAGAATCCCCGGAACCGAGTGGAGCGGATCCCCCTGACGAACGATCAGCCCTCGTCACCGCTACCTCGCCCTGGCCCGCACGCCGACGCCGACGCCGAGCGCGTCCACCAGCAGGAACTGCTCGAGCGCCAGGCGGTGGAGCTGGAACTCCAGGCGCAGGAGTTGCAGCGCCAGGTGGAGGAGCTGGCGCAGGCCAACGAGGCGTTGCGCGCCGCGCAGGCGGAGACGGCCGCCGAACACCGGCGCACGCTCGACGCCATCGAGGCGCGGCTGCGTCAGGCGTCGCAGCTCGATGCCGCCCTCGCCGCGGTGCCGGTCGCCCTCGCCATCATCGATCGCGACCTCCGCTACATCAAGGTCAACGCGACCACGGCGACGATGACGGCGTGGCCGATCGAGGCGCACACCGGGCGCACGCTGCGCGAGATCAACCCCCAGCTTGCGCCGGAACTCGAGGCGATGATGCGCCGCGTGATCGAGACGGGCGAGCCGGTCACGGGCTTCCATGTCGTGCGACCCACGCCGCACGCCCGCGGCGGCAAGATCGATATCGTCATGCAGATGGCACCGTTCTACGATGCCGATGGCGCCATTGCCGGCCTCTGCTCCACGGCCACGGACGTCACGGAGTGGCGCGCGTTCAACGAGCAGCTGGCGCGCACGCAGCAGGTGGAGACGGCCGGGCGCCTCGCGGCCGGCATCGCGCACGACTTCAACAACCTGCTCACGATCATCGGCAGCTATTGCGACCTCATGCTTCTCGAGCTGCCGGCGGGGGCGCCGCACCGCCCCGATGTCGAGGAAATCCGCGGGGCCGCCGACCGCGCCACCACGCTCGCGCGCCGCATGCTCTCCACGGCGAGCCACCACGCCGTGGCGCCGAAGCCCGTCGACCTCCGGTCCGTCGTGCTCGGCGCCGTGGACATCCTCGAGCAGGCCGCGCGCAAGAAGGTTCGGCTCGTGTTCGACTGCCCCGACGACGCGGGCGTCGTCACCGCCGACCCCACGCAGCTCGAACAGGTGCTGCTCAACCTCGTCATCAACGCCGTGGACGCTATGCCGGACGGCGGCACCGTGACGGTGGCGGCGCGCGCCGTCACGTTCGACGCCGCGCAGCGCGTGCGGACCGGCGACCTGGACGCGGGCGCCTATGCCGAGCTGACCGTCGGGGACACCGGTTCCGGCATGCCCCCCGAAACGCTCGCCCGGATCTTCGAGCCCTTCTTCACCACCAAGCCCGTGGGGAAGGGCACGGGGGGCGGCCTCGCCCTGCGCTACTCACACGTACGCGAACTTGGCGGCGGCAGCGACGTGATTACCGCCCAAGGCGCCGGCAC
>CAZKYG010000098.1:0-6052 GCA_964556915.1 uncultured Gemmatimonas sp.
CGGCCTTCCTGCTGCCGATGCTGCTCGCGGAGGAAGGGCGCGAGGTGAAGGGGTATCTCGACATGCACCGCGAGACGCCGCGCAACGCGCCGGGGTCGGCGGAGTCGCTGCTGCTCGCGAAGGAATCGAAGGAACACGCGCACGAGATCGCGGGCCTGGCGGGCCGGGAAGGTGAACCGTGGCACCAGACGGAGTCGGGCGGATTTCTCCGGAACGTGGTGTACGGCTTCAACGACGGGCTCACGGCCAACTTCGGCCTCGTCGCGGGCGTGCTCGGCGCCACGGCCGCGGCGCAGCACCACATGGTGATCGTCGCCGGCGTGGCCGGGCTCGTGGCTGACGCGCTCTCGATGGGCTCGAGCGGCTACCTCGCCGCGAAGAGCGAGCAGGAGGTGTACGCCAACGAGATTGCGATGGAGCGGGACGAGATCGCGCTCATGCCGGAAGTGGAGCGCGACGAGCTCGCGCTGATCTATGAAGCCAAGGGCATGTCGCCGGAACGGGCGCGCGAGCGCGCGGCCGAACTGATGCGCGATCCCGAACGCATGCTCGCCGAGAAGGTGCAGGAAGAACTGAAGATCGGCGGCCACGAGCAGTCGCCGATGCGGGAGGCGTGGGTGACCGGGCTCGCGACGGGCGTGGGCGCGCTGATTCCGGTGGCGCCGTTCTTCTTCGCGTCGGGCGCCGTCGCGATCTGGCTCGCGTTCACGCTGGCCATGGCCAGCCACTTCCTCGTGGGCGCGGGCCGGAGCGTGTTCACGGGCCGCGGCGTGTTCCGCTCCGGCATCGACATGTTCGTCGTCGGCCTCGGCGTCGCCGTGGCCGGCTACTTCGCCGGCGAGTGGATCGCGAAGATCATTTCCTGACGCCGGGCGGGCGCCCGCGTCAGCCGACGAAGTTCAGCAGGCGTCCCGGCACATAGATCACCTTCTTCGGCTGTTCCGGCACGAACTTGCCGATCTGCCCGTCGGCGCGGGCCATGGCGACGATCTCTGCCTCCCCCGCGCTGCGGGCCACCGTCACCGACCCGCGCGTCTTGCCGTTCACCTGCACGGCGACGGTCATCGTGTCGCCCTCGGCCAGGGCGGGATCGAACGCCGGCCATCCCGAGTCGAAGATGCTCTTCGCGTGACCGCAGGTCGCCCACAGTTCTTCGGCGGCGTGCGGGGCGAACGGCGCCACGAGCGGCAGCAGCGGCTCCACCTCGGCGCGGTGCGGGATGCGCTCGCCACGCCGCAGCGTGTTCATGTACTCCATCATCGCGGCGATGGCGGTGTTGTACTGCAGCTTCGGGATGTCCTCGCCGACCTTGCGGATGGTCTGGTGCAGCTTCCGGATCACGTCCGGGTCGGGCGCGCCGTCGGTGCGCGCCGCGTGCACGGATGCCCACACCCGGTCGAGGAACCGGCGCACGCCGCTGATGCCGGCGTCGCGGAAGTCGCCGCCCTCCTCGAACGGGCCGAGGAACATGAGGTAGGTGCGGAACGTGTCCGCGCCCCATTTCTCGATGTACTCGTCCGGATTCACGACGTTGCCCTTGGACTTGGACATCTTGGCGCCGTCGCGAATGATCAGGCCGTGGGCCCGGAACTTCGTGAACGGCTCCTCGAAGCCGAGGTGCCCTGCGTCGTGCAGCACCATGGTCAGGAAGCGCGCGTACATCAGGTGCAGGACGGCGTGTTCGTTGCCGCCGATGTACGAGTCCACCGGCAGCCATTTTCCCGTGATCGCCGCGTCGAATGGCACATCGTCGTGCCCGACGCTCGGATAGCGCAGGAAGTACCAGCCGCTGTCGAGGAACGTGTCGCTCACGTCCGTCTCCCGGCGCGCCGCCGCGCCGCACTGCGGGCACGGCACGCGGAACCACTCCTCGTGGCGCGCCAGCGGCGACACGCCGGAATCGTCCGGCCGGAAGTCGGGGATGTTCGGCAGCAGGACGGGCAGGTCCTGCTCGGGCACCGGCACGGGGCCGCACGCGTCACAATAGACGATCGGGATGGGCGGACCCCAGTAACGCTGCCGCGAAATGCACCAGTCGTGGAGGCGGTAGTTGACGACCGGCTTCGCGGCATGGTGCTCCTCGAGCCATGCCGTGATCGCCGTCCGGGCCTCGTCGACGCCGTAGCCGTCGAAGCGCCCGCTGTTGACCAGGCGGCCGGCGGCGTTGTCCACGTACGCGGCCGCGAGCGGCGTGCGGGCATCCTCGCCCGGCCCGGCGACGACGCGCTCGATGGGCAGGCGGAACACCGTCGCGAACTCGAAGTCGCGCTCGTCGTGGCCCGGCACCGCCATGATCGCGCCCGTGCCGTATTCCATCAGCACGTAGTCCGCGATCCACACGGGAATCATCTCGCCCGTGGCGGGATTCACGGCGTACGCCCCCGTAAAGGCGCCCGTCTTCTCCCGGCTCGACTTGCGCGTGACCAGGTCCTGCGCGGCGGTGCGTGCGCGATACGCCGCCACCGCCTCGGCCTGCTCCGCGCTCACGATCGCGTCAACGAGCGGGTGCTCGGGGGCGAGCACGAGGTAGGTCGCGCCGAAGATCGTGTCGGGCCGCGTCGTGAACACCGTCACCTCGCGCGTCCCCGTCACCACCTCCGCGGTCACATGCACGGCCGCGCTTCCCGCGTCCTCGAGGGGATTCAGGATGCGGAAGCGGATTTCGGCGCCGTCGGAGCGCCCGATCCACGTGCGTTGCGCCGTCTTCGTGGTCTGCGACCAGTCGAGCCCGTCGAGGTTGGCCAGCAGGCGGCCGGCATAGTCGGTGATCCGGAAGAACCACTGCTCCAGGAAGCGCTGCTCCACCTTGGCGCCGCAGCGTTCACACAGCCCGTTCTCCACCTGCTCGTTGGCGAGCACGGTCTTGTCGTTCGGGCACCAGTTCACCGCGGCCGCCTTCCGGTAGGCGAGCCCGCGCTTGTACAGCTGCAGGAAGACCCACTGCGTCCACTTGTAGTACGCGGGGTCGGTCGTGTCCACGACCCGCGACCAGTCCACCATCAACCCCGCGCGGCCGAGCTGCCGGGTGAAGTTGGCGATATTGCGCGGGATCAGCTCCGTCGGATGGATGCCGACCTTGAGCGCGTGGTTCTCGGAGTGGATGCCGAACGCGTCGAACCCGATCGGCTCGAACACGTCGTGGCCACGTAGCCGCTGGAAGCGGGCGAAGATATCATTGCCGGTGAAGGCAAACAGGTTCCCGACGTGCAGCCCCTCCGCCGAGGGGTACGGGAACATCATGAGGGCGTAGTAGGGCCGCGCGCCGCCGGGAATGTCCGTGCGGTTCGCCGAGGCGGCCGCCCAGCGATCCTGCCACGTCCGCTCGACGGTCGCGGGGTCGTAGCCGGGAAGTTCGGCGAAGGCGGGGTCGGGACGTTGCGGTGGGGTCATGGAACACGAACGGGGCGTCTGGGGGCATTGCGCCGCCCGGATCGCCCCCCTGGGTCACGCGGTCTCGCGGGGTCGGAAATGAGTCAGCCGGTGCGCAGCAATCTAGCCGAGACGCCACTGCGTACAAGCGTGCTCATGGAGCGCCCTGTGCTGCCGCGGGCGCACGGCATCGACCGCGCCACGGCCTGGGTTGCGGGCGCCGCGGGCCTGGTCACGCTCCTCCTCGGCTGGGCGGGCAGCGGCGCCATCGGCCGCGCCGCGGACGCGGGCGACCTCCCGGTGCTGCTCCTCCTGGGGGCCGCCGTGGCGGCGCTGGTCGCGGCGCTCGCGATCCGCCTGCTGGTCTCACCCGTGGTGGGCCGCCAGATCGGGCACATGGCCGACGTGGCCGAGGCGGTGGCGCGCGGCGACCTCACGCGACGCCCGGAGACGCGCGGCGAGGGCGGTGAGCTCGGCCGCCTGGCGCGTGCGATGGTCGCGATGACGCGCGAACTGCGCGAGCTCGCGACGCTCCTGCAACAGTCCAGCGCCGACACCACCCGCCTCGCCGGCGAAATCACGCGGCGCACGGACCGCGCGGCGGCGGCCACGGGCGCGGCATCCGGCATGGCGACGGCGATGAGCGTGCAGGCGGGTGACATGGCCCGGACCGTCGAGGCGCTGAGCGCCGACGCCGGGCGGCTCGACGAGCTGGCGCGCCAGGTCTCGACCCTCGCGCAGTCCGAGACCCAGCGCAGTGCGCGGGTGCGGTCGCTCACGCGGGCCAGTCATGCGCGACTCGACGAGACCGTCACGCAGCTCGGACAGCTCGGCGCCGAACTCCGCGACGGCGTGACGGCGACGGAGACGCTGGCCACGTCGCTCGAGCAGGTCACGGAATTCGTCGCGCTCATCCAGCAGATCGCGCGGCAGTCGAAGCTGCTGGCGCTGAACGCCGCCATGGAGGCCGCGCGCGCCGGCGAGCACGGCGAGGGCTTCGCCGTGGTGGCGCACGAGGTGCGCCGGCTCGCGGCGACGGCGTCCGACGCGGCGGAGCGCACCGCGGTGCTCATGGCGGGTGTCCAGACGCGCGTGGCCGTGGCGCGCGCCGCGGGCGGGCGCACCCTGTCGGCGCTGGGCGCCGTGCACGACGCGTCGGCGGACGGCCGCAGTTCGCTCGCGCAGGTGGACGCGGCCGTGGTGGAAGGCGAGCGCATGACGTCGGCGGCCGCCGAGTCGGCCGAGGCGGGGAGCGCCCTCGCCGCGGAGATTCGCGCGCGCTCCGACACCCTGCAGATGCTGTCGCGGGAGTTCGCGCGCGCCATGCAGCAGGACGCCGGCTCCGCCGGCGAGCAGAGCGCCATGACGCGCGAGATCGCGTCGGCCGCGGCGCAACTGGCCAACGCCGCAACCCGCCTGAACGCCGCGGCGGGCGCATTCCGTGCATAGGTTATACGCGGCGCGCCGCGGCAACGTTCACATTCGGCGTGTCTGTGGTGTCTAACAGTGTGCATGCGCGGCCGGCACGCGGCCGTGGCCCCCAACACTGAGATCGCGGGACCGACCGCTTCCATGTCCGACCAGCAGCATTCCACCGACGAGATCCGCGCGTCGTTCGCCGCGGGATACGACCTCGAGCGCGAACTGCTCGGCGGCGGGATGAGTCGCGTCTTCCTCGCCAGCGAGCGCGCGCTCGGCCGGCGGGTGGTGATCAAGGTGCTGCCGCCGGACCTCGCCGCGGGCGTGAATCGCGAGCGGTTCCGCCGCGAAGTGCAGCTCGCCGCCCAGCTGCAGCACCCGCACATCGTGCCGCTCTACGCGGCGGGCTCGCTGGGCGACCTGCTCTACTACACGATGCCCTTCATCGAGGGCGAGTCGCTCAAGCACGCGCTGCAGGAGCGCAAGCGCTTCTCGCCCCGTGAGGTGATGGGCATCCTGCACGACGTCGTCGACGCGCTGGGGTACGCGCACGCGCGCGGCGTGATCCATCGCGACATCAAGCCCGGCAACGTGCTCATGAGCGGCACGCACGCGGTGGTGACCGACTTCGGCGTGGCGAAGGCCATCTCCGCCTCCATGCCGGCCGCCGGCATGACCATGAGCGGCATGGTGGTCGGGTCGCCCGCGTACATGGCGCCGGAGCAGCTCGCCGGCGACCCGGCCGCCGACCATCGCGTGGACCTCTACGCGGCGGGCCTCCTGGCGTACGAGCTGCTCACCGGGCACACGCCCTTCGAGTCCGCCTCGCCGCAGGAGACGATGGCCGCGCAGCTGACGCGCACGCCGCCGCCGCTCGACACCGTGCGCCGCGACGTGCCGCCGGCGCTGTCGGCCCTCGTCACGAAGTGCCTCGCCAAGCGCCCCGAGGACCGCCCGCAGACGGCCGCCGACCTGCTGGCCGCGCTCGATGCCATCCAGTTCCCGTCCGGCGAGTTCGCGGCCGCGCGCGGCAACCGCATGGCGTGGACCGCGGGGCTGGCGGCCGTGGCGATCCTCGCCGTGCTCACCGTGTGGCGCCAGTCGCAGACGCCGGCGCCGGCACCGGTCGCGCGCGACACCGTGACGGTGTCGCCGGCCGGGCCGCTGCTCACGCGGGCCGAGTCGCTCGCGATCGCGAAGGCCGTCGAGGCGCGCATCAACAAGCAGCGCGAGGAGCGGGCCAGGCGCGACTCCGCGGCGCGCG
>CAZKYG010000099.1:0-2787 GCA_964556915.1 uncultured Gemmatimonas sp.
TGGCGCGCCGCCGTGGACGCCTTCGAGCTCGCCACGGCGGGCACCGCCGGCGGTGCGGCCGGCGGCGCGGCCGGCCTGGACGCCGAGCGTCTCATGGCCGACGCGCAGGCGCGTGCCGCGGAGATCGACGGGTTCCGCGAGGAACTCGCGCGCCTCGACATCCGCGTGGCCCGCGTCGAGGACGGCCTGCTCGCCTTCCGCAGCGCGCGCGAGCCGGGCACCCTGGCGCCACTCTACTGGGCGCCGGGCTTCCGCGGCCCCACCTACGACTGGCCCGATACGCTCCCGGCGTACGGCACATCAACGTCCTGGCCGTCACGCGCACACGACGTGGCGGCGAAGCGCTCGCGGGCCTGACGCTCGAGCTCTGACGGGTCGCGCGAGTAGCGCGCCGAAAAGTGCGTCAGCAGCAGTCTCCGGGCGCCCGCCGCCGCCGCCACCTCGGCCGCCTCGCGCGCCGTCGAGTGCCCCGTCTCCGTCGCGCGCTGCGCCTCGTCGTCGCCGAAAGTCGCCTCGTGCACGAGGAGGTCCGCACCCGTGGCGATCGCGACGGTCGCGGCACAGGGCCGCGTGTCACCGGTGACCACGACCTTGCGCCCTGAACGCCGCGGGCCGACCAGCTCGGAGGGTTCGATCACCCGTCCGTCATCGAGCGTGATCGCTTCGCCCTTGTGGATACGTCCCCACAGTGGGCCTTCGGGAATGCCCAGCGCGCGCGCCTTCACCGGGTCGAACACGCCACGCCGCTCCTCCTCGACAAGGGCGTAGCCGACGCACGACGCGCCCCGGTGTTCCACCGGGAATGGCACAATCGCGTAGTCCTTGCGCGTGATCGGCTCACCCGGCGTCACCTCGCGCACCTGGAGCGGAAACGTCAGGCGCTCCACGCCGAGTCCCTCGGCCCGCTTCAGCATCTGGGCGAGCCCCTTCGGCCCCCACAGGCGCAACGGATCCTTGCGGTCCTGGAGCGCCAGCGTCCGCAGCAGGCCGAGCACCCCGAGGAAGTGATCGGCGTGAAAGTGGGTGAAGAAGATGTCGCCCATGGCAAACGAGACCCCGTAGCGCATCATCTGGCGCTGCGTGCCCTCGCCGCAGTCGATCAGCATGGTCTCGCCTTCCCGCACAAGCGCGACCGACGTCACC
Organism: uncultured Gemmatimonas sp.; assembly: GCA_964556915.1. Classification (GTDB taxonomy): domain Bacteria; phylum Gemmatimonadota; class Gemmatimonadetes; order Gemmatimonadales; family Gemmatimonadaceae; genus Fen-1231. The sequence continues at coordinate 1,144 of CAZKYG010000099.1, forward strand.
CCGCGCTCGACCGTCGGGCGCGACGCGGAAGTGCCGAGAAAGCCGACGGAAAGCGACATGGGAGGAAAATAGCCACCGGCTTGCGATTCGGTGTTTGTTCGGGCAGAATAGAAGAGGCGGTTGGCGATCGCAGACGAGGCGGAGCATGGACACACTGACGGTCGAACAGAAGATCGGAATCCTGATGTCGTTCGCGGCCGACGACCGGGAGGGCGTGCCCGAACGGCCGCAACCCGTGCGCCTGCGGAACGCCACATCGGAGCGGGTGGGTGCGTTGCGCCCACTCAACATCCGCCCGACCACGGGGCCGGGGGGAGCGCGCGTTCGGTTGTTGCGCATCCTCATGACCAACGCGTGCAGCTTCAACTGCCACTACTGCCCGATGCGGCGCGACCGGAACCTGCCACGCACGTTCCTCAAGCCTGCCGAGCTGGTGCGCATCTTCCTCGAGGCTGTGCGGCTGGGGTGGTGCGAGGGGCTCTTCCTCACCACCGGCATCCCGGGCCGTCCCATGAAAGTGCTTGACGACCTCATCGAAGTGCTCGAGCTGCTGCGGGTGACGCACCGCTACGGCGGCTATGTCCACGTGAAGATCGTTCCCGGTGGAGACCTCACGCAGGTGGAGCGCATCACCGCGCTCGCGACGAGGGTCTCGCTCAACCTCGAGACGCCGTGCGGCGACCATCTTGGCGCGATTGCACCAGAGAAGCAGTTCGCCACGGCGATGGCATCGCTCGAGCGCGCGACGGCGCGGGTGACGGAGTCGCGCCTCGCCGAGCGCGATGGGCGTCCGCGGAATCCCCTGGCACCCGGCGGCGTTGCGGGCATGACGACGCAGTTCGTCGTCGGCGCGACGCCCGACGCGGATCGGGCGATCCTCATGGCCGCGCGACGGCTGTACCGTGGCGGTGGTGTGCACCACGCGCACTTCAGCGCCTTTCGGCCGATTCGTGACACGCCGATGGAGCAGGTACCGGCCGCGCCGGCGCTGCGCGAACACCGCCTCTACCAGGTCGATCACCTGCTGCGCGAGTACCGCTTCGGGCTGGAGGAGATCGCGTTCGATGCCGGAGGCAATCTGCCGCTCGGCCTCGATCCCAAGGTGGCGTGGGCGCTCGCGCATCCCGAGCGATACCCGGTCGACGTGCGCACCGCGACCCGCGAGGACCTGTTGCGCGTGCCCGGCGTGGGCCCCTGGAGCGCGCGGGCCATCGTCGAGGCGCGCCGCCGGACCACGATTCGCGACCTTGCCGACCTGCGGAAGCTTGGTGTCGTGGTGGGGCGCGCCGCGGGCTTCCTCGCCGTGGCCGGGCGCCGCCTGTCGGACGTGCGCTGGGCGGAGCAGCTCGGGCTCTGGCAGGCACAAGACGACGTCGGTGCCCGCCGGACGGTCTACGAGTTCAGCCCGGGGACGTTTCGCTGACGCGACACCGCCCTCGGTCGCCTGTCGCTACAGTGGCAGGCGCCCGATGATCGACCGGTGCAGGTCGTCGTCGATGTTGCCGCCGGACACGACCACGGCACACGGGAACTCGATTGACCCCAGCCGGCCGGCCAGGAGGGCGGCGACGCCGGCGGCGCCGGCGCCCGCGGCCGTGAGTCCCTCTTCGATCCACAGGTAGGCGATCGCGGCGCGCCCGGCCG
>CAZKYG010000100.1:0-131010 GCA_964556915.1 uncultured Gemmatimonas sp.
CGCCGGGTAACCCCGGGCCCCCCCCCCCGGCCCCCCCACTTGGGTTGGGTGTCCGGCCCCCCCGCCCGCGCGTGGGCGGCGCGGGCCGGGGCGGGCGGGGCCGCCACGCCCCTTGCCGCCCAGCAGCTCACTCCACCCCAGCAGCTGCTGCATGATGTCTACAAGCAGCTCCTGGAGATCAACACGTCGAACATGACGTCGGGCACGACCGAGGCGGCGAATGCCATGGCCAGGCGCTTCCGGGATGCCGGCTTCCCCGAGTCCGACATCTTCCTGGGTGGCGTCCGGCCCGACAAGTACAACCTCGTCGTGCGCTACCATGGCACGGGCGGCGCGAACGGGCCCAAACCGCTGCTCCTGCTCGCGCACATCGACGTCGTCGAGGCACTCAAGAGCGACTGGTCGCCCGACCTCGATCCGTTCAAGTTCATCGAGAAGGACGGGTACTACTACGCGCGCGGGTCGGGCGACGACAAGTCCATGGCGGCCATCTTCGTCGCCAACCTGCTCCGCATGAAGCAGGAGAACTACCGGCCCGACCGCGACATCATCCTCGCGCTCACCGCCGACGAGGAAGGCGGCTGCTGCAACGGCGTGCGCTGGCTCATTGCCAACCACCGCGACCTCATCGACTCCTACATGGTGATCAACGAGGGCGGCGGCGGGGCGCTGCGCGACGACAAGCCGTTCTACAACCAGATCCAGGCCACCCAGAAGAACGTCGTCAACTTCACGGTCACGGCGAAGAACCGCGGCGGCCACTCCTCGGTGCCGCGCCCCGACAACGCGATCTACGAACTCGCCGAAGGCATCGTGCGGTTCTCGAAGTTCAGCTTCCCGGTGCACTTCAACGACGTGACGAAGGTGTTCTTCGAGCGCACGGCCGACGTCGAGACGCCGGACATGGGCCGCGCCATGAAGGCGCTCGTGAAGAACCCCGGCGACGCGGCCGCGGCCGCCGTCGTCTCGAAGGACCCGAAATACAACTCAATGCTGCGCTCGACCTGCGTCGCCACGATGCTCAAGGGCGGACACGCGACCAACGCCCTCCCACAAACGGCGGAAGTCGGCATCAACTGCCGCATCCTGCCCGACGCGAAGCCGACCGAGATACGCGAGGGCATCATCAAGGCCCTGGGCGATACCGGCCTCGAGGTCTCACGCGCACAGGACCGCGACTACGTGCCGCCGTCGTCCATCGGGCCGGAGGTCATGGGCCCCGTCGAGCAGGTGACGAAGGAGCTCTTCGGCAACATCCCGGTCATTCCGACCATGTCCACCGGGGCGACGGACTCGCAGCCGTTCCGCGTCATCGGCATTCCCGCGTACGGCGTGTCGGGCATCCTGGGTGATCCGAACGACAACCGCGCCCACGGCAAGGACGAGCGGATGCGCATCAAGAGCCTGTACGACGGGCAGGAGTTCCTCTGGCGCCTCACCAAGCTCCTCACGCCCGGCAAGCCCGTGCCCTGATCCCGGATCGCCGTACCGGCGCCCACGCGGCGCTGACCAGCGGCCGCCGCACCGATCGCGCCCCGCCCAGCGGGGCGCGATTCGTGTTTTCAGCCCTGCGCCACCACGCGCAACGGCGTGCCGAACGGATCGCGCACGACAAACGTCCCGTCCTCGCCGGGCACTACCACCACGCCCGCCGCACGCAGCCGCGCCTGGACCGCGGCCTGCTCGTTCCCGTCGGCAACCACCAGGTCCCAGTGCAGCAATTGCGCGTCGTCGGGAGCGGGCGCGCGCGCGCCACGCGCCCAGGTGTTGGTGCCAAGATGATGGTGATACCCGCCCGCACTCAGGAAGAGCGCTCCGGGATAGTTCCGTGCCGTGACGTCGAAGCCCAGTGCATCGGCGTAGAAGGCTTCCGCGGCCGTGAGGTCGCCCACGTGCAGGTGCACATGGCCGATCACGGTGCGCGCCGGCATGCCGGTCCACGCAGCGCCACCGGCGCTGGCGGCGATGCCCTCGATGTCGAGCGGGTCGGACGCCATGGCCACCGTGCCGCCGGCGAATCGCCATTCCGCGCGCGGGCGGTCGCGATAGATCTCGATCCCGAGCCCGTCCGGATCGCTCAGGTAGAGCGCCTCGCTCACGAGGTGGTCTGCCATGCCGAGCGGCACCCGGTGCCGGTGCAGGTGCAGCAACGCGCGGCCGAGCGCCTCGCGATCCGGCAGCAGGATGGCAAAGTGGTAGAGCCCAAGGTGGCCGTGCGGGCGGATCGCGCGCGTGCCCGGGCGCTCGACCAGCTGCACGAGCGGCCGCGACGACTCTGGCACACCCAGCGAGATCACGCCGCCGGCACGCCCCAGCTCGGCGACGCCGAGCAGGCCGCGGTAGAAGTCGAGCGAACGCCCCGCATCGGCCACCTGCAGCCGCACGGCGCCGACGTGCGTGGCATCACCCAGGCGAGGGGTCATCTGGCAAGATTCGCGTTGAGGTACATGGGGTCGCCCGTGACCTCGCATTCGGTGCATCGGGCGAGCCAGTCCGGAAGCACGACCGGCTCGCGCGCGGACGTCAGCTCGATCTCGGCGAGCGTGAGCGTACGATCGGTGAACGCGTCGATCTCCCACGTGTGGCCGGCATCGGCAAGCCGATAGCGGCGCTTGCGCAGGCGCCGGCCCTTCGTGAACGGCCACATGGCGTCGAACAGCTCCCGGGTGCACGACTCCTCGAGTTCAGTGCGAACGAGACCCGTTCCGCTCTTCACGGTGCGGAAATACGACACGCCGTCCCGGGTTTGCACGCGTCGCAGTCGTTCGACCAGCTCGTGACCGGGCAGGTAGCCCTGCTCGATCTCCGCCGGTTCCACGCCGCGCACTTCGGGCGGCAGGGTGTGCAACAGGTACTTCCGCTCGATCTCGACTCCTGCGCCACCTGCGTCGCGCAGGCGCTGCACGATCGCGTGTACACCATCGGCGAGCGCGGGGAACCGACCCGGCATCCAGTCGGAGGAGAACGACGCCCAGTCGGCATGCCGTCGGCGCGCAAGCCGCCGCACGAGCACGCCGAGACCTCGTCGGTGCCGCGCCGGTGGCGTCCGGTTGTGACGCGCGGCGCCGTGCCCCGTGGCCGCGGCGTGCCCGTATCGGCGCAGCGTCCGCCGGAAGACGTGCGCGTCGTGCATCGAGCCCAGGAGATCCTGCGCCACCTTCAGCGCGGCGACCGCGTCGTGGATGCCATCGATCGCGCCGTCGAGGGGCTCCAGCATGTACCGCAGGCGCTTGGCGGCGATGCGTGCGCGGTGACCCGCCTTGTCGTTGTCGACATCGTCGAAGGCCGCGAGACGCTGCCGCAGCGCGAGGAACGTGTCGTGCAGCCGGGCCGCCGCCGTTACGGCCCATCGCTCGTCGGGTTCGGCGGCAAGCACCGCCACCGGATATCGCGACAGTTTCTTGCGCAGCCGGGCCGACACCTCCGCGTACTCCTCCGCCACGGCCTCGCGAAGCGCCGCGTCCGCCCGCACCTTCGCCGCGGCCAGCCGGCCTGACAGCCACGCCGCCGCCGGCCGGGCACCAGGCGTCATCGTCCGGCGCTGGGCGGCGAGCCACTCGAGGTGCACCTCGATGTCGCGGCTCCCGGTCGTGGCGGCGGCGATGTGCCCGATCCGCCGCGCCACCTTGCGGCCAATCCCGTCGCGCAGTTCGCCGTGGTACGCGCGCAACCAGCTGCGGAGCCGCCGCAGCGCCACGCGAAAGTCGTGCAGCGCCTCGCGATCGGCGGGGTCGTCCAGGCGCACACGCGCCGCGTCTGCGGCGTCGAGCATGGCCAGGGCCACCGCCCGCGCCGCTCGCGGCGTCGGCTCGGTGAGCAAAGCCATCGTGTCACTCACGCTGCTCACGCGACGACCGGGCCCGGCGTTTCCGAAAATGCCATCACGCAGCCTCTTCCCGAACGGATATGGAGCCCATCATCATACGACTTGGCACCGCCCAATTCCACGACGCGCGCCTCCGCTGACCGGACGCGCGCTGCCAGCCGGAGTCCATCCATGTCGGTTGTTCCCACGCCGCCCGCCAGACGTTCCGTCCCGCGCCGCGCGCGCCCCGCCAGCGCCATCACCGCCCTCGCGGTCCTCGCGGCCCTCGCGGCCCTCGCAGGCCATGCGCGGCCCGTCCCCGCGCAGGCGCGGGCGGTGATCCCGGCGCCCGAGTCGGTCTTCGGGTTCAAGGTGGGCGCCGACAGCCAGCTGTTCGACTACGAACAGTCGATGACGTACTTCAGGCGGCTCGCCGCCGCCGCGCCCACGCGCGTGAAGATCGTCGAGGTTGGCAAGACATCGTTCGGCCGCACGATGAGCATCGTCGTGATTTCGTCGCCGCAGAACCTCGCGCGACTCGATCACTACCGGCAGGTCAACATGCGCCTCGCGCATCCGGAGGGCCTCACCGACAGCGCGGCCCACGCTCTCGCGCGCGAGGGCAAGGTGTTCGTGGACATCAGCGGCGGCCTGCACGCGTCCGAGATCGCGGGCTCGCAGCACACGCCGCTCATCGCGTACGACATCCTTTCGCGCGCCGCCCAGCCCGAAATCGCGCAGATCCTCGACAACGTGATCTTCGTCCTGTGGCCGTCCATCAATCCCGACGGCCAGGACATCGTGGTGAACTGGTGCCGCGACCAGTATGCCGGCAGGAACACCCAGATGGAGCTCTACCAGAAGTACATCGGGCACGACAACAACCGCGACAGCTACATGATGAACGTCGTGGAGTCGCGCGTCATCCAGCACACGTGGCGCGAGTGGGAGCCGGACATCATCTACGTGCACCACCAGACGTCGCCGGAGCCGACGCGCATCTGGATTCCGCCCTTCGCCGATCCGGTCGGCCAGGAGGCGCCGCCCATCCCGGCGCGCACCGTCAACACGATCGGCACGTACATCGCCCAGGAACTCGACGCGCACGGCCAGCCGGGCGCCGTCCACATGCTGGCCACCTACGATGCCTATTACCCGGGTTACATCGACTACATGCCCGTGTACCAGAACATCCCGTCGTGGTGGACGGAGACGCAGGGCGGCAACTGCGCCACGCCCAAGACACCCGGCCAGCCAGCGAACTTCCCGCAGGAGTACCGCGATCTGCGCCCCACGGCGTTGTACCTCAGCCCATGGACCGGCGGCCCGTGGCACCTGTACGACGCCGTGAACTACATGGTCACGGCCTCGCGGGCGACGCTCAAGTTCGCCGCGAAGTTCCGCGAGGAGATCCTGTACAACCGGTACCAGTCCGGCCGCGACATCATCCGCAAGTACCGGAACGCCGCCCCCTATGCGTACATCGTGCCGCAACAGCAGCACGATCCGATGGCGCCCGTGGAACTCCTGCGCCGCTTCGCCTTCCACGGCATCCGCATCAGCCAGCTCGATCGCGACGTCGCGCAGGAGGGCACCACGTACCCGAAGGGCACATGGGTCATCCCGATGGACCAGGAGTACGCATCGCTCGTGCGCGAGGTCTTCGAGGTGCAGCACTACCCCGACATGGGCGACGACCTGCCGTACGACGCCGCGGGGTGGACGCTGCCGTTCCAGATGGGCGTCAACGTCGTCGAAGCCCGGCAGGCGCTCACCGCCGATTTCCGCGCGGCGATGCGGCCCGTGAAGGGCACGCCGGAGCCATGGGGCAAGTCCGCCGACTATCCGTTCACGACGAACGCCGTCGCCGCCGGAATCGTGCCGGGGGTGCCCGGCAGTGTGACCGGCACCGGTGATTACATCCTCGTCAACCCGGCCGAGAACAACGGCTTCCGGTTCGTCACGAAAGCGCTGGCCGCCGGCGCCACGCTCCGCTACGCTCCCACCACACCGCGCGGCCCGCGCTGGATCGTGTCCGGGCTCGCCGCCGCATCAGCGACGGCCTGGGCGACGGATCTCTCGGTGCATCTCGAGCGCACCGACGCCGCGCCCGGCGCCGAAGCCGCGACCCGCCGCATTGCGCTGTACAAGTCCGCTCCCGGAAACATGGACGAGGGCTGGACGGAATGGCTCTTCGACACCCATGGCTTCACGTACTCGCTCATCGGTCCCGCGGACCTCGCCACCGGCAGCCTCGACGGCAAGTTCGACGTGATCGTCATGGGCTCGCAGGCGTTCGGCGCCGGCGGCTTCGGCGGGCGCGGGGGCGGAGGCGGACGCGGTGGGCGAGGCGGACGCGGCGCCGATCCCGCAGCGGCGCAGGCCGCCGATGCGCGCACGGCCGCCGTGGACGCATTCGTCGGCGCGGGCGGCACGGTCGTCGCCTGGAATCAGGGCGCCGCATCGGCGGCCACCGCCCTCAAGCTCCCGGTGCGGAACGCCGTCGCGGGCGTGCCCCGCGCCGACTTCTTCACCGGCGTCTCGCTGATGCAGGTGGACGTCGACGTTGCGCACCCCGTCATGGCAGGCATGCCCGCCAGGGCCGATGTCGTCGTGAACGGCGGGCCGATCCTGACGCCGACGGAAGGGTTCGACGGGTCCGTCATCGCCAAGTACACGGCGTCACCGCTTCGCTCGGGGTTCCTCAACGGCGCGAAGTATGTGGAGAATCAGCCCGCAGCCCTCGACGTCCGGCACGGCAAGGGACACGTCGTCCTGTTCGGCTTTCAGCCCGAGTGGCGCGGGCAACCCACCGCGTCGTTCCGCATGGTGTTCAACTCGGCCTTTTTCGGTGGTGATGTGAGCGCCGCGGCGAAGGGAACGCCCGGGTTCTTCACGCCGACGATCGTGCCGTAGCTGCTTGACGGATCCGGGAACGCGCGCGGCCGGCGAGAAGACATGCTCGCCGGCCGCGTTTCGTTCATCACTGCCCGTCGCGCGTGATGGCTACAGGGGCGGCTTCCGCACGGCCACGCGGCCCGAACCGCTCGAGCTGCTACCCGAACTCGCGCTGCCGCCGGATCCGGACGAGCCGCCCGAGGACGAACCCGACGAACCGCCCGACGAACTACTCGACGCGCTCGATGAACGACCCGCGCTGGATCCGCTCGATCCTCCGCTCGAATAGCCCCTGCCCTTGATCACGCGCCCGTGCGACGCGCCGGTGGACCCGCCCGATCCGCCGCCGGTGACAACGATGATTGGTCCGCCGCCCGGGTAGTAGCCATACCCATAGTACCCGTACGGATTGTAGTAGCCGTAGGGTGAGTAGCCGTACGCCCCGTACCCGTAGAACGGGTCCATGTACCACGGGCTGTAGAACGACGACCACCCGTACGGATCGCCATACCGGAACCCGTCCGCGCGTCCGCGCGGTTCCGCCGGCTGCGCCGGGCGCGCGGCGGGTTCGTTCGTGCCGGCGTTCAGCGCGAAGTTCCTCGGGTACTCCAGCGCCACAAGCACGTCGATCACCGCCGGCGGCACGCCGCGGTCCGCGAGCGTGGTAAGCTGCTTGGCGTCGAGCACGATGCTCACGTCGCGCGTCCGTTCCACGAGCCATGTGGTGGCCACTCCCGTGTCGGCCGCCGTGGCTACATCCGCGATGTCACCGAGCGTGAGCGGTGCCGACGCCGTCAGCACCGCATTGTTGGCCGCGGGCCCGCGCAACGCGAGTGCCGGCTGAACCTCGGCCGGCAAGCCAGCCGAGTCCAGCTTTGGCTCATAGCGCATCACCGCGACGCCCTGGTTCACGCCAGCCGAAATGCCGCGCACATCGAGCCAGCGGTACCGCTGGTCGAACGACATGATGGTGCTTGTGCTGCGTGCAACGCCGCCCGGGCAGCGCATGGACTCCTTCACGTACACGCGCGTCCCGCTCGCGGCCCATCGCGCCGCTTGCGTCCCGGTGCAGTCGTCGCGCGACACGGCATGGTCGGCACCGTCGGCGTCAATGTGCATGCGGTCCACGACCTTCGCCCCACTGATCGAAACGATCTCGACGGCCGAAGTGCCCATCGCCGGCAACACGCAGACGGTGGACGCGGAAGGCGACGGCGCGGTGCTCGCCACGACCGGCGTCCAGCAACCCGTCCACGCACGCCAGCGCGCGTCAATCGCCTGGGTACGCTCCAGGGGACGCTCCAGAGGGTTCGCCTGGGCATGCGCGAGCACTGCCGTCAATGTGATCGCCGCGACGCCCGACAGCGCACGACGCATTGCCTGGATTGTGGTCATCAGTGCCCTCCTAGAAACGGACCGTGAGGCCGGCCGTCATGCCGACACCGGACAGATCGATGGGATCGAATCCCGAGAAGTCGTACTGGAGCCGGGCCTTTCCCCAGAGATAGCTCGCCTGGGTCGTAATCGCGAACCGTTGATTGAGTGTCCAGTCGAGCCCCGCGGCTGCTTGCCCGGTCGTGCCCCACTGCGACGAACGGAACGAGTCCGTGAACACCGAGTTGCCCTTCTCGAAGTCGATGAAGTCACCGCTCTGGCTCAGCGTGTACGACGTGCGACCGACCCCGAGGCTCACCCACGGCGCATAACGCGCCGGCACCCATGCGAGCCGTCCGAGCGAGCGCCCCGGCGACAAGACGTAGTAGCGGACGCTGGCCATGAACGTGGTGCGGGAGAATGACGTCGATTGCTCGATCGGGTTTCCACTGTTGTCCTGCCACTCGCGGAACTCCGACGGCTTGGTCATGCCCGCGTTGTCGACGCTCAACACGACCGAGACGCGCGGCGCAACCGCTACGGCGAGGTCGCCCCCCATGGCGAATGCGCCGAAGTCCCCGCGGCTGAGGGTGAGCTCGTTGGTGACGAACGAGAACACGTCGCTCCCGGCGCGCGCGGCATCGTAGCCGGCGCGCAGGGTGACCGTCGCGCTGGGCGCGCCAAAGAGAAACCCGCGACCCGAGCTTTCCTGCGCGGCGGCGGGTGTGATGGCGCACACCGCAAGCAGTGCGCTCGCGAGGGCTGCTCGTGTCCGAATGCTGGATCGCATGACCGTTCCCTCATCGGCTCCGGGACGGCGTCTGGCCATCCACCGGTCTTGCGTGCGGCGAGGACCGCACCGTCCGGTGCCGCCGACTCGCCCCTTTCATATAGAAGCTCTACACGGTCATTGGTCAAATGTTCAGGTGCAGTCGGGGGGGCCCGCATCCGCACCCGTGCCGAAGGCACGCCGAAGCGGGCGGCAGCCTTCGACGCCCGCGTCGCCAACTAGCGCACGAGTTTCTTGTACTTGATGCGGTGAGGTTGGTCGGCATCGGGTCCCTTCCGGCGCTTCAGGTCCTCGATGTACGCCGCGAAGTTCCCCTCGAACCAGACGACCTCGGAGTCCCCCTCGAAGGCGAGAATGTGCGTCGCCACGCGGTCGAGGAACCACCGGTCGTGCGAGATGATGACGGCGCAGCCGCTGAAGTCGAGCACGGCTTCCTCGAGCGCGCGCAGGGTATCCACGTCGAGGTCGTTCGTCGGCTCGTCGAGCATCAGCAGGTTGCCGCCCTGCATCAGCGTCTTGCCCAGGTGCAGCCGGTTCCGCTCGCCACCGGAGAGGTTCGCCACGAGCTTCTGCTGGTCCGCGCCCTTGAAGCCGAACGCCGAGCAGTAGCCGCGCGAGTTGATCTCCTTCTTGCCGACGGTCAGCATCTCGTGCCCGCCGGACATCTCCTCCCACACCGTGCGCTTGCCCTCGAGCGTGCGCGTCTGGTCCTGGTAGGAGATGCTCACCGTCTCGCCGAGCCGGAGCGTGCCGGCGTCCGGTGCTTCGGCGCCGATGATCATCCGGAACAGCGTCGTCTTGCCGGCACCGTTCGGCCCGATGATGCCGACGATCCCCGCACGCGGCAGGGAGAACGACAGGTTGTCGAACAGGAGCTTTTCGCCGAACGACTTCTTGAGCCGGTCGGCGATCACGACGTCGTTGCCGAGGCGCGGCGCGGGCGGGATCACGATCTCGTTCTGGACGATCTTCTCCTGCTGTGCCTCGCTGGCCAGCTGCTCGTACTGCTGGAGCCGGGCCTTGTTCTTGGCCTGCCGCGCGCGAGGCGCCATGCGCACCCAGTCCAGCTCGCGCTCGAGCGTCTTCTGGCGCGCGCTGGCCGCTTTCTCCTCCTGCGCGAGCCGCGCCCGCTTCTGCTCGAGCCAGCCGGAGTAGTTCCCCTCGTACGGCACGCCCTTGCCGCGGTCGAGCTCCAGGATCCACTTCGCGACGTTGTCGAGGAAATACCGGTCGTGCGTGATCGCCACGACGGTGCCGGAAAACCGCTCGAGGTGGTGCTCGAGCCAGGCCACCGACTCCGCGTCGAGATGGTTGGTCGGCTCGTCGAGCAGGAGCATGTCCGGTTCCTCGAGCAGGACCCGGCAGAGCGCCACGCGGCGCTTTTCCCCCCCGGAGAGCACCTTCACGTCCGCGTCGGCGGGCGGCAACCGCAGGGCGTCCATCGCCACCTCGATCTTGTTGTCGAGGTTCCACAGGTCATGGTGATCGATGAATTCCTGCAGCCGGCCCTGCTCCTCGAGCAGCGCGTTCATCTTGTCGTCGTCCATGGGCTCGGTGAACGCCATGGCAATCGCATTGAACCGGTCGAGCGTCGCGCGCTGGTCCTTGAGGGCGAGCTCCACGTTGCCGCGCACGTCCAGGGACTCGTCCAGCTGCGGCTCCTGCGGCAGGTAGCCGATCTTCGTGCCCTTGTGCGGCCAGGCCTCTCCCTGAAACTCCTGGTCGATGCCGGCCATGATGCGCAGCAGCGAGCTCTTGCCGGACCCGTTGGGGCCGAGCACGCCGATCTTCGCGCCGGGGTAGAACGAGAGCCAGATGTCGTCGAGGATGATGCGGGAGGGCGGAATCACTTTCCGCAGTCCCTTCATCACATAGATGAATTGCGGTGCCATGGTGGTACGGGAGGGTGGTGTCGCGGCCGGTGCGCCGTTGCGGCGCCGGTCACGGCGGCGACGGGAGTTCGGAAACTAATGCATCGTCGCCCGCCTTCCGATTGCCATCGAACGCTGTCGCGCGCCGCAGCGTATCACCCGCGGAACCCGGCCGTCGGCATCCGCATACCTTTCGCCATGGACTTTTCCGGTCTCGCGAGTCGCTTGGGGGGGAGCCCGCTCACCGCGCTGCCACTCCTGTTCCTGGGCGGCGTGCTCACGAGCCTCAACCCCTGCATCTATCCCATGATCCCGATCACCGCGGCCATCGTGGGCGGGACGTCGGTCGGCGCAGCGCCGTCGCGCGGACGCACGATCCTGCTCACTTTGACGTACGCGGTCGGCCTGGCCACGGTCTACTCGATCCTCGGGCTGGTGGCCGGCCTCAGCGGAACGCTGTTCGGCGCGGTCAGCAGCAACCCGTGGGTGTACTTCGGCGTCGCCCAGGTGCTCGTGCTTGCCGGGCTGGCCATGGTCGACGTGCTCCCCATCCGCGTGCCCCAGGCGCTCATGCGGCGTGCCGCGACCGCCGGCGATGCGGGACGGTTCTCGGGGGCGTTTGCCATGGGCGCCGTGTCGGGGCTCGTGGCCGCCCCATGTGGCGCACCGGTCTTCGCCGCCGTGCTCACGTGGGTCACCACGACGCAGTCGGCGGCGCTGGGGTTCGCGTATCTTTTCACCTTCTCGCTCGGCATGTGCGCGCTGCTCGTCGCCGTCGGCATCTCCGCGGGGTTCGCCGCCCGGATGCCGCGCGCAGGCACCTGGATGGTATGGGTCAAGCGCGCCTTCGCGGTGCTGATGTTCGGCGCGGCCGAGTATTACCTGATCCAGGCAGGCAAGCTGTGGCTCTGATGCACACGACCCGCTCCCGGTGGCTCGCGATCGCCACCCTCTGCCTGGCCGCACTCGGCCCCGTCGCCGCGCGCGCCCAGGATTCCGGCATTCCCGTGGGCTCGCGGGCCCCGAACGCGCGGGCGCAGACGCTCGACGGCGGCACCGGCGACCTCAGTGCCTGGCTGGGCAAGGAACCGATCTTCATCGAGTTCTGGGCCACGTGGTGCCCGAACTGCCGCCAGCTCGAGCCGCAGCTCGTGGCGCTGCAGAAGCAATACGCCGGCAAGGTGCGGTTCGTCGGCGTGGCCGTGAGCGTGAACGAGAGCCCGGAGCTCGTAAAGAGATATGTGGCACAGCATGGTTTGCAGGGCGAACACCTTTACGACAAAAAGGGCGATCTGACCGACGCGTACGACGTGCCCGCCACGAGCTACGTCGTCGTCATCAACGCGAAGGGCGTCGTCGTCTACACCGGGCTCGGCGCGGCGCAAAACCTCGCCGCCGCCATCGCCAAAGCCTTCTGACGGCAACGGACGGCCGCACCGCGGCGGCCCGAACGGTCAGCCCAGCGGTGCGTCGAACAGCAGCCGGGGCCGTACACCGTCACGCGTGTGGTACACGCGCAGCGTGTGCAGTGGCCACGCCTCCGGCTCGCGCACGGCGAGCAGCGCCCGCAGGCTGTCCGAGGTGAGCGTCGCGTAGTAGGTCAGCGTGCAGTGCGGGGTGAAGGGCCATCGTGCCGTCTCGTACGCGAGGCCCGACGTCCTGAGCGCCTCGTGCAGGGCGCGGATCGGTCCGTGGGGGTCGATCGGGAGCACGACGATCTCGCGGCCGATGAACCGCATCGGCGCCTGAAAGCGTACCTCGAGCGGCACAAACCGCGCCGCCACCGGCAGGATCGCCGCGCGGAGGTCGTCCACCGCCGTGTCCGGCGAAACGGGCCCGGCGCCGGACGACCCCATCAGCGTCACGTGCGGCGGCAGCTCGCGCGCGAGGCGCGGGTCGAAACGCTCCTGGAGCGCGCGAATGCGCGCCGCCATCGCGCCCTCGAGCTCCGTCGTGACGAAGATGCCGTTCACGGCGGATCCCGATGCCAGCGCACCACGGCACGGCCGCTCACGAACCCGATCGCGCCGCCCATGACAACGTCGCTCGCCCAATGCCGGTTGCGATACACCCGCGACGCGGCGGTGAGCGTGGCCGCCGCATAGAGCGCCGCCGGAACCCAGCGCGGCCGCGAAGGACGGAGCCGCAGCCATTCGGCATCCACCGCGGACGCAAATGCCCACGCGGCCGTCGCGTGGCCGGACGGGAACGACTGGAACGCTTCCCGGTTTCCGATCCCGCGGCCGAGCACGAAATCGCGCGGGTTGCCGGACGTATCCGGGCGGGCGCGGCCCGTCAGGCCCTTCAGCGCACCGCCCACGATACCGCTCGCCACGATCGCTTCCACGGCGCGCATGCCGATGCGCTCGCGGGTGGCATCGTGCGCCAGGCGTCCGCTCAGCCACACGCCGGCGCCGAGTACGATCGTGCCCGGATCGCCATACGTCGACGCCCCATCCATCACGGTGCGCACGAACGCGTCGTCGCGCAGTGGCGAGCCCTGCATGTGCCGCGCGATGGCGCCGTCCCAGCCCAGCAGCACGCCGCTCGTCAACGCCGCGACGCCAATGATGGCGGCATCCGTTCGCGCGAGTACCGGTCCGTGGCGGGACGTATCGGGCGCCTGCGCCGGCGATGACCGGACGAACGCGACGCCGATGAGCGCGGCCGCGGCAAGTCGCGCGCCCGGCATGACGCACTTCACGCGCGGTGCTCCGGCGTGTGCGCTGCTCCAGGGTCGTTCACGGCGGACACGGGCCCGACCAGCCAGCGGTTGTACGCTGACGCCTCCCGGCCGGCATGGAGACGAGCCAGGATCACGCTCGTCGCCGCGCCCAGCAGCAGCGCCGTCAGCACGTCGCTGAACCAGTGCTGGTCGGTGAAGACACGCGCCCAGGCCACCACCAGCGCGCTGGCCACCACCGGCGCGGCGACAGCCGCACGTCGCCCCGCGGGCCATCCCGCCGTCGCAAACAACACGCCTGTGGCGAACGCCATCGTCGCGGTCGTATGCCCCGAAGGCATCGAGAAGAATCGGGCATCGGTCCAGCCGTGGTTGAACTCCCAGCGCCATGGTCCACCTCCGACGAAGGGGCGCGCACGCCCGGCAAGGCCTTTCACGATGCCGCTCAGCGCACTCGCCACGGCCAGCGCTTCGATTCCGCGAAGGCCGATCCGCGCCACGGCACGTCGTCGCAGGGCCCGTGCGCCGAGCCAGGCCACGGCGCCAAACCATATGACGCCCGGCCCGCCCCACCAATTCGCGGCCTCCGCCACGGTGCGCAGCACGGGAACGGCCTGCACCGAGGAGTCTCGGACGACGGCGCGCACCGCGGTGTCCACGCGCGCCACAACGCCTCCTTGGCCCGCCACGCTAGGCCGCGGCCCCTCCGCGGCGCGCATGCGCCACGGTCCGGCGACCGTCACGAGTCGCCAGTTGAAGCGTGAGTGCGGCAGCCATCCGCTTGCGCATCGTATGATCTCCCGGCGGAATTGCAGCCACGCGCCCCGTTCCCCCGTCCCGACGCAATGGCACACGTAACGCTAGCCGATGGCACCGTCATCCGCCCCCTCGCCACACACGAGGAGCGGGCGAACGCCGTGCGCCTGCAGGACGCGATCTGGGGCGCGGGGTTCAGCGAGAAGGTCCCGGCCGCACTCCTCCTCGTCGCCGAAAAGACGGGCGGCGTCGCGGCCGGTGCGTTCTCGCCGACCGGTGCGCTCGTCGGATTCGTGTTCGGTCTCACCGGAGTGCGCGACGGGGCGCTCATCCACTGGTCCGACATTCTGGCGGTACTCCCGGAGGCACGGGGGCGCCGGCTGGGCGAGGCTCTCAAGCGTTACCAGCGCGAGCGGTGCCGAGCCATTGGCGTCCAGCGCATGTACTGGACGTACGACCCCTTCGTTGCCAGGAATGCGCACCTCAACCTCAACGTGCTCGGGGCGCGCGTGGACGAGTTCGTGCCCGACATGTATGGCGTCGCCACGAACAGTCCCATGCATGGTTCGCTCGGCACGGACCGGTTCGTCGCCGTGTGGCCGGTCGCCACCGACCCGGTGCGGCTCTCCGGCGATCCCGGCACCCTGGCCGGCGCGCCGGTCGTGGCGGGCCCGGGCGTGGATTTGCCGTCGTTCCCGGACGTCCGGAGTGTGGTCGTTCGCATTCCGCGCGACTATGCGACGCTGCTCGCCGGCGACGCGGCTGCGGCCCGCGCCTGGCGCCATGGCGCGCGGCGTGCGTTCCAGCACTATCTCTCGCGTGGATACGCCGTGACGGCGTTCGTCGCCGAGCCGCCTGGCGACGCCAGCTACGTTCTGTCGAATACTTCGAGGTAGCATGCGTGTCGACCAGGTGACCATGCGCGAGATCCGGCTTCCGCTGAAGGAGCCATTCCGGATCTCGTCGGGGCAGATCCACGAACGACGCATCCTGCTGCTGGAGCTGCGCGAGGCGGACGGCGCCCGCACCTGGAGCGAATGCGTGGCCGGCGAGGCGCCGAACTACTCGCCCGAAACGATCGATACGGCCTGGCCGATGATCGAGCAGTTCGCCGCGCCGCGCATCCTGGGCCGGGCGTTCGATCACCCCGGCGAGGTCCACGAGGTGCTCGAGCACGACTTTCGCGGGCACCAGATGGCGAAAGCCGGGCTCGAAATGGGGATGTGGGGGCTGGCGGCAACGATGGCCGGCGAGCCCCTCGGCCGCTTCATCGGAGGCGTCCGGACCGACGTGGACGTTGGCATTTCGCTCGGCATCCAGGCATCTCCCGCCGCGCTGGTCGAGCGGGCGCGCGCGGCGCTGGCCGAGGGATACCGGAAGATCAAGCTGAAGATTGCGCCCGGGCATGACGTCGCGTGGGTGCGGGCCGTGCGCGAGGCCCTGGGGCCGTCTGCCCCGCTCATGGCGGACGCGAACAACGCCTACTCCCTCGATGACGCCGGGCACCTCGCGGGCCTCGATGCGCTCGGTCTCGTCATGATCGAGCAGCCGCTGGCATGGGACGACCTCGTACGGCACGCCACGCTGCAGAAGATTCTCCGCACGCCGATCTGCCTCGACGAGTCCATCACGTCGCTCGATCGCGCGCAGGACATGGTCACGCTCGGCGCTGGCCGCATCGTGAACGTGAAGCCGGGGCGCGTCGGCGGGTTCACGAGCGCCCTCGCCATCCACGACTACTGCCTCGAAGTCGGCGTCCCCGTGTGGTGCGGCGGCATGTTCGAGAGCGGCGTCGGTCGCGCGTACAACGTGGCTCTCGCCTCACTGCCGAACTTCACCATCCCCGGCGACATCAGCCCAAGCGCGCGCTACTGGGCCAGCGACATCGTATCCCCGGAATGGACGATGCGTGACGGCCGCATCGCCGTGCCCACGATGCCCGGCCTTGGCGTCGCCGTGGACGAGGAACGCGTGACGGCCCTGACGGTCCGGTCCGCCGTGCTGTCCGCATGACGACGCCTCCCGGGTTCACGCCCGACGATCGCGCGTTCCTCGTCGATCTGCGGCGGGATCTCCACCGGCACCCCGAACTGTCGTGGAAGGAAGTCCGCACGCAGGAACGCCTCGAGCGCGCCTTGCGGGAGTGCGGCGTGTCCGACGTCCGGCGCGTAGCCGGCACGGGGCTCGTGGCGCGCGTGCCGGGAAGCGGCCGTGGAGCCACCGTCGCACTCCGCGGCGACATCGACGCCCTGCCGATCGCGGAAGCCACGGGGCTGCCGTATGCGTCCGAGCACGACGGCGTCATGCATGCCTGTGGGCACGACGTGCACGCGACGTGGACGGTCGGCGCGGCCTGCCTGCTCGCGCGATACCCGGCCGCCGGCGATACCATCATCGTGCTGCAGCCCGCCGAGGAAGTGGGCGAGGGAGCGGTGGCGATGCTGGACGCGGGCGCGCTCGACGGCGCACGGGCAATCTTCGGTGGTCATGTGGATCGGCGCTTCCCGGTGGGCCACGTAGTCGCCCAGGCGGGCCCGCTCGCCGCGTCCACGGACACGTTCCGCATCGTGCTGCGCGGGCGCGGCGCGCATGGCGCGCGGCCGCACCTGGCGCTCGACCCCATCGTTGGCGGCGCCGAGCTCGTCCTCGCGCTCCAGACGATCGTCTCGCGGCGCCTGGATCCGGGCGCCGCAGGAGTCGTCACGGTCGGGTCGCGGCACGGCGGCCGCGCGCCGAACGTCATCCCCGGAGAGCTCGAGCTCGCCGGCACCATTCGCGCGACGACAGCCGCGTCCCGGACCCTGTTGTGTGACGAGCTCGCGCGCATGGCCCACGCCGTCGCGGCGACACACGGACTCACGGCGCACGTTGACCTTTCCGAGGGAACGCCGCCGCTCGTGAACTCCGCCGACGCCGCCGCGTGGGCGGTGCAGGCCGTGCGCACCGTGCTCGGCGCCGATGCCAGTGTGCCGCTCGGAATGACGAACATGGCCGGAGAGGATTTCGCGTGCTATCTGCAGCGACTTCCCGGCTGCTTCATGCGGATCGGCGCGCGGGAGCCGGGTGGCGAACCGCTCGATGTGCATACGCCACGGTTCGCCCCAGACGAGGACTCCGTGTTCGTCGGCGCGTCGGTGCTTGCGGAGTGCGCGCGCGTGGCGTCGTCCGCCATCGGCGCCTGACGGGCTCGGCTACGCGTCGCGAGGCGCGTGCCGGATTTCGTGGGATAGCTCGAGTTCGCTGAGGAACAGCTCCTCGGCCCGGGCGCCGACGGTGAGGTCGTTGACGTAGACGTCGAGCTCGAAGTTGATGGCCACGCCCAGCGGGTTGAAGTCGGTCGAGCCGACGCGCGTCCAGCAGCCGTCCACCACGCTCGTCTTGGCATGCATCATGTCACCGCGCCATTCCCATATCCGCACGCCGTGCGAGAGCAGGCGCCGGTAGTGGCTCCGCTGAAAACGATAGACCCACGGGTGATCGTTCCGGCACGGCAGGAGGAGGCGCACGTCAACGCCGTCGCTGGCCGCACCGGTGAGCGCATCGACCTCCGCGAACGACGGCAGGAAGTACGCCGTCGCCAGCCAGATGGACCGCTCCGCCGCGGCTGCCTGGAGGTGCAGCGCGCGACCGACGCGGAGTCGTCCGGGCTCCCCTTCCACCACCCCGACGAGCGCCGGTGCCGCGGTACCGGGCTCGATGTCGGTGTTGCGCGCGGGGCGCCGCATCGTGCGTTCGGCGCGCGTCGGGCGCGTTCCGCCGGCGCGGCGCCACATGTGTTCAAACGCCCGTACGAAGTCGCCCGCCGCCGGTCCCTCGATCCGGGCACACCGGTCGCGCCACGGCATGCTGCGCCGCCGCACGATGCCTTTCCGCCACTCGTCGCCGATCCCGATCCCGCCGGTGATTCCGGCCCGACCGTCCACCACGAGCAGCTTGCGGTGGTCGCGCGGCACCAGGCCCAGCCACCGGTGGAGACCCGGCGGGTTGAAGACGCGCACGTCCACGCCATTCTGGCGCAGCTGGCGGATGAAGGAAGCCGATGTGCCCCGCATCCCGATCCAGTCGCCCAGCATGCGGACCGCGACGCCGCGCCGCGCCGCCCGCTCGAGCGACCGCCCGATGCGCTGACCGGTGGAGTCGTGCCGGAAGATGTAGCTCTCGAGCATGACCGCCTCGCGAGCGCCGTCGATGAGCTCGACCATCGCGTCGAACACGTCGTTGCCGTCGGAATACAGCTGCACGGCATTCCCAGCCGAGACGTCCGCCGACGCCATGCGCCATAGCGCGCGTGCATACGCCACCGACCGCGCGGCGCCCGGTGGCGGGGGAGGCGCCGGCGGCGAAGTGGGCGCAACGGCCAGCAAACGGGGTTTTGCGGTTCGTCCGCGACTCATGCTCCACCAGCATCGCTTCCCGGCCTGCCCGGCGGAAGTGCATCGCCGCCGCAGCCACTTGATTCGGTCGAAACGCACCGGACATTTCACGACATGCTGTCAATCGACCTGTCGGGCAAGCGCGCCCTCGTTGCGGGCGTCGCGGACGATGCCGGATTCGGCTTCGCCATCGCCAAGGAACTCGCGGAAGCGGGCGCGTCGGTGTGCGTCGCCACCTGGCCACCGGCGCTCAATATTTTCCTCAACCTCCTGGAGCGCGGAAAGCTCGACGAGTCGCGGCGCATGTCCGACGGCTCGCTGCTCACCTTCGAGAAGATCTATCCGCTCGACGCGGCGTACGACGCGCTCGACGACGCGCCGGACGACATCCGTACCAACAAGCGGTACAAGGATGTCGGTGATTTCTCGATCGCCGGCCTGGCGGCGCGGCTCGAGGCGGATTTCGGGGCGCAGTGCGTCGACATTCTCGTCCACTCACTCGCCAACGGCCCCGAGGTGAAGAAGCCGCTGATTGACACGAGTCGCGCCGGTTACCTCACGGCGGTCGGTGTGAGCGCGTACTCGCAGGTGTCGCTCCTGCGGTATCTCGGCCCGGCATTCCGGCCCGGTGGCTCGGCCCTGTCGCTCACGTACATGGCGAGCGAACGCGTCGTGCCCGGGTACGGCGGCGGCATGTCGTCGGCCAAGGCGGCGCTCGAATCCGATACACGAACGCTCGCGTTCGAAGCGGGCCGCCGCTGGGGCATTCGCGTGAACACGATCAGTGCAGGCCCGCTCGCCTCGCGCGCGGCAAGTGCGATCGGGATCATCGAGCGCATGGTCGAGTATTGCGCCGTGAACACACCGATCGCCGAGCCGCTCACGGCGCGCGAGGTGGCGACGACCGCCGCGTTTCTCGCGTCTCCACTGGCCAGCGGTATTACGGGCTCGACCGTGTACGTGGACAAGGGGTACCACGTCATGGGCATGGCGGTCGCCGGGGTCGGCCCGTGATCCGACCCGTGCAGCGCGGATGGGGGCGCGCCGTAGTGATCGGCATCGGCGTCGTGATGGCCGGCGCCGTCGCGTGCGGTGGTGGCGCCAGAGAGGACACCCGGCCGGCCGATCCGGCGCGCCCCGCAATTGTGAAGGCCCCTCCGGTCGTCTTGCCGTCGGACACGGCGAAGCCCGACACGATGGAAGCGCATCGTCTCCGCATGGGCGCCCTCACCCCGCAGATCCTCAACACCTACACGATCGTCACCGGCGGCATGGCGTTCCGGAATCCCCGGTTGCTGGCGTCGGTGTACGCGCCGAACGCCGAGCTGGTCCTCGGGGACTCGACGTACCGCGGGTCGAAGGCCATCGCCGATGGGCTGATCGCGATGGGCCGCCGCATCTCCGTCAGCGACTGGGGACGACAGTCCCGCGTGCTCTCCAGCCTCCCCGACTCGATCTACGTCGACTCCGGCACGTACGTGCTGCGCGGCGCCGGCCCCGGCAATTCGCCGCGCGAGGAGTTCGGCAACTACGTCGCCAGGTGGCGCCACGTCGGCGGGCCCGCGCCATGGGTGTTGCTCCGCGACGAAATCAAGCCTTTCCCGCCGTCGAAAAAGGCGCGATCCTGACGGTCGTTTCAGTGCCGGTGATGCTGGTAGATTGGGAAATGCCGGCGCCGTCTCCCGAGTCCGTGCCACCGCGCGCCGCCCGTTCACGCGGCCGACCATGAGCCCGTGGCGATGGGTGATCGTCGCGCTGTCGTTCGCCGCGACAACGGGCATCACGGCCTACCTGCTGCGTATCGGCCTCTCGCACCCGGGACCGCATCCGGTACTCCCGCTCTGGGCGCATGGCGCCGCGCTCCTGGCGGTTCTCCTCGAGATCGGCACGCGCGCGGTGAAGATCCACTGGAGCGCGGCCGCGCTCCGCATGCCGTTGCGCTTCGGCACGGCACTGCGTGTCTGCCTTGGCGGTGACTTCGCCGCGTCCATCACGCCGGCCCGGTCGGGCGCTGAACCTGCGCGGTTTCTCGTGCTCGCCGAGGACGGCATCGGCTCCGCGCCGTCGCTCCTGATCCTGTTCACCGAACTGCTGCTCGAAACGTGGTCGCTCATGCTGCTCTGCGTCGTCTTCCTCGTCGTATTCCGCGACCAGGGCAGCGTGCTCGGCCTGATGACGGCCATGATTGGAGGGTATGCGCTGCTCGTGCTCGCCGCTGGCGCAGCGGCGTACGGCCTCGCCCGCCGGCACGCGAGCGGTCCGCCGCCGCGATGGGCACTCGGCATCGGGTTGCACGCGGGTCGCTGGCGTCCGGTCCAGCGCGCCCTGCGTTCGCTGCGGAGCAACCTGTCCGCCCTCCGCCATGCGGCGCTCGGTCCCATGGCCGGCGCCTTCATCACATCGCTCCTGCACGTCGGCCTGCGGCTCGCCGTGCTTCCGATCATCGCGCTCGCGCTGGATCCATCGCTTCCCTTCTCGAGCCTCGTGCTCTGGCCGCTCGTGTTCCTCTACGGTGGCGCCGTGGCTCCGGCACCCGGCGGCGGTGGAGCCGTCGAGTTCGGGTTCCGCTACGCGTACAATGACATCATGGCCCCGGCCGTCCTTGGTGGCGCGCTGCTGTGGTGGCGCTTCTACACGTTTTACCTGTACGTGCTGCTTGGAGGCATCTCCGTCGGCGGGACCGTGCTCAAGGCGCTGCGCGCGCAACGGCACGGTCGCCTGCATCAGCGCGCGGTGCGAGCGGGCACACCCGGCGCAACGCCCGAAAGCTAGGGTCCGTCAGTCCGCGGCAGGGCCGGCCGGCGAAGTCCCAGCCGGCGGCGCGGACGGCGGCGGCTCCTGCGCATCCGTGGACGCCGGACTCACCACGGGCTCGTCTGGCAGGGCCTTCATCTGCTTCGACACGCGCACCGCTTCCCGGGCGGCTGCCACAGCCTGGTCCACCGCCGACTGGGCCGCGTTGCTCATCTGCGGAATCGGCGTGTGGTCATCCACGACGGCCACCCGACGCTCCCACTGGCGCATCATCTTCACAAACGCGGCCGCGAGTTCGGCGTCGAAGTCCGGGCCGGCGCCGCGTTCAATCTGGCCCAGCACACGCTCGGCGTCCCACGCCGGGCGATACGGGCGGTTGGTGCGGAGGGCGTCGTACACGTCGCAGATGTGCACGAGCTTGCTCGCCTTGTGGGGCTCGCGGCGGAAGTGTCGCGACGGGTATCCGCCGCCGTCGATCATGATATGGTGCTCATACGCCACGGCGGACGCGAGGTCGAGCTGTCGATCGCTCTCATAGATGATCTTGGCGCCGTCCACCGGATGGCGCCGCATGATCTTCCACTCCTCGTCGTCGAGCTTGCCGGGTTTGGTCAGCACCTCGAGCGGGATGCGCACCTTGCCGAGATCGTGCAGCAGCCCGGCCACACCGAACGCCCGCACGTCCTTCGGGCCGAGCCCGATGAACTCCGCAAGGGCCATCGCCAGCACGCTGACGTTGAGCGAGTGCGTGGTCGTGTACTGGTCGAATTCCTTGAGTTGCAGCAGCGGGATGACGATATCACGGTCGCCGTGCATGGCCACCGACAATGACCGCACCACGCTTTCGGCCTCGAGGAGCGGGAGCTCGCCGGTCATCTGCACTTCGTCGTGCAGCCACCGGATCGTATCCGCCTCCTCGCCCAGCGAGTACGCGATCGTTGCCGTCGGCAGGAGATCCTCAATCCGCTGCACCCCCTCCGTGCCGCGCACGCCGATGGCGCCGAACTTGATCGTCGATCGCCGTTCGGGGCTCCGCGTCGCGGACTCGGCCGCGTGCAGCGAGATCCGCGCGAGCACCTCATCGAGGAACCCTTCGTATTCCTCTCGTGTCACGTGCGCCGGGAACTCCATGCGCTGCACGCCCGCGTTCGCGAGGCGGAGGCCCCAGTCCCAGTCCTTCAGTTCCCGGAGGGCGACCTGGCCGTAGATGATGTCCAGGCCCAGGAACGAGAACTGCGGGGACGGATCGATTTCCTGCAGGCGCTTGAGCTGTTCGAACGAATTGTCGATGACCCGTTCGCGCGCCGGATGGCCATCGGTGTACAACGCCATGGTCGCCAGTGACTGCGCGAACGCGTTGAGGAACTTCGCGGCCTCGGCGCTCACGCGTTGCTCGTCCGGCGGGCGACGGCGTCGCGCACGTCCTTGTCCGAGCTGCGCGCGGCGATGTCCAGCAACTCCCGGGCCGCGGGATCCGATGCCCAGTGGGTGGCGAGGCCTGCGAGCGCCGCCAGCACCTCTGGCGTCGGCGCCGCGAGGGCCTGCCGGCGGAGGAATCGTCGCTTTCCCGTTGTCCGCGCCAGAAGGAAGCTGAGCACGTCCGGGGTCGGACACGACGCGGCCGCCCGGATGCCGAGTGCACGGAGGTCGGGGGAGAGCGAGGGGTCGTCCGCCCGTGCCAGCAGGATGCGGGAGGCCTCCGCCGGGCAGTTCGTCATGGCAGCGCCAAGCGCGAGTCGCACGATCCGTTCGTCGGGATCGCCGAGCGCGGTCGCGATCGCGTCTTCGCGCGTGCGCGGATCGCGGATGAGCGAACGAAGCGCCTCGCGGCGTACCGTGGCATCCACGTGCCGAGTGTACGCGGCGATGTCAAAACCCGGCGGTGTCACGCCGAGCTTCGCGATGATCGTCAGCAGGAGCCGGAGCTGGCTCGCGCGAGCGCCATCCGTGCGCTCGGCAACGAGCAGCGCCGCGTCGGCCCCCTGGCGGACGACCATGTCCACGTAGGCCGCGGCCTGGCGGTCATCCGCGATCTCCAGGGCGTCGAGAAGTTCGGGAACGGCCGCAAGGCCCATGCGGGCGACAAGCCGCTCGACCGAGTCGAGGTCGACGGTGTGGCGCTCGAGCTGCCGATGCAGCACGTCCGGGGTCGCCACCTCGCGCCAGAGCGCGTCGCGCATCCAGCCTTCGGGCGCCTGATCCAGCAGCGTCAGCAGGGGACGCAGGTCGTCCGCGTTCGAGAGCGCGGCAACGGAACGCTGCACCGGATCACCGAACATCTGAATCTCGATCCCCATCGCCAGCAGTCGCTCGGGCTCGCACGGATACGCGTCATCGCCCGTCTGGAACGCCGGCGTTGCCAGCGACATCTTCTCGAGCGCGCGACGATACCCGTCCGGGTTGGGATCGTCGAGCGTCCAGTCCGAGATCAGCTTGTGCACCGAGTCGCGCAACGCCACGTCCGCCGCCGCACGCCCGAGGGGAGCGCCTTCGTCAGCGTGCACGGCCAGCTTGGAGAGCATGCGCACCAGCGAATGCGACACGTTCTGCCCCGACGTGTCGGCCGCCGCCTGCACCAGTTCCACCACGGCGTCCACGGCCATGCCCTGCGCCGCATCCAGCACGAATTTGCGGCGCTGGTTCACGTCGCCCCCCATGCGCAGGAGGCGCGAAAGCGTTTCCGGCTGCAGCGTCGCCACCAGGCGTGAAATGCGCTTCTGGAGTGCGGCGGCGTCCTTGCCGCCCTTGGCCTTGAGTTCCTCGGCGATCTGCAACAGGTAGCCGACCACCACCTGGTCGTACGCCGCGTCCTTCTTGTGCTCATCGATGGCCTTCGCCACGAGCACGGGATCGGTCGATTCCGCCGCATCTCCGTCGGAGTCCGCCTCCGCCGCGATCGCCGCCCGGGCTAGACCGATCCACAGCTGCGCCGCGCGACTCTTGTCGCCGCGCATCTGGTCGGATTCCTCGCTCGGCTCTTCGTCCAGCAACTGGAGCTGCTCGAACGTCAGCGGAAAGAGGCGGACATGTTCCCACTTTTGCAGGACGTCCTCGCCCTCGAGGCCAAGTGGCCGGGGGCGGCGCCCGACATCCACGGCGATCGTTGCGAGCGCATCCGCGATTTCCGCTGCGGTCACGCCGGCGGTGAATTTCACCGCTCCGAGGTGGTGCCGGTGCAGACGCTGCGCCAGGTCGCGCAGCACGGGGTTGTTCTCGTCCGTCGCGACTCCCTCGATGATGAGCTGCTCGCGCGCAACGCCAAGCGACAGCGACGAGCGCCCCTGCAGGAGCGCCTCGAGCCGCCGGGCAATGCCCGTGGTCGCGCCCTCCAGCAGCGGATGACCGGGAGGATAGATCGCGTTCTTGTGGAGTCCGATCGAGAGTTCGATCAGGAAGTCCGCGAGTTCACGCGACAGGGTGGCCGACCCAGCTCCACCGGTCGTCGGGTGAGTCATCCCGCAATTATGGGGGCGGGGGAACGTCGCGGCAAAGCCTTCGCCACGACTGCGCCTGCGTCCGGCGACTACTGGTGTGGGTGGCTAGTTTTCGAACGCCAAAACGCCCCATCCATCACATCGCACACCCGTGACCCACGCCGACCTCGAACTCCTTGCAATCAACACGGTCCGGACGCTCGCGATGGATGCGGTACAGGCGGCCGAATCGGGCCATCCAGGCACGCCAATGGCACTCGCACCACTGGCGTACGTGCTGTTCCACCGGCACATGCGGCACAATCCGGCGGATCCGGCGTGGCCAAATCGCGATCGCTTCGTGCTGTCCGCCGGGCATGCATCGATGCTGTTGTACGCATCGCTGCACCTGAGTGGATATGACCTCTCGCTCGACGAGATCCGCCGTTTTCGCCAGTGGGGGAGCAAGACCCCGGGGCACCCCGAGGTCGGACACACGCCGGGAGTCGAAACCACCACCGGCCCGCTCGGCCAGGGGGTCGGCAATGCGGTCGGCATGGCGTTCGCCGAACGCCTGCTCGCGGGTGAGTTCAATCGGGATGGCCACGCGATCGTCGACCACACCACGTGGTTCATCGCGGGCGATGGCGACCTCATGGAGGGCGTGTCGCACGAAGCAGCCTCGTTTGCCGGGCATCAGAAACTCGGCAAGTTGATCGGCTTTTTCGACGACAACCGGATCACGATCGACGGCAGCACGGACCTTTCGTGCTCGGATGATGTCGTCGCCCGGTTCACGGCATACGGCTGGCATGTGACACGCGTCGCGGACGTCAATGACCTGGATGCGCTGGACATCGCCATCGCCGAAGCTCGCGCCGAGACAGCGCGCCCGTCACTCATCGTGGTGCGATCTCACATCGGGTACGGCAGCCCAAACCGGGTGGACACGGCCAAGGCCCACGGCGAGGCGCTCGGTACGGACGAAGTCGCCCTTACCAAGAAGAACATCGGCTGGGCATGGACCGAGCCGTTCACCGTTCCCGCTGAGGCCGCCGCACACTGGCGTACCGTTCGCGATCGCGGCGGCGTGGCACAGGATGCGTGGCGCCGCCAGCTCATTGCGTACGCTCAAGCCTTTCCGGCGGACGCCAAGGAGCTTGGGCGCCGCATGCACGGCGACCTTCCCGCCGGTTGGGAGGCCGCGCTCCCGGCATTCGACGCGTCGAACGGCAGTATCGCCTCGCGGGCGGCATCGGGCGTGGTGCTCAACGCGATCGCGCCGAAGATCCCGGAACTTGCCGGGGGGTCGGCGGACTTGTCTGGATCGAACCTCACCACGCTCAGGGGCATGCCGTTCGCCTCGCCCCGCGCGCCCGCGGGTCGCAACGTGCACTTTGGCATCCGCGAGCACGCGATGGGTGCCGTGATGAACGGCATGGCGCTGCACGGCGGCGTGATTCCGTATGGCGGCACGTTCCTCGTCTTTGCCGACTACATGCGCCCCGCCATCCGGCTGGCGGCACTCATGAACCGCCAGGCGATCTACGTGTTCACGCATGACTCGATTGGCCTCGGCGAGGATGGTCCCACCCACCAGCCCGTCGAGCATCTCGCGGCGCTGCGCTGCATCCCGAACGTGCTCGTGGTGCGTCCTGCCGACGCGGCGGAAACCACCGAGGCGTGGCGTGCCGCGATCGGCAACCGTACCGGGCCCACGGCCCTCGTGCTCACCCGACAGAAGCTGGCCTTGATCGACCGCAGCCGGTATGCGCCTGCGGCTGGTCTCGCGCGGGGGGCCTACGTGCTCTCGGAGCCGGACCGGCCGCCGGCGGTGGTGCTGATCGCCAGCGGGTCCGAAGTCCAGGTGGCCCTCGACGCGCAGGCCGTGCTGGCGGCCGAGGGTGTCGCTGCACGCGTGGTCAGCGCCCCGTGTCTGGAGCTGTTCGCTCGGCAGGATGCCGCTTACCGCGGCGCCGTCCTTCCGGCCGGCGTGCCGCGCGTCGCCGTCGAGGCCGCGCACCCCATGTCGTGGTATCGCTGGGTCGGTGATGCCGGGGCCGTGGTCGGCATCGAGCGATTCGGCGCCTCCGCACCCTATCAGCGGCTGTACGAGGAATTCGGCATCACGCCGGCGGCCGTCGCCGCGGCCGCGCGTCGCGTGATCAGCGCGCGCGGGTAGGGGCTTACCCGGCCTGCGGATCGAGTCCGCGCAACTCGCGCAGGATCGGGTTGCGCCACGCGGTAACCGCCACGACCACGAGCGTCAGTGCACCGCCGAGCACGACGCTCGGCACCGCCCCGAACCAGTCCGCGGTCACGCCCGACTCGAACGCGCCGATCTCGTTCGAGCTGCCCACGAAGATCCCGTTCACGGACATGACGCGACCGAGCATCTCGGGCGGCGTCCGCGTCGTCAGCAGGGTGGAGCGGATGAACACGCTCACCATGTCGGCCGCCCCGCTCACGATGAGCGCCACCACGGCCAGCGCGAAGTTCGTCGAGAGCCCAAATGCGATCATGGCAAGACCGTACAGCGCCACGCATCGGAGGAGCACGCGCCCGGTGCGCTGAAACGGCCTCGCGTGCGTCAGGGCCGCCGACATCACAACCGCCCCGATCGCGGGCGCCGAGCGCAGCAGGCCGAGCCCCGACGGGCCCACGTGCAGGATGTCCGCGGCGAACACGGGCAACAGAGCCACGGCACCGCCAAACAGCACCGAGAACATGTCGAGCGAGAGCGCGCCGAGTACCACCCGCTCGGTGAACACGAACCGCACGCCTGCCACAAGCCGCTGGAAGATCGGCTCGCCCGACACCTTCACCAACGGTCGCTCGCGGTCAACACGCACCAGCAGCACGATCGCGGCCATCGTGAGCACGGCATCGGTGGCGTACGCGGCGGACAGCCCGCCCATGGCATACAGGGCGCCGCCCAGCGCGGGGCCCACCACCGCCGCCAGTTGCCAGGCGCCGCTCCGCCACGTGACCGAGCGCGTGAACAGCTCGCGCGGCACCACCTCGGCACCCAGCGCCTGCCGCGCGGGTTGCAGGAAACTGCGGGCCACGCCGCTCACGCCGATGACGACATAGATCGCATCGACCATGGCGCGCGGGTGCGCGCCAAGAAGGCGCGGAAACAGGAACAGCGCCACCGCGCTGGCACAGTACACCAGCAGCGCCATGATCGCCACGCGCCGGCGATCGTGCAGGTCCGTCACGTGGCCCGCATAGAGCGACATCGCCATGAACGGGAGCGCTTCGGCGAGTCCGATGAGCCCCAGCGCGAGGGGATCGTGCGTCAGCTCGTACATTTGCCAGCCGACGATCGTCCCCTGGATCATCGTCGCCAGGGTCATGCTGACGACGGCCGCCACGTAGCGCCGGAAGTTCGGGATGCGCAGTGGAGCGTACGGGCTGTCGGCGTCCGGCACGCCGGAATGCTAAGCGGGGTGCGTCTCCCCTTGCCACTCGCCCCGCTTCGGCGCATCGTCCCGCTCGGCCACGCCCATGCCACGAACGCAACACGCCAGACGACGCCCGGCCCGACCGTGGACACGGTGGCCGACGAAACGCCTCCTGCTGCTCCGGCTCAGGGACCTCAACCTGACGATCGAAGGCACGTGGCTGGAGGACTGCCTGGAGGAGCTGTACGGCGAATTGGCCTCCCGCCAGCTGGTCATCCGCCCGCACGCGTGGCTCTCGGACGAATGGTTCTCGCCGGGCGGCGTACCCGGCATCGCGATCCCCTTCTATCTCGCGCACCCACGCCTCATGCGGTTGGAACGCGCGCAGCTCCTGGAGGTCGAGGGCGGAACGCACGCGGAATGCATGCGCATCCTGCGCCACGAGTGCGGTCACGCCATTCAGCACGCGTACGACCTTCACCGGCGACGCGAGTGGCAGCGGCTGTTTGGCCGGTCTTCCACGCCATACCCGGAGTCGTACCGCCCCAATCCCGCCAGCAAGCGCTATGTCCAGCATCTCCGCCGCTGGTACGCCCAGAGCCACCCCGATGAGGATTTTGCCGAGACGTTCGCCGTCTGGCTCCAGCCGCGCTCGGATTGGCGGCGCCGGTACGCCGGTTGGCCGGCCTTGCGCAAGCTCCAGTACGTGGACCGCATCATGAAAGAGATCGCCGGCCGCCCGCCCATGGTGCGGTCACGCCAGCACGTCGACCCGCTGCGGAAGCTTTCACGCACACTCTTCGAGCATTACACCTACCGTCGCGCCCTCTACTCGGCCGAGTTTCCCAAGACCTGGGATGATGACCTTCGACAGCTCTTCTCGAACGACCGGCGTTTGCGCTCTCGCGAGCCTGCCGCGGTATTTCTCCGGCGCCATCGCTCCTCCATCCGCCGGGTGGTCGCCCGATGGACGGGCGAATACCAGTTCACACTCGATACCGTGCTCGGCGACATGATCGGGCGCTGCAGCGAGCTGCGCCTGCGCGTCGTCGGCCGTGAACGGCAGGTCCTCACGGATTTCATGGTGCTCCTCACGGCGCGCACGATGGAGATGCTCTCGCGGCAGGGACGGCGGGACTGGATCGTCGTATGAAGCCGTTGCGCATCCTCGCCCTCATGCATCCCGAGCTCGTGCCCGTCGCAGACCGCGCGAGCCTCACGCCGCAGGAAGCGTCCGAGTCCAAGACGGAGTACGACGTCGTCAGTACGCTCCGTGCCGCAGGCCACGAGGTGAACCCGCTCGGCGTCCAGTACGAGCTGTTCCCCATTCGCGACGCCATCGACGAGGGCAAGCCGCACATCGTCTTCAACCTGCTCGAGGAATTCCACGGGGAGTCGCTGTTCGACCAGAACGTCGTGAGCTTCCTGGAGCTGATGCGCATCCCCTACACCGGGTGCAATCCACGCGGCATGATCCTGTCGCGCGGCAAGGCGCTGTCGAAGAAGCTCGTCGCCTATCACCGCATCCGGGTGCCCGACTTTGCCGTGTTTCCCATCGGGCACAAGGTGCGGCGTCCGGCGCGTCTCCGGTTCCCGCTCATCGTGAAGTCGCTCATCGAGCACGCGTCCGTGGGTATCGCCCGCGCCTCGGTGGTCGACTCCGACGAAAAACTCGCCGAACGCGTCGCTTTCGTGCACGAGCGCCTCGCCACCGACGCTATCGCTGAGCAGTTCATCGAGGGTCGGGAACTCTACGTGAGCGTGGTGGGGAACGACCGGCTGGCCGTATTCCCCGTCTGGGAGCTGGTGGCACGGAAACGCCCAGAGGGCGAGCCACTCATCGCCACGGCGAAGGTAAAGCACGACGTCGAGTATCAGGAACGCCACGGCATCGACACGGGCCCGGCCCGGCTCCCGGACGACGTCGCCGCACGCATGGCGCAAGTAGCCAAGCGCATCTACAAGATTCTCGAGCTCACGGGGTACGCCCGCCTCGACTTCCGCCTCGACGACGCGGGGCGATTCTACTTCCTTGAGGCCAACCCGAACCCCGAAATCGCGAAGACCGAGGAGTTTGCCGCCGCCGCCAAGGCCGCAGGCGTGTCATACACGGAGCTGCTCGAGCGTATCGTGAAGCTCGGGCTCCAGAAGCGACCGGCAACCTGAGCCGGTTCCGGCGCATTCGGGCGCCGACGACGAGTGGCTAGGGACGGAATCGAACCGCCGACACGCGGATTTTCAGTCCGCTGCTCTACCAACTGAGCTACCTAGCCGGGTAGCCGTCGAATTTACCCCCCCAACCCGACGAGGCCAAGTCTGCCTCTGACCGTGACATCGGGGCTGGTGTATTCTTCTTATACATAGTGAATACCCTCCAAGTCGCCTACCAGCAGGAACTCAGCGGGTTCGGTGAAGAAGCTGCGCACCAGTTGTGGG
This sequence comes from uncultured Gemmatimonas sp., assembly GCA_964556915.1. Taxonomy (GTDB): domain Bacteria; phylum Gemmatimonadota; class Gemmatimonadetes; order Gemmatimonadales; family Gemmatimonadaceae; genus Fen-1231. Next base: position 30,561 of record CAZKYG010000100.1, read on the forward strand.
GCGGCGCTGCCGATCTGATGCCGCTGCAGGACTTCGCGGACATCACGGCCGCCGTGGTGTCCGGCACCGCCCAGCGTGGCGTGCTTCCCATCGAGCATACGATTCTGGGGTCCGTACAGTCGAGTCACGACGCCATCGACGCGACCCCGGGGATTTACGCTGTCGCCGAGACCGTGGTCCCCTCACACCTGTGCTTGCTCGGCGCGCCAGACGCACCACTGGCGGCGGTGGGAGACGTCTTCTGTCACCCTGTGGCCCTGTCGCAGTGCGGCCGGTTTTTTCGCGCCAACCCGGGCATCACCGTCCACTCCGTGCTCGATACTGCCGCGTCGGTAGTGGATGTCGAGAACCTGGCCGACCCGCAGTTCGCGGTCGTGGCAAGCCGGGTCGCGCTGCTGACGCATCAGCTCTCGCTGGTCGCCCCGGACATTCAGGATCGCCCCGATGCGCAGACCCGGTTCCTGGGCATTTCGAGCGAACGTCAGGTGATGCCTGCCGGCACTCCGGTGAGGACGACGATTCTCATGACCGTTGGCGACGTTCCGGGCGCCCTGCTCAATGCCCTGGTGCCGCTGGCAAGTCACGGCGTGAACGTCCGGCGTATCGAGGGGCGCCCCACGGGTGAGCCGTGGAGCTACCGGTTCTTCGTGGAATTCGACCACGAGAGCGGGGATGCCGAAACGGAAGTTGTCCTCGAAAAGCTGGGATCCGCGGGCCGTGACGTGCGGTGGCTTGGCACCTATCCCCGGTGGAACGCCGGTCGCCGTGGCTCGATCGGCTGGCGGTCCGGCTCGATCCCGCCGATCCCCTAGCCGCGCCGCGTTCGTCCGCGGCGCGCGACAACGCTTGCCGTGATCACGGACTTGATGCCGCCACGCGTGTTGAAGTCTCCCACGACCGTCATCCGTCGCGGCCGGACTGCTTTGGCGAGGTCGTCGAGAATCGTGTTGACCGCACGCTCATAGAAGATCCCGTCATTGCGGAAGCTCCACAGGTAGAGCTTGAGGCTCTTGAGCTCCACGCACCGGCGCCCGGGCACATAGGTGACGGTGACGGTGCCGAAGTCCGGCGCGCCGCCCTGCAGCGCCTGGAGTTCCGCTGCATCGGACTCGATGCCGCCCACCGGGCAGAGCGACGTGAACTCGGGGCACGTCATCACGATTTCGTAGTCGCGCCCCGGGTACGGGTTGGGGAACGTCTCGAGGAGACCGGGCTTGGGCACGGATGCTACCGGTCGCGGAGCCGGCGCGACATCTCATCGAGCAACGTGCGCTCGTCGGGAGTCAGGCTGCCGAGTCCCTGTTGAGAGATCTTGTCGAGCACGCGGTCGAGCGACTTCGGGTCGCGCGCGGGCGGCGCCACAAGTCGGCGGGCGGCCGCTTCGCGCGCCACGGCCGCGTTGCTGCGCGTGACGATGTCGTCTTCCTGCCGGTGCGCCCGTGGCTGCGTGCGGGGAACGGCACGCGGCGGCCCTTCGTCCGGTTCGTCCGGCACGGGAGAGACGGCGTCGCGCAGGCGGCCGAAGCTGATCGACCCGATCGCCCGCAGATACGCCCAGCCGGCCACGAATCCGCCGAAGTGGACGAGGTACGCCGGCGCAGTGTCCGGCTCCGCGGTGAGCAGGCCCGCCGCCAGCACGGCGGTTGTTCCCCCCACCGCGACCCACCCCGCGGTGATGGCGACCGCACCGATCCGAAGCGGGGGTTCGATTCCACTTTGCGCTGCAAAGGCGAGGACGAGGCCGATCGCTGGGGCGGCGCTTCCCGCCAGGGTCACGTCGGGGGACGCAAACGTCAGGTGCGCAACCCAGGCGCCGAGCGAACAGACGAGGTAATAGCGCACGAATTCGCCGCTGCCCCACGCCCGCTCCAGCGCTGACCCGAACACCAGCAGCGCCGAGAGGTTCGCCACCAGTGGCCAGAACCCCGGATTGACGAGCGTGAAGGTCGCGGTCGTCCACCACCGGTGCCCGAGGTCGTGGGCCGAGAATCCGAGTGCTGACGCGATATCGCCCGGCGCCAGCACCGTCGCCTGAACGAGAAAGAGCAGCAACGAGACGGCCGCGATCGTTCGCGTCACGCGTGGCGCACCCGCATCGCGCGCCACCGCCACGTCGTGGACCTGACCTGCGCCGCTCATCGCAACCCGGCCGGGGCCGGCACACGCAGCAGCATGCAGCAGTCCGCGTGAGTCCCCATCGCCTGTTCGAGCAGCATGGACCATCGGCGGTCGAGCATCCCGGTTTCGCCACCGGGCGATGTGGGGTGGATGACGACTTCAACGGCAGGGCTCGCCTGGCTGGCCTGTTCGATGATGCGCAGCATCTGCGCATCCGTCGTATCCTCGCGTGGGCACAGTACCAGCGCATGGCGGCGACCAGCCTTGGCCGCGACGCCAAGCGTATTGATCGCGTGCGCGATCGCGGCGTCAGGTCCGGTGAACTCGACGGTCACCTGAACGAGCGCGAGCCGCGAGGCGATGTCGGTCACCGCCGCCGGTCGCTGTCCGTCCGTGTCGAGCAGCACGGGAACGTGCCCGGGAACCCCCGCCAGGGCGGCCTGCAGGAACGGTATGTTCGCAAGCGGGTCGCGTCCGCTGATCGAGATCGAATGGAAGATCGACCGGCTGAGCTGGCGCTCGATCTCGCGCACGAGCGCGGGCGCCGTGTACATCGTGGCCGTCTCGGCCTCACCCGCAAAGCGGACGAAGAGCTGGCGGCGCCCAGCCCAGACGCCCTGCGCTTGCACGCCCGCCGGAACGCCGGCGAGGGCTGCTGCTGCGACGGGCTTCGATCCAGTCATCAAGTCTCTCCGGGGGCGGGAGCGTGCACGGCCAGCCGTGCGATGCGATCGCACAGGTCCGGAAACGCGATCCCCGCCGCAGCGGCGGCTTGCGGAATCAGACTCAACTCCGTCATCCCCGGCAGGGTGTTCGCTTCCAGACAGTAGAATTCTCCGTCGCCGGTCATTCGGAAGTCAATGCGCGCATAGCCGGACAGCTTGAGCACCGCAAACGCGCGCAGGGCCAGCGCCTGTATCCTCCCGGCCTGTTGCGCCGTCAGCTTCGCCGGGAATTCCTCGCGCGCCATGCCCGGCGTGTACTTGCACTCGTAGTCGTACAGTTCGTGCGTCGGGATGATCTCGCCCACGGGTAGTGCATCGTCGCCGAGTATCCCCACCGTCAGCTCGCGCCCCGCGATGAACCGCTCGATCATGACCTCGTCGTCGTGCCGGAACGCCTCCGCCACGGCAGCGGCCAGCGCGTCGCGTGACTTCACGAGGCTGAGGCCAACCGTCGAGCCCTCCTTGGATGGCTTCACGATCACCGGCAGGCCGAACGTTGCCTCTACACGGGCCGCGAATGCGGGGGATCGCCATTCGGGCGCCCGTGAGTCGCGCAGCAGCTCCCAGTCCGGCGTCGGTATTCCGCTGTCGCGGAACAGTCGCTTGGAGAGGTCCTTGTCCATCGCGAGGGCGCTGGCCAGATGCCCGCTGCCCGTGTAGCGAACGCCGGTGAGGTCGAGCAGCGCCTGGATCGTCCCGTCCTCGCCCTGGCCGCCGTGCAGGCCGAGGAAGACCACGTCAACGTCGCGAGTCAGCCCGCGCACGGCGGCAGGCAATGAGTCGCGATTGAGCCGCGCGAGCGCATGCGGATCAGGAGGGAGCGGACGCATCACGCCACCCGCAATCAGGGCGGCCTCCTCCGATTCCGTCAGCGCGCCGCGAACCGTGTCGATGGCCACCACATCGTGCCCTTTCTGGCGCAGTGCTGCGGCGATCCGGAGGCCCGAAGCGATCGACACGTCGCGCTCAGACGACGTGCCCCCAAGCAACACCACGATGCGCATTATCGCGACATCAGGAAGGAGAGCAGGTCCGACCGCGTCACGATGCCACGAATGGCGCCGTTCTCGCGCACCAGCACCGCCGGATTGGCCTTGGACAGCACCTTCACGATCGCATCAGCCGACTGCCCCCACTCAACGGTCGGGAACGGCGACTCCATGACACTCGACACGGCGCGCTCGAGCACCTTCACGTCCTCGAGCGACGCCGCGCTCAGCGTGCTCTCCGATGCGGCACCGACGCAGTTGCCGTTCTCGATGACCGGAAGTTGCGAGATGTCGTGAAGGGACATGAGGCGCAGTGCCTGCCGCACCGTGGCCGTCGGAGCGACGCTGATCACCTCGGTCGGCGCATGACCGCTCTTGCTCTCGAGCAGCTGCCCGAGGGTGGTGCGCGGCTGTTCGAGCATCTGGTTTTCGCGCATCCATTCGTCGCTGTAGAGCTTTGAGAGGTACCGCTCGCCCGTGTCGCAGAGGAACGTCACCACGCACGCCGCCGGGTCGTTCACGCGACGCGCGACGGAAAGCGCGACGTGCACCTGCAACCCCGACGATCCTCCCGCGAAGAGGCCTTCCTCACGCGTGAGCCGGCGTGCCATGGCGAACGCATCGCGGTCGGCCACCGTCTGGAATTCGTCGATGACCGTCATGTCGAGGGTCCCGGGAATCTTGTCCTGCCCGATGCCTTCGACCTTGTAGGGCACGCCTTCCGCCTTGTTTGCCCCGCCGCTGCGCCAGTACTCGGCGAGGATCGAACCCACCGGGTCGCCGCACACGACCTGGATCTTCGGGTTCTTCTTCTTGAGATAGCGGCCCACGCCGGTCACGGTGCCGCCCGTGCCCGCGGCCGAGATCAGGTGCGTAATGCGTCCGCCGGTCTGCTCCCAGATCTCGGGTCCGGTTGTCGCTTCGTGCGCGTCGGGATTCGCCTGGTTGTAGAACTGGTCGGCGAGGATCGCATTCGGCGTTTCGTGCGCGATGCGCTTCGCGGTCATCACATAGCTGTCCGGGTGGTCCGGTGGCACCGCCGTCGGCGTGATGATCACTTCGGCTCCATAAGCCTTCAGCAGCCGGACCTTTTCCTGCGACATCTTGTCGGGCATCGTGAAGACGCATCGATAGCCCTTGAGCGACGCGGCAATCGCGAGCGCGACACCGGTGTTGCCGCTCGTGCCCTCGACGATCGTTCCGCCGGGTTTCAGCCGCCCCTCGCGCTCGGCCCGCTCGATGATCGGGATGCCGATCCGGTCCTTCACGGAACCACCCGGATTGCGGGTCTCCGCCTTCACCCAGACCGGTGTCACGATGCCGCGCGTGACGTGATTCAGCCGGATGAGCGGGGTCCACCCGATCGAGTCGAGCACCGAATCATAGACGTGAAGGTCGCGCGCGGGCGTCGGCATCGAAAAAGCTCGTCAGCTGGGGTCGCGGGAATCTACGGGCGCGGCGCTCGGCTGCTCGCGCCGGGCGTCGGCGACAAGGTCGGCGAGGAGGGCGATCGCTTCGATCGGCGTCACGCGGTTGACGTCCACGGTGCGGAGCCGCTCCACCACCGGGTGCTCCGGCGTGGCGCCAAACAGGGCGAGCTGGGATTCGGTGCTTCCGCTGGAACGCCGGACGGCTCCACCCGCCAGCGCAACTGCCAGCTGCTCGCGCTCGAGGATCGCCAACAGTGCACGCGCCCGGCGGAGCACCGCGTCCGGGAGGCCCGCGAGGCGGCCAACCTCGATTCCGTATGAGCGATCCGCGCCGCCCGGACGCAAGCGGTGCAGGAATCGGATCCCGCCGCCGCGTTCCTCCACGGCGACGTTGAAGTTGCGCACGCCCGGGAGCTCATCCGCAAGCTGGGTCAGTTCGTGATAGTGCGTCGCGAAGATCGTCTTGGCGCCGACCTGGTTGTGCAGGTACTCGCTCACGGCCCATGCAATGCTGACGCCATCCCACGTGCTCGTGCCGCGCCCAATCTCGTCGAGCAGCACGAGGCTGCGGGCCGTGGCCGTGTTCAGGATTGCACTCGTCTCCGACATCTCCACCATGAACGTGGACTGGCCGCGCACGAGGTTGTCGCTCGCGCCAACCCGCGTGAAGATCCGGTCCATGAGCCCGACTCGCGCGCGGGACGCCGGCACGAAGCTCCCGATGTGCGCAAGCAACGCCAGCAGACCCACTTGCCGAAGGATGGTGCTCTTGCCCGCCATGTTCGGTCCCGTGAGGATCGCCATGCGTGCATCTGGCGTCAGCACGATGTCATTCGGGATGAATTGCTCGCGCGGCATCATCTGCTCGACCACCGGGTGGCGTCCCCCGGTCACCTCGAGTTCCGGCCCGTCGTGCATGTCCGGACGCACGTAGCGGTTCCGCGCAGCAACCTCCGCCAGCGATGCCGTCACGTCGACGACTGCCACCCGCCGCGCAATCGCCTGCAGCCTCACAATGGCTTCCCCTGCCCGCGCACGCACCGCCCCGAACTGGTCCCGCTCCAGGGCCTCGATACGTTCGGTGGCGTGCAGGACCTTCTCCTCGAATTCCTTCAGCGCCGGGGTGACATACCGCTCGGCCCCGGCCAGTGTCTGTCGACGCTGGTAGTCGGCGGGAACGAGGTGGGCGTTGGCGTTCGTAACCTCGATGTAGTACCCGAACACGCGGTTGTGGCCGACCTTGAGCGACGCGATCCCCGTGCGCTCGCGTTCGGCCTGCTGGAGGTGCGCAATGGCCTCTCGGCCACCGGTGGCGACCGCCCGCAAGTCGTCGAGTTCCGGGCTGACGCCGCGTGCGATCGTCTCACCATCGCCGAGCACCACCGGCGGACGCTCAACCAGTGTGCGGATGATGTCATCGCGTATCTCCGCGGCGTCGTCCCAGCTCGTGACGATCGCGGCGAGCTCACCGCCCGGATGGACGGCGGCCATTGCCCGCGTCACCTCGGGCAGCCGTGCCAGCGAATCGCCAAGGGCACGCAGTTCGCGAGGGTTGGCGCGCTGGGCCGCTGCCTTGGCGGCGAGCCGTTCGATGTCGCGCACGCCATCGAGCGCGACCCGCGTGGTGTCGCGCGCCGTCGTCGCGCCGGCCAGCGCGGCCACGGCATCGAGGCGATCTTCGATGGCCGTCCGTTCCGTGAGCGGCGCGAGCACGCGTGCCCGGAGGAGTCGCGCTCCCATCGGCGTCACCGTCCGATCCAGCACGCTCAGCAGTGTGCCGCCGTCCGCCGCCCCTCGCATCGATTCGACGAGCTCGAGGTTCCGGCGCGTCATGTCGTCGAGCGGCATCAGCCCGCCCGGGCGCTCGATCACCGGCCGCGAGAGGTGCGCAATGCCCGCCGGCTGCAGTTCCCGGAGGTATCGCACGAGCGCGCCGGCAGCGCCAACCACGAGATCGTCGCCAGGGCCCAGCCCAAGGCCCTCGAGCGACACCACGCCATAGTGCTCGGCCAGGTCGCGAGCGGCGGATACCGGGTCGAACTCCCATGCATCGCGCTCGGTGACGAGCGTTCCGTCAGATGCCGGATGTCCACTGCGCATCGTTGCCGTCACGAGCAGTTCGCGTGGTGCGAGGCGGGCGAGCGCCGCGGCAGCATCGTCGCGCGACGCCGCGACCAGCCGGAACTCGCCCGTGGACAGGTCGGCCGCGGCGATCCCCACGGCGTCACCGCGTTCCTGAATTGCCGCGAGAAACGTGTTGCGCCCGCTGTCCAGCAGATCATCCGCAAACACGGCGCCCGGTGTTACGGTCTCGATCACGGCCCGCTTGACGATCCCCTTGGCCGCCCGCGGATCCTCGATCTGGTCGCATACGGCCACACGGTAGCCCTGCTCGACCAGCCGGCGGACGTACTCGTTTGCCGCACGCACGGGAACGCCAGCGAGAGGCACGGCCGCAGCGCCACCGTTGTTGCGCGACGTAAGCGTCAGGCCAAGCACACGCGCCGCGACTCTGGCGTCGTCGTGGAACATCTCGAAGAAGTCGCCCATCCGGAACAGCAGGATCGCGTCGCGATGGCGCGCCTTGATTTCGTCGTACTGCTGCATGAGCGGCGTGGGCTGCGCGGCGCTCACGGACGCTCCGCATCGACGACGATCGCCGTAAACTTGGCCGCCTTCAGTCGTGTCACCATCGCGGTGGCGGCTGCGAGCGTCTGGTACCGTCCCACGCGCACCCGAAACGGCCCGTCGCCACTCACGCGCGCGGCGTATCCAAGGTCCTTCAGTCGCGACATGAGCCGACTGGCGTCGGATGGCGACCCGTACGCGGCAACCTGCACGCTCCACTTCCCATCCGCCGCCGCACCCGATGTCGTGCGCGAAACGGCCTTCGATCCGGCGCGACCGGCGGCGCGCGACGCTGGCGGCCCGGTTCTCCGGCGCGCGACCGAGTCGCGCGCAGCCGAGTCGCGGGCGAACGCCGCAGCGGCCGCAGTGGCGATGCTGTCGGCGACGGCCTCGCGATAGCCGTCACACGGCCGGGCGTCATACGCCACGCGTCGATGCCGCTCGACGTCCGACGCGGGAATGTGCGCGAGGGCGGAATCGAACGCCGTGCATGCGTCCGCCATTCGGCCCTGCGCCATGCGCAGGCGGGCCAGCTCAGCCGCGGCGCGGGGGCCCACCGCACTTCCGGCAAAGTCTCGAACGATCCGCTCGAGGTGCGCCGCCCCCATATCGCGCTCGTCCGTCGCCAGTTCGCCCTCGGCCAGCAGGTATAGAGCGTCGCTCACCCGGTCGTGAAGCGGAAAATCGACGATGAGCCGCAAGAGGTCGGTCCGTCCGGCAGGAAACCCAGCCAGGGCGCCTCGGCGATAGAGTGCGCCCGGATAGACCGTGGAACTCGGGTCCGTGTCCGCGAGGACCGAGTCGACCACCGTCTTGGCGCGCGCGCTGTCGCGCGCCGCGACCAGGGAGTCGATCCGCGCGAGCACAGGTGCCGACGCCCGTGGAGTCTGCGCGCTCGCACGTGGTGCGGCAGCCATCGTCGCCATTGCGATCGCTCCAGCGATCGCCGGCGCCACTTTCAACCGCGAGTATCGGGGTCTCGGCGTGCGGATCATGCCGTGCCTACGCCGCGCGGGTCGCCCGACGGGACGCGCACATCGACATGACGAGTGTTGACAGCACCTGCTCATCGCTCGACACGCCGGCTTCCTTGAGCGCGCTGTCGGCACCGGCTAGCAGCATCAGCGCGTGATCAACGCCAGGACAATCCCAGCGATCGGCATGCCGCGTCATGGCGCCGACCGCTTCGCTCCATGGACGGCCAACCGGTGCGCTACGGGCTTCGCCCATCATGGCGTACAGATTCGCGGCCTGCTGTCGCGGGGCGACGCGGTTCGCGCGATCAACCAACACCTGTCCGATTCCCAGCAGGTGCGCGGTCAGCGACATGACGATGCCAACCGCTGATGCCTTCGGCTGCCGCATGACCGCTGGCACCAGTCCCGCCGCTGCCAAGCCATCGCGTGCGCACACGAGGTCAATGAGGTCGGTCGTCGTTTTGCCGGCGGACACGCCGACGACGGCCGCGACGTCCTGCGCCGAAATTGCGCCATTCGCCGAAAAATCACGGAGCTTGTGCAACTCGCCCTCGATCATGCTGAGATCAGGCCCGGTTGCGGCAAGCAGCAGCTTCGCTGCGTCGGGCGCGATGCCTCCGCCGGCGGCTGCCGCACGTGTCGCGATCCACTTCAACGCGGCACTGCCGTCAAGCGCGGCAAACGCCACGCTCATCGCCCGTCCCATGATGGAAGCGTCGGGCTTCCAGCCCGCCTGGGCCACCAGCAACAACACGGTCTCGGGGGACGGGCGGTCGAGATACCGATCGAGCGCCGCCCGCGCATCCTTCTTCAGCGCCGCCACGTCACGCACCACCACCACACGCCGCGCGGCCATCATCGGCAGCGCATCGAGGGCGTGTGACAGGCGCCCGGCATCCGTTTCCGCACCACGGAACGCGTCAACATTGAAGTCGCGCGTCGCCGGATCGGAGAGCCGCGTGACCACGTCACGCAGCTTCTCTTCCTTCAGGAAGTCGTTGTCGCCGTGAAAGAGGTAAACCGGTGCCGGCGTGCCTCGGGCGACCGCGTCGTCGAGTGCATCGATTGCGGCCAGCGGCATGCCCGGAATATAGCCTCTGCCGCCATGCCCTCCGCTTGCGTGTTCGCGGCGCGGCCAAGGCTCGCCGCGAGGCCGAGACGAAAACCTTCCGACGGGTGTACCGGGCGGATCAGGGCCAGCGCCATGAGACCGCGGCGCATTGCCACATGTAGGCGCGCACACCGTCGGCAATGCGCCATGTGATCGATGAAACCCGCCCGCACGATGGCCGGCAATTCATCGTCCATGAACGCAAGGTGATTTCGCCGGAATGCCTGACAGGTCATCGACGGAGGTGGACGTAGTCCACCGTACCCCCGCAGGGCCACCCCGGTTCCGACGGGTGCCCTGACACCACCCGGCGACCTGCTAGCGGAGCGCGGGCTCGACGATCTCGGCGAATGCGTTTCTGGCTCGGTTGAGCCGCGACTTCACCGTCCCGAGGTTGCAGTGCGTGATCTCGGCGATTTCCTCATACGAGCGGCCCTCGAGCTCGCGCAGCACGAACACGTCCCGGTGATGCGCCGGCAGCTTGGCGACGGACTGCTCGACGACTTCCCGAAGGTGCCGACGCCGGAATGCCTCATCCGGCTGAGCATCGGTATCCTCGAAATCGAGTTGCCGATCGTCGTCGTTCCACTGCGGTGTCAGGGTCGTGAACAACACGAGCGGACTGCGTGAACGGTTCCGGAGTTCGTTCTTCGCGAGGTTGGACGCGATGGTGTAGATCCAGGTCGAGAACTTCTTCGACCGGTCGAACCGCGACAAGTGCCGGTGCACGCGAATGAAGGCCTCCTGCACCAGGTCCTCGGCGCGCTCGCGGTCGCCCACGATGCGGTAGACGAAGTTCAGCAGTCGAAGTTGGTAGCGCTCCACAAGCACGTCGAACGCCCGGCGCTCACCCGCCAGGTGGGCCTGTACGAGCTGCGGATCGTCGTACCGCTCGAGCGCCGCGCGTGTCGGCTCCGTCGCCTTGAGCGCCTGCTGGGTCCGTGCGGTGGCCTGAACCATAAGGAGTGCCCTCGACTCTCGGGTGCGTTTCCGTCCGATAGTTGTTGAGCACGGACCGTGCCGCAGCACATGTGTTCGGTGGCCTGTTCGCCAAGTGATTACTGCACAATGGTTTAACGTGCCAGTGTGCGAGCTGTGCTCTTGCCCGGAGACAGCGCCGTTTCCCGGAATGAGGACATGGAAAGTGGACACCAGGTCCCGAATTCCGACAGGCCGTGCGTACGATCGAACTAGCGGTTCAGTCGAAAGCCGGCCGCGAAGAGGATCGCAATGATCGTCTTTCCATCTGCAATCTCGCCCGTTCGAATTTTTCCGAGCGCCTCGGAAAGGGTGAGCACCCGCGGCTCGATGAACTCATCCGCCTCGCGACGCGCAACCCCCGCGGTAAGCCCAGCCGCCATGAAGAGATGAATGCGCTCGTCGCTGAAGCCCGGCGTCGTCAGGATCGTGGTCAGGAGTTCGAGGTGACTTGTCGTACACCCTGTTTCTTCGAGCAATTCCCGTCTCGCGCAGTCTTCCGGGGCTTCCCCGGGATCGAGCCGCCCTGCAGGTATCTCGAGTAGCCAGCCACCCGCCGCATGCCGGTACTGCCGGATCATGAGCAACGATGGATCGGCTCCGGTTGGATCGCCGAGGAAGGGGAGCACCGCGCACGCACCGGGATGGCGAACGATGTCCAGCTCACCCAGGGTGCCATCCGGGAAGCGAACGGTATCGACCACCACGTCAATGACGCGCCCATGATGGATCACATGGGTCGAGATGGCCCGCCCGCCGTCGGGCGGATTGGTCATATCTCCGCCGTGGCCCCGCGCGTCGGACAGCTCGTGTCGGCGCCTGTGGCGCGAAGTTCGGCGGCGAGGGAGTCCTGGGCTTCGGGCTCCCCGTGCACGAGCCATGTGTGCCGGAGCCGCGGGGACGTTCGCTTCACGGCTGCGTGCCACGCCAGCAGTTCGGCGTGCCCAGCGTGCGCGCTGTATCCGTTCAGGATCTCGACGCGCGCACGGAGTTCGACATTCTCGCCGAAGACCTTGATGATTGGACGACGTTCGCAGATCCGGCGCCCGAGTGTGTGCTCAGCCTGATAGCCCACGATCAGGATCGTGTTTTGCGGATTCGACGCCCCATGGAGCAGATGGTGGAGGATCCGGCCGGATTCGGCCATCCCCGATGCCGCCACGATCACCATCGGTCCGCGACGATTCATCGCAGCCTTCGACTCGTCGGGCGTCTGCGCGTACTCAACCATGCCGTCCGTCAGTGCCATGGCCGGGTTCGATGCGAACTCACGAATCAGGGGCTCATTCATGTCGAACACGTCGGCATGCTGGCGGAAGACGGCGGTAGCCTCGATTGCCAGCGGGCTGTCAATGACGATCGGTATTTCCGGAATCCGCCTTTCTCGCGCGAGCACATGCAGCGCGTAGACGATTTCCTGCGTCCGGCCAACGGCGAATGCTGGAATCAGGATCTTGCCGCCGCGCGCGGCGGTCTCGGCAACGATCGTGGCAAGCCGGTTGCGTTCGCCGACCGCCCCAGGATGTTCGCGATTGCCATACGTGCTCTCCATGATGAGCGCGTCGACATTCGTTGGTGGCACCGGATCACGAATGATCGCGAGGCCCCGCCGGCCGATGTCTCCGCTGAAGGCCAGTCGCTGGGTGACCGCGCCGTCACGCCACTCGAGCGTCACGGATGCCGAACCAAGAATGTGGCCGGCGTCGACATATTGTGCCCGCAAGCCGGGCACCACATCGAAGGTGGTGCCGTATGCTTCCGGGCGCATCAACCGCACGGCTCGCTCGGCATCCGACGGATCGTACAGCGGCTCTTCGTGCGCCCGGTTCCGCCGGGCAAGAAACTCCGCGTCTTTCTCCTGGATGTGCGCGGAATCCGCCAGCATCACGCGACAGAGATCGACGGTCGCCGGCGTGGCAAAGATCGGGCCGGCATACCCGCGGCGCGCCAGAAACGGGAGCCGTCCGGAGTGATCGATGTGCGCATGCGACAGCACGACCGCATCGATCGATGACGTATCCACGGGAAGCGTCGTGTTCTTCTCGCGCACGGCGGTGCGGCGGCCTTGAAACAGGCCGGCGTCGAGCAACACCGTTCGACCGCCAACGCGGACGACGTGGCACGAACCCGTGACCTCGCGCGCGGCGCCATGAAACGTCAGTTGCATGCGCTGGCGACCGGTGGGTGCCACGCAGTGGCGCAAACGCTCGGGCTACCGTCCAGAGTCGGCCTTTCGCGCGAAGACGATCGTGAGCCGCTCCGCGTCCTGCGTCATGAGCTCCGGTACCCAACCCCCGCGACTGCGTTCGTTGAGGAGATCGGTGATCGCGTCTTCATCGTCGCGGACACGATGGACAAGGCGAAGGATGACGGCCTGGTATTCTTTCATCCCCGCGAAAATACTAGACTCCCCGGCATGCCCACCACCCCGCCGGACACCAACGTTGTCATCCTGCGACACCCCCTGGTGCAGCACAAGCTCACCATGCTGCGTGATCGCTCAACCCCCACGAAGATCTTCAAGGAACTCGTGGACGAGATCGCCATGCTCATGGCATACGAGGCCACGGTCAACCTCGAGATCGAGCCCTGCGACGTTGAAACGCCGCTCGAGCGCACGGCAGGCGCCCGGGTCGCCGGCAAGAAGCTCGTGCTTGTGCCGATCTTGCGTGCCGGACTCGGAATGGTGGAAGGCATCTTGCGGCTGATCCCGTCGGCGCGTGTCGGCCACATCGGGTTGTATCGCGATCATGACACTCTCAAGCCCGTCGACTACTACTTTCGCATCCCCGGTGACGCGGCGGAACGGGAGTTCTTCGTGCTCGATCCAATGCTCGCCACCGGCGGCAGCGCGATCGCGGCGGTGACGCGCTTGAAGGCGGCGGGCGCGCGCCGAATACGATTCCTGTGTCTCGTGGCAGCGCCCGAGGGGATCGCGGCGTTGCGCACGGCGCATCCCGACACGCCGATCATGGCGGCCGCGCTCGATCGCGAACTGAACGCGCACGGATACATCCTGCCTGGACTCGGCGACGCCGGCGATCGGTTGTTCGGCACGCGCTAGTCCATTCACGGCGAGGTGTTCGCGCTTGCCAGCCGCATCCCGGACAAACACAATCCACTCCCTCGCCTCCTCGGTTGCAAACACGTGACCTTGTTTGCATACACGTGGGCCTCTACATTCTCGCGCGGTTGTCGCGTCGTGTTGCTCGATGCGGTGAGACGACCGAAGTGATCCGCCCGTCCTCCGAACCCCGTCGCAATGCTCATCAACCTGCTGCCCGAATTTTTTGCGGTGCTGCAGAGTAGCGAGCCGGAAGTCGCGTATGGACGATACCTGGAGGCGCATCGCGCCCTGCTCGAGGCGTATTGGCACAACTACGTGATCGAGCCCGTTGGTCCGCAGTTCGACGACGTCGTGCGGGACGTCGTCCGCGCCGACCGCCGCGACTTGCGCGACATGCTGGCGCGAACCGATGTGATCGCGCTCGCACAGGCCACGGAATCGCGATGCCGGGCATTGTTCGCCGAGGACGTCGACTTTGACATCATCGTGATGGTCGGCGTCGGCGCTGCCAATGCTGGCGAGCTCGTGGTCAACGGGCATGGCGCGGCGTTCGTCTGCCTCGAGCACTTCACGAGCGTGGCCAATACGTCGAGTCACGGGCTTGGGCTCGATCCGGAACTGATGCCAATGTGGCTCGCCCACGAAATTGCCCATTGCGTGCGCTACACGGCGACGGATAGTCGGAGCGAGTTCCGTGATGCGGTGGCGGCGGCCGGTGGGTACTACTCGTACTGGGAGACCGGGCGCCAGGTCACGCTGCGAGAGCACCTGGTGAATGAAGGCCTCGCCGTTCACGCAGCACGGCAGTTCAGCCCGGGGCACGCGCCATGGGAGTATCTGGGCTACGAGCGCCGCCAGTTCGCGCGCATTCGCGAGCTTGAATCGGTGATCGGGCATGCCGTTGTCGATGATCTTGACCGCGCCGGGCTCGGGCTGCGCCTCCGGTATCTCTCCGGCGGCATGTCGGACGAGGCACGAACCGTCCAGCGCCATGTGCTCCCGGAGCGCAGCGGATACTACCTCGGGGCGCGCATGGTGGAGGCGGCGGTGGCCGACCTTGGGCTGGCCCGTGCGCTTCGAGCGTCGGCGCGCGACCTGACGACCGTCACCGGGGCCGCGCGCACCGCCTGAACGTCACTTCCCGACGCAGAAGGTCGAAAAGACGCGCGCGAGAACCTCGTCAGCATCGATCGCCCCGACGAGGTCCTCGAGCGCGGCAACGGCCGCCCGGAGGTGCGTGGCGGCAACCGGCGTTGGCAGCTCGCCGGCATGCCACGCGGCGATGAACGCGTCGATCTCGGCACGTGCCGATTCGAGCGCAGCCTGCTGTCGGGCCGTAATGGCCGCGTCTGGGCGCGGAGTCCCTCCCGCCTGCGCGCTCACCGCATCCATGATGCGTTGCCGCAGTTCCGGGATTCCTTCGCCCGTCACACTGCTGACCGCAACGGCCTCACCACCAGGAACGGCGTCGTCCACGCGACGCAGGTCGACCTTCGTTCGTGCGACGACGATTTCGGCGCGCGTCAACTCCCGGATCCGGCCGCGGACGACCGCGCCGTCCGAGATCCTCTCGCGCTCATCGCACACGACCACGACGTCCGCGGCACGCAGGTAGCGCTCACTCACCGCAATGCCGAGCCGCTCGACCAGCCCGGCGTCGTCGCGCAACCCGGCCGTATCCACGTACCGCAGCGGCCACGGATCACCGTCCACGAAGACTTCAATGGCGTCGCGCGTTGTGCCGGGCTCGTCGCTGACGATCGCACGCATCTCCCCGACCAGAGCGTTGAGGAGCGACGACTTTCCGGCGTTCGGCGGCCCCGCAAGTACGACGGTGGCGCCGTCCCTGGCGCGCGCCTGCGCCGGCGCGCTCGCCGCCGCCGCATGCAGGCGCATCCGTAGTGCCTCGGCGGCTTGCGTTACCCGCTCACGCGCCAGCGGGCCGTGGTCTTCCTCGGGAAAGTCGATGTCGAATGCCAGGAGTGCCTCGAGTCCGATCGCCGCCTCGCGCAAGCTCGCGTATTGCTGCGCCAAGTGGCCGGAGAGCGCCTCTATCGCGGCGTTGTGCGCCGCGCGTGTGCGCGCGTCTATCAACTCGCGAACAGCTTCCGCCTGGATGAGGTCGAGTTTTCCCCGGAGCAGGGCCCGTTCGGTGAACTCGCCCGGAAGCGCTGGCCGCGCTCCGGCAGCGGCAAACGCCGCCTCGATGGCGGCGGGCACGTATCGGCCTCCATGCGAGTGTACTTCGAGCACGGTTTCACCCGTGTATGACGCGGGTGCGGGAAACACCGCGGCAAGCCCTTCATCGATCGGGTCGCCCGTCCGCGGGTCGCGCACCGTGCATCGGGTCAGGCGCCGCGGTCGCGTCGGCCACGGCGCGACGACCCGACGCCCAATCTCCTCGGCGCCCGGACCGCTGAGTCGCACGATACCGATCGCCGACCGACCCGCGGCGGTGCCGATCGCAACGATCGTGTCGCTGCGAACCGCCGCGCCGCTAGCGCGTGCTTTGTGCCTTGCGTCGCTCATTGGCGATCATCCACTGCTGCGGAATCGCCGCGATCTGCTGCACGAGATAATAGATGCTGAGTCCCGACGCCGTGTTGAGCAGGAACATCGTGAAGATACCGGGCATCAGGTACAGCATGGTCGTGGACTGCGGGTTCTTCGGCAGGTTCCGCATGCCGATCCAGGACAGCAGGAACATCGACGCACCAGTCAGCAGCGGGAGGACATAGAGCGGGTCGTGCAACGAAATGTCTGACAGCCACAGGAAGGGAACGCCGCGGAACTCGATCGTGTTCTGGAACACGAAGAAGAGTGCAAAAAACACGGGCATCGGGATGAGCGCCGGCAGGCATCCCGAGAGGGCAGCGAACGGACTCATGCCGTGGTCCTGATAGACGCGCATGATCTCCTGTTGCAGCTTCTCCTTGTCGTTCTTGTAACGTTCCTGGACGGCGGCGATTTCCGGCTGGACCCGCTGCATCCTGATGCTCGATCGCATGGCACTCTGGTTCAGCGGCCAGAGCAACACCCGGATGGCGAAGCCGAAAATCACCAGCACCCAGCCGTAGTCGAGCTTCACAACCCGCTTCATCCACAGCATGATGCGCATGACGATCGTCGCGAAGGGCTGGACGATCGGCTGCAGAAATCCGCCGTAGGGATTTGCCGTCTCGAACTCGCGGCCAATTGCGCGCATGCGCTCCCAGGACTGCGGACCCGCATACAGATCGAAGTTGGCGGCACCGTTGACGAGCGGAATCACCACGGTGCCGCTCGCGTGCCGGGCAAGTTTTCCATCGCGCAACGCTCCCGTGACGTCGAGTTCCGCGAACGGCGTCGAGTCACTCTCCGACAGCAGGCCGATCACGAAATACTTGGTCTTGGTCACCGCCCAGGAAATCGGTCCCGCGACGAGCTTCCGTTCGCCGGGATCAACACTCGCAAAGGTGATGCCGCGGGCGTTGCCGTGCACCGGCTTCGCCGCAAAGGCAAGGTGGCGGATGTCGTCGAGCGTGTCGGCTTCCTGCGACGCCAGGCTTGTTGGAAGCTCCGCCAGCAGATAGGCGCGCCCGCCGGCGGCCGTGCGAACGCGTACGTGCGTGCGATACGGATCTGCGGGCTGATACTCGATCGTCGTGGCCGGCGCGTTGCCGACCGACTCGAAGCGTACGACCCCGGCGGCGTCCGGCCCACCAGGGGTGACGTGGAACGGTACATCCGCAAGGGAAACCGTGTCGCTGGCCGCCAGGATGCGAAACCGCAGCAGTGGTTGGCTGCCATCGGCAAGCTCAACTGCCGCTCCCTTCGACGCCGGAGATAGCGACCGAAGTTCCGCGAGCGTGACACGTGTCGGCGCGGCACCCCGGGAAAGGAGCGTCATCGTCGCCGATGCGGTGCGAACCATCGTTGTCTCGGGCGGCGCGATTTCGGCGGTTGCGGGTCGGGCGCCTGCATCGCGCCCTGGCGCGCCCACTGCGGCGCGACCCGCCGCGCCGGCAGTCACTGCACCGGAGTCGGTGCGTCCGCCTTGCGTAGCCGACGTCGGCGACGACACGACCGGCGTGGCAGGCGGCCGCCCAACCAGCAACGGCGTCACCACCAGCACCACGCCGGTCAGCAGCAGCGCAAGGAAGAACCGCTTTTCCATAGTCTCGTTGTCCCCGCCTCAAGGAACCGGATCGAAGCCACCCGGCCTGAACGGGTGACATCTGGCGACCCGTTTTGCAGCCAGCCACGTGCCGCGCACTGCGCCGTGCTTCTCCAGCGCCTCGATTGCGTACGCCGAGCACGTCGGAAAGTACCTGCATGACGACGGCAGGAGCGGACCAATCGCCACCTGATACAGGCGGACCAGAAGCACAAGGACTCGCCTCATGGCGCGAGGCACGGAATCATACGCCGGCCTTGTCGCGGAGCGCGTCGAGCTCCGACCGCAATGCGTCGAAGGTCGCCTCGTATGCCGCAGGGAGCGCGCGGATAACGACGTCGCGCACGGTTCCGCGACCACGCCAGATCCATTCCGCTCGAACCAGTTCGCGCAGGCGGCGCTTCACGCGGTTGCGGTCAACGGCCGAATACCCATACCGCGGCACAACGATGCCGATTCGGCTTTGTGGAACCGCCGTGGGCGCCAATCGCATGTCCACCAGCGCCCCTCGTACGCGCCGCCCTGTTCTTTGAACCGCCGCAATCTCCGGCCCCCGCGTCAGCCGGCGGGCGCGCGGAAAGCGGTCCCCCGCGCTACGCCCCGGCGTACTTCGACGGAAGCTTCACGGTGAGCTGCCGACGGCCCTTCTTCCGGCGCCGGCTCAACACTTCACGCCCCCATTTGGTCGACATTCGCGTCCGAAAACCGTGCTTTCGAATTCGACGCTTGTTTCGTGGGCGGTACGTCGGCTTTCCCATTCCTACTCCTGACCGTTCAGAAAAAACGATAGCGCGAAGCTGCTAAAGCTATCTGATGCCAACAGATACATCAAGCTCAGCACCCTTGCTTGGCATCACAAGTGTTGACTTGTCCACATTGCTCCCGTAGGTTCGCTCCCCCGCTTCCTCAAACCCCACCACGTGTCTCTATCTCCCTCGGAAGCCTGGGCGACCATTCTGGATCGCGCTCGCTTGGAGCTTCCGGAAGTGGCCGTCTCCACGTGGCTTGCACCGCTGGCCCCACTCGATTTCGACGGGAGAACACTCATCCTCTCTGCGCCGGACCAATGGTCCGTTGAGTGGAATGAGTCCAAGCACTCTCAGGTGCTTGAAAGCCTCGGACCAGTCTGCTTCGGACACCCAATATCCATCAAGTTCAGGGTTGAGCAGGAACGG
This sequence comes from uncultured Gemmatimonas sp., assembly GCA_964556915.1. Classification (GTDB taxonomy): domain Bacteria; phylum Gemmatimonadota; class Gemmatimonadetes; order Gemmatimonadales; family Gemmatimonadaceae; genus Fen-1231. The sequence goes on from CAZKYG010000100.1 coordinate 49,915, forward strand.
CTGACTCGCTCTCAGATGGATCTTTTTGCGCCACAGTATAAGGCCACTATAAAGCCTGTTCCGCGTCAGGCTGGCATTGTTGTGGGCGTCTTGAGCGCCAGGTATACCTTCGCGGAGTTTGTCGTTGGCAAGTCGAACGAACTTGCGGTGGCGGCGGCGACTGCAGTCGCGGCAACCCCAGGCAAGTCATACAACCCGCTCTTTGTGCACGGAGCCACCGGCCTGGGGAAGACACACCTCATGCAGGCTATCGCACATGAGATTCTCGCGCGCGAACCGACGTGCCGCGTCACGTACATCAGCACCGAGCAGTTCACCAACGATGTCGTCACGTCGATCGCGAAACGCGCGATGCCGGATTTCCGGCGACGCTACCGTGAAACCGACTTGCTTCTCGTTGATGACGTGCACTTCCTCGGTGGCAAGGAGACCACGCAGGAGGAGTTCTTTCACACGTTCAACGCCTTGTATGAGGCTGGTCGCCAGGTTGTCCTGACGAGTGATCGCCCTCCATCGGAGATCCCGCGGCTCGAGTCCCGCCTGATCAGCCGGTTCGAATGGGGAATGGTCGCCGACATCTCGCAACCCGATCTCGAACACCGTATCGCGATTCTCCGTCGCAAGGCCGAGGTGGACCGCCTGGACAGGGCGGTTCCGGACGACGTCATTGAGTTCGTCGCCGCTCATGTCCAGGCAAACGTTCGCGAGCTCGAAGGTTCCGTCATCAAGCTCCTCGCGTATGCGTCGCTGCGCGGACGACCGGTGACTCTCGATCTGGCCCGCGAGGCACTGCGAGACAAGGTCCGCTCAAGTGACGCACGCACCCCCAGATCCTCGCGACACGATCGCCTTCGGTTCATTCAACAGCGCGTTGCGGCGGAATGGGGAGTGTCGGTTGAGGGGTTGCAGGCCAAGTCCCGTAGTCGCTCCGTGACGGTTCCGCGGCAGGTTGCCATGTTTCTGTCTCGCGAGCTTCTGGGCCTGCAGCTCGTCGAAATTGGCGATGCGTTTGGTGGGCGCGATCACTCGACCGTGATTCACAGCCTCGATCGGGTAAACGCGATGCTTCGAACCGAAGGTGAGTTCCGGGCACGTGTGGACAGGCTGAGGGAAAGTCTGCGTTCGGATTCCTGAGCCCGGTGTCGAGCCAATGCCCTATGCGGATAGTCGTTCTTCTTCGTATGTTTTCGACTGACATCCAACATTGGATGCCATTGATGAAGTCGTTATCGCAGTAAGACTTGTGTTGCTTTTGAACTTTCCACGTCTTACTACTTCTACTGCGCTTTTCTTACTTAAGTCCCAAGTAACTGCAGTACGGCGTCGAAACACGCGGTTTCTTCATAACCGAGACCTTCCAAATGCGCTTTACCATCTCGCGTGAGAAGCTCCAGGAAGGGTTGAACGCCGTCGCCTCCGCAGTCCCGTCCAAGACGACGCTTCCGGTGCTTGGAAACCTCTTGGTTCAGACCAGCGAGAAGGGCGTTCGCCTTTCCGGAACCGATCTCGATATCGCGGTCAGTACCGAGGTGACCGCTGACGTTGAAGCCGCTGGTGGAATGACAATTCCCGCGAGGAAACTCTCCGAAATAGCCCGCGAGCTTCCGCCTGCGCCGGTGAAGTTCGCCTCCTCGGGTGATCAGCGAGTCACCATCGAGTGTGGGAGGTCGAAGTTCAAGCTCCTCGGGCTTCCCAAGAGTGAGTTTCCCGCATTTCCTGCCGTGCAGTTTGAGCAGGCTTCTCGCATCCCTTCAGGCGATCTGCAAAAGCTGATCAGCCACACGGCCTTTGCCGCGTCCACGGAGGAGAGCCGTCCCATCCTCAATGGCGTGCTCTGGGAGCTCCAGAGCGGCCTGATGCGCATGGTGGCCACAAACGGTCATCGCCTCGCCAAGATGGAAGTGCCGGCGAAGGTCGGCAGTGCCAAGGGCGCCAAAGGGGAATTCATTATTCCGCCGAAAGCCTTGGAGCAGATCCGGCGACTATTTCCGGCCGAAGAGGAACTCGAGGTTGCGCACGGGGAGAACCACGTGGGCTTTCGCTCTCCGTTCACCTCGGTGTACTCGCGGCTGATCGAAGGACCCTATCCGAGCTACGAACAGGTCATCCCGAAAGACAATGATCGGGTGGCAATCGTCGATCGCCAGGCCTTGACCAGCGCCCTTAAGCGCATGTCCGTTGTCGCGTCGGACCAGACACACCGGATACGAATGGCGTTTAACGCCGCCATGCTCAAGTTCAGCGTGAGCACGCCGGACCTTGGCGAAGCGCAGGACGAACTCCCCGTGCGATACACCGGCGACCCACTCGATATCGGATTCAATGCGGCCTACCTGCTCGAGATTCTTCGCTATATCCCGACGGACGAAGTGCGAATGACCTTCAAGGCACCGGAAAGAGCGGCGACCGTAGAACCGGAAGGATGGTCCGATGCCGCGAAGTACCTGTGCCTGTTGATGCCGCTGCGGCTGGTTGACTAGCCGCCCGTCGGGCTGATTCGAATCGTCGCCGTCTGCCGCGACTGCTGAATCTTGGTCGCGCTCCGCACGGTGAGATCAAGCTGGCTGGTTCCGGTTGCGCCGAGCAGTGCGCCGGTTACCGGGTCGACGGCAAGCGTCATCGTGCCGGACCCACTTCCATGAACGCGCGTCGTGTCGGTTCCGCGGACCACCGTTGCCGTGACCACCGCGTGGCTTGTACGATCGATGACCAGGCCAGCGGTGAGGTCGGACGACGGAAGGCCGCGGCAGTGGAACGTCCGCACAACGAACACGGAAAGCCGCACCCCGGAGCGGCACACCGGTGTGACCGACGAATCTGACCACGTTAGCCCGGGGAAAACCGAGTCGGGGATGGAAAACAGCAGGTCTTCGACCGGCAGCAACGCTGCCGCCGCGGGCGTGGCGCATGGATCAGCTGCCGGCGGTTGCACCACGAGACGTGGAGCGCCACGCCCGGCATAGGGCGCCGCGGAAAAGGCAAAAGGAAACGACTGCCCGGGCAACGGTGTGAGCGCTCCCTCGGGCCCGCGGACGACGGCGGACTGCACGATTCCGGCGACGCCGCCGTCAGCGGTGCGACGCACCGTGGCGATGACGCGCAGAGCAACAGAGTCACGCGACGTGCCCGAATCCGTCGCGGTTTCAGCGTATCCCTGGTGGTCGATCACAAAGCTTCGCGCCAGCGCATCGTGCTGAATCCGCCAGTAGCCTGGCATGACGGCTCGCGGAGCTGCGGCCGGTGCAGGAGCGGCGATGGGCTGGCGAGGCACCGGCGCCGCACAGGCCGCCACAAGCGCGACCGCGGCGAGGCAAGGCACAAAGTGCGAGTTCCCCGGCCTGTAAGCCGGGTTCTGTCGAAGCGTACCGCTTCGGACGGTCATTTCTCTGGGAACGCGGTCACCCGCGCCCTCAAGCGGCCTACCCGCGACGTCTTTTTCGAAGAGGACTGCTTCTCGTCGCCTATTCGGCCTTGCTCCGGCTGGGGTTTGCCGTGCCGCCCGTGTTACCACGGGCGCGGTGGGCTCTTACCCCACCTTTTCACCCTTACCCACGCATCAGCTGGGCGGTCTGTTTTCTGTGGCACTTTCCGTCACCGAGGTGCCCAGGTGTTACCTGGCAGCCTGTCCAAGGAGCCCGGACTTTCCTCGACGCAACCCGAAGGTTCCGCCGCGACCGTCCGGCCGGAGAACTCGCACCTGTAAGCTACATCTCTGGGCGCCGGTGTGCAGTATCTCAGTTACGCGCCGAGGTGGTTTTTTCGGCATCGGTGACGCTTTGGGGCGTTCGGGGGAGTTGCGAATGACTCTCGAGTGACTCGCCGAGTGCACCCTGCCGGCACCATCAGGAGGCACCCCCCGTGTCCAGTCTTCCTGCCGGATCCATCATTGCCCCGGTCACAACCGTTCTTGAACCGGCCGAACGCTTCGAGGTCGACCGTGTCGGCGCCGGGCTGTGTCGCACCGTGCACCGCGAAAGCATTTCCGACGTACTCCGGGATCTTCGCATCCGGCGGATGAGCGCAGTGCTGCTTTCTGCATCACGGTGTCTCGCCACCGAACTGCCGCGAATGATGCGGGTCGTCCGCGAGTTTCCCGGTGTCCCCACGGTCGTGCTGGTTGGTCGGCACGGCGGCGCGTCACCGGAGGAGCTTCTCGCCATCGGCAACTGCGGCGTCCGGCGCATCGTCGACGTGCGCACGCCGGCGGGCTGGACGAAGCTCCGCGATGCGCTCGCGGCCGGCGCGGTTCACGATTCCGACGATCGCGCCATGCGCGAGTTGATGCTCGACCTCGAGCACTCACACGACGACACGCGCCGCTTTGTCCGTGCCTTGTTTGCCGGATATCCGGGGCCGAGAACGGTGAAGGTGCTCGCGTCGTCGCTTGGCGTCCTGGCAAGCACCATGGTGAGCCGGTTCTATCGTTCAGGCCTGCCCGCACCCAAGAGATATCTCGCGTACGCCGGGCTCGTCCGGGCGGCGAGGCTCCTTGAGAATCCGGGTTTTTCAATCGCTGATGTCGCCGTGCACCTCGACCATTCGTCGCCGCAGAGCTTTGCGCGGCATATCCGGACCTATCTTGGTCTCACGGCTGGCGAATTTCGTCGTCTGCATACGGGTGAGACGATGATGCGGAAGTTCCGCGAAGATCTCGTCCTCCCGTATCGGGACCGGCTCGACGCGCTTTCTCCCGTCGCGCGCCGCACGTCGGCGTGGACGGTCTAGCGCGCAGCCGCGAGCAGCTCAGAAACCGTGGTGAGCGCGATCACGGGGACGCCAGTCTCGAGCAGCGCTTCCCGGCCCCCTTCTTCGCGATCGACCACGGCGAGGATTCCGATTACGCGCGCTCCGGCGTCTTGCACGGCGGCCAGCGCCCTGCGCGCCGAACCGCCTGTCGTAATCACGTCCTCGACGACCACAACGGAGTCCCCGGCGTGGAACGGACCCTCGATAAGCTTCCCGGTTCCGTGCACCTTGGGTTCCTTGCGAACAGTGAACGCCCGAATCGGCGTGCCCGCAAGTGCGCTGGCGTACGCAATGGCATATGAGACCGGGTCTGCGCCGAGGGTAAGGCCGCCAACCGAGTCCGGACGGAGGCCAGCCGCGCCCATTTGCTCCAGGGCGAGCGGTCCGATGGTCGCCAGCCCCTCGGGGCTCATGGTCGTGAGGCGAGCGTCCACATAGAACGAGGACTGGCGGCCGGAGGCAAGCGTGAATGTCCCGCGGCGCACCGAGCGTTCGGCGAGCAGCTGGACGAGTCGGTGCGATCCGTTCACGACCGGAGGTTACCGGATGCTAGTTTTTCCGTCAATGCAGGATCTGGCGTTCCTCGTGCGGCATCGATGAGTCTCCGCGGCATCGTTCGGCCGTCCACCGCCGGTCTCGTTGCCGCGCTTGCCGGAATTGCGGCAGCGCTGGTCGTTGCGGACGCGGCGCTGCGCGCGGCGCCGGCAACCCGGGCCGCGCTCTGGCTTGCCCTCGGGGTCGCTGCGCTCGCGGCCACGATCGTCTTCGTGTACGAGCGGCGCCAGGCGCAGCGTATTGAAGAACGGTCGATTGAACTGGAACAGTTGTCCGGCGAACTGTATCGCGCCAACCGCGCGAAGGCCGAATTTCTTGCGAGCGTGTCGCACGAACTTCGCACACCGCTTGCAGCGATTGTCGGTTTTGTCGACCTCCTCCGGGACGGATCGTACGGCGATCTCACGCCACGGCAGCGTGGTCCCGTCGAGCGGATCGAGTCATCAGCCAACCACCTCCGCGATCTCGTTGACCAGGTCCTCGACCTTGCGAAAATGTCGGCCGGCCGACTGGAGGTGCATGCAGAGCCGGTTCGGCTCCGGCCCTTCATCATCGATGTGGTGTCGGAAATGGAGCCCCTGGCTGCCGCCCGTGGCCTGACGTTCTCGATCAGTGTGCCGGGAACTCTTCCGCGCGCGAGGACAGACGTATCGCACTTGAGGCGCATTCTCGTGAACCTCATCGGAAATGCGATCAAGTTCACGTCGGAGGGCGGCGTGGGTGTCCGTGCGTTTCCTGTTTCCGACGAGGAGTTGGCAGTCGGCGAGGCCGGTGGTGCAGTCGCCGGCGCGGCCTCCGCACGGCGGCCACTCCTTCTGGCGCACGGTCCATGGATAGCGATCCAGGTATTCGATACGGGAATCGGAATCGCCGCCCCCGACCTGGAGCGTATCTTCGAGGAATTCGAACAAGTGAATCCCGGGCCGCGGGGCGATTCCGAGCGTCGTGGCACGGGGCTCGGACTCACGATCTCGCGCCGCCTGGCGCGCCTGCTCGATGGAGATATTACCGTGACAAGCTCGCCCGGCAGGGGCTCGGCATTCACCCTGTGGCTTCCGGCAGATACCCTGCGTGCTGACTAGTTGCGGTTTCGGAAGAGCCCCTTGACGCGCGACAGGAGCCCCGAATCCGAATCGGCGGCGAGCGGATTGGACGTCAGGGCCTCGCTCAGGGCGCGCGCAAAATCCACCACCGTGGGATACCGGGACTTGGGGTCCTTGGCCAGGCCGCGCATGACCACCGACTCGACGCTTCCGCTGTACACAAGCCCGGGCTTGGCCTTGTTGAGCGGAATGGGTGGCTGCGACAGGAGTTGTGTGAACATCTCCCGCGGGGACTTGGCCGTGTAGGGGAGCATGCCGGTCAGCAGCAAATAGGCAATGCACGCCAGACTGTACTGGTCGGCAGCCGGCGTGACGATTTCCCCGCTGAGGGCTTCCGGCGCGACATACATCAGCGTGCCGACAAAAAAGCCTGCACGGGTGAGCCGCTCATCCGGCGCGACGTCCGTTGCGGTCGCAATCCCGAAATCAAGGAGCTTGACGCTTCGCGTGGCCGGGTCGTACATCAGGTTTTCCGGCTTCAGGTCGCGGTGTACGATTGCGTTCGAATGGGCCGCGTGCACCGCGTCCGCGATTTGCGTGATGATCGTGGCCGCCTCGTCCGGCGGCAACGGCGCGCTCCGCTTGGCGTACCCCTCGAGCAGTTCCCCGGCAGCCCACTCAATGGCGAGAAAGTGCAGCCCGCCCTCGGACTGGCCGAGTTCGATGGTTCGAACGACATTCGGGTGCTGGACGCGCGTGCCAAATGATGCTTCCCGCAGAAAGCGCGCGACGGCCGTCCGGTCCTGGCGGAGCTTTTCGCGCAGCACCTTGAGCGCCACCACGCCGTGCGTCGGATGCGACGCGCGGTAGACGGTGGCCGTACCGCCCTCGCCAACGCGGTGTTCGAGGACGTATCCAGCGATGCTGGTGCCTGCAAGCGGGTCGCGTGACACGCGGCGAACCTATGTCACCGCGCACCGCCGAGCAAGCGAACGGAGCAACCCGGTGTGGGGTAGGTAACTCGGTGCGCCCACTATTAATTGCAGGGAACATGTTCCAGCCTTCCGTAGCACGCCTTCGACAGGCCTCCTCCGTCCTCCTCGGCGTCGTACTGCTGGCGTGCGGAGGTGGATCCGGCGGGGGCGCCGCCCCCCCACCGGGAGGTGCGCCGGCCCCGGCGCCTCGTCCCCGAAGTTCGCTTGGTCCGCAGCCATTCGATGCCATTGCCTTGTTCCGGCGTCTTGGGCTGCTCGCGCGCGGCGCTCCCATGCCGTTCGTCGGCAATGTGTCGTTCTTTGCGGCATCCACCGGCGACTCGACGCACGTGATGATTGCCGTGTCCCTTGCGAACGCGTCCCTTACCTTCGCAAGGGAGGAGGGCAGCTTCCGTGCCGGCTACACCGTCACGGCAGCGCTCCGTTCCGGTGCGATTCCGATCCGGAACATTGAGGCCCACGAATACGTGGTCGTTTCGAGTTTCCGGGAAACCGAGCGCAACGATGAAAGCGTTCTCTATGAGGAGGTCGTGACGGTACCGCCGGGCCGGTACGAGTTCTCGCTCAGCGTCCGTGACGATGGGAGCGCGCGCACCAGCGAAGACGCCGCCACGCTCGTAGTACCGGCACTTGGCGCCAACTCGTTGTCGTCCCCGGTGTCCTTTGCCCGAGCCGGCCTGCGGTCGAGCACGTCCACGCTCCCCCAGGTGCTCGCCAACCCGACGGCCAGTGGCACGTTCGGGCGGGACTCCATCATTCCATTTCTGCTCGAGGGATACGGGGTCGACGACAGTACGCGTCTGGTTCAGTATGTCGTGCGCTCCGAGGATGGTCGAACCGTGTTCCACGACAGCACCCACCTGACACGACGCGGCAGCATATACAACGGCACGATCAACGTCCCGATTGCGCGAGTTGGCATCGGCGCACTGATTCTCAGCGCGTGGGCGCCGGCGCACGGCGACACCGTACGGACGCCGTTGTTCGTCGGATTTGGTGCTGACCTGCCACTTGCCTCATACGAGGAAATGGTCAACTACCTGCGGTGGTTCGCGAATCCGGCCGACCTGCAGGCGCTTCGGGATACGCCGGCCGAAGCCCGGCCTGCGGCGTGGGCCGATTTCGTCAAGCGCCACAGCGGCCAGGACGGTGCCCATGCCGCCCTCACGGACTACTTCGCGCGGATGGCGGACGCAAACGCACGCTTCAAGGAAGAGGCGTCGCCGGGCTGGATGACGGACCGCGGCAAGGTGCTGCTGGGGCTCGGGCGTCCAGACCAGGTCTACGAACAGGCCAATCGTTCGCTCGTGCAGCAGGGCCGTCAGCAGGTCTGGGAATATCGGGGCGACAACCTTGTGCTGACGTTCTACGATCAAACGGGTTTTGGTCGCTGGAAGCTGACGGCGACAAGTGACGCCGAATTCATGACCGCGTGGCGCCGACGCGTGCAGTAGCCGCACCGCAATGACGACGAAATCCGGCCGGCGGCTTTTTCTCGTCGACGGATACGCGCTGATCTATCGCGCGTTCTTCGCGCTCGGCGACCACCAGCTCGTCAGCAGCCGCGGCGAGAATACGACGATTGCGCTGGGGGCTCAGGACTTCCTCCGCCGACTGCTCGAGCGCCATCACCCGGACGCGGTGGGATGGGTTCACGATGCCGGGCTCTCGTTCCGACATACGGTGTTCCCCGCCTACAAGGCGACACGGGAACGGCTCGAGGCGGCACAACAGGCCGACTTTGACACGGGCGTCGCTCGTGTCGCCGACATTCTCGCCGGCTACCGGATCCCCATTCTTGCGCTTGACGGATTCGAGGCGGACGACGTGATCGGCACTCTGGCCCGCCAGGCCCACGACGCCGGCGTTGAAACGGTCATCGTTTCCGGCGACAAGGACTTCATGCAGTTGGTGGGGCCGGGCGTGAAGGTGCTCAATCCCTGGCACGGCCGGCCGGGCGCCACGACGGAGAAATGGTACGACGAAACGAACGCTGGCGAACGCCTTGGGGTTGCCGCCGAACGCGTTGTCGACTACCTCGCCCTGCTGGGTGACACGTCGGACAACGTGCCGGGCGTACGCGGCATTGGCGACAAGACGGCGCGCGCGTTGATCGAGCGCTGGGGACCTGTCGAGAATATGCTCGCGCACCTGTCCGAGCTCGAACCGGCGCGCGCAAGAACGGCCCTCGAGCAGCACGCCGCCGACGCGATACTCTCCAAGCAGCTCGTGACGATCCGCACGGACTTGCCGATGCGGCTCGATCTTGACGCGCTGGAGGTTCGCGAGCCGGACTGGCCGCGCCTGCGCGACCTCTTCGTCGTCCTCGAGTTCCGCGTGCCGGCGCAGGAAGCCGCCGAGCGAGCCGATGCGGCATCCGGTGCGCGCGAGGGGTCCGCGACACCGGACCTGTCCGCCGCCCGGGCCTACGAGGTGATCGAGTCGACCGAGCAACTCGGAGGCGTCATCGCCGCGGTGCGGGCCGCAGGTGCGATGACCATGAAATGCATGACGGTGCTCGAGACCGGCGCGCCTCCCGCAACCACTCCAATGCGCAGTCGTCTGGTCGGACTCGCGATTGGCGTCGGAGGGGGGCGGGCGTTCTATTTGCCCTTTCGCCATCGTGCGGCGGACGCGGGTGCGCTGGCGCTCGACATCGGGAATGGGGACGCCACGGGGCCCGAAACCCCTGTTGGGCCACGCAACCTTCCGGCGCTGCAGGACAGCGCACTTGTGGGCATGCGCGCCCTGCTCGAGGACCCGGCGATCGCCAAGGCCGGGCACAATATCAAGTTCGACCTGCTGGTCCTGCGTCGCGAGGGGATCTCGCTGCGGGGCATGACGTTCGATTCGATGCTTGCGAGCTATCTGCTCGACCCCGGTCGGAGGTCGCACGCCATCGAGGCACTCGCCATCGAATTCCTGCAGCGATCCATGCCCACGCTCGACGACGTGACGGGCAAAGGCAAACAGCGGACACCGCTCGACCAAGTGCCGGTCGCCGAAGTCGCGAATCTCGGTGCGTCGGCGGCCGATGTGAACTGGGAGCTTCACGCGCTGCTTGCGCCGCGACTCGAGGGCGTTGGTGCCGCCGGCTTGCTGAGGGACGTGGAACTTCCGCTCGTGTCCGTGCTTGCCGAAATGGAGTGGACGGGAATCTGCATCGACGTCGCGTGGTTCCACTCGCTCAAGGCACGGTTTGCCCGGGAACGTGCGGTCGCCGAGGAGGCCATCTACACAGCTGCCGGAGAACAGTTCAACATCAACTCGAACCGCCAGCTGGCGACCATCCTGTTCGACCGAATGCATCTTCCCGTGCGGAAGAAGACGTCAACTGGCGCCAGCACGGACGCCTCCGTCCTGCAGCAACTCGCCGAGGAGGGGCATGAACTGCCGGCTCGGATCCTTGAGTATCGCGAATTTGCCAAGCTCGAGAGCACGTACCTCGATACGCTGCCCGGGCTCGTCAACCCGGCCACGGGGCGGCTGCATACCTCGTATGATCAGGCGGTGGCGGCCACGGGCCGCCTCTCGTCGAGCGACCCCAACCTGCAGAATATCCCCATCCGGCGCGAACTGGGCCGTGACATCCGGCGGGGATTCATCCCGCGGGCAGGATGGAAACTGCTGGCGGCGGACTACTCGCAGGTCGAGCTGCGCCTGCTCGCACACCTGTCGGATGATCGGGGGTTCGTCGATGCGTTCATTGCCGGTGGCGACATCCACCGGCAAACGGCATCGATCATCTTCGGCGTTCCTGTCGATGCGGTAACATCGGAGATGCGCGCCCGCGCCAAGACGATCAACTTCGCGACGATCTACGGGCAGGGCGCTCACGCGTTGTCGCAGCAGCTGCGCATCGAACACGCCGAGGCGAAAGCGTTCATTGAAACGTATTTCGCACGGTTCGCCGGCGTGCGTGCGTTCCTGGACTCCACCGTGCAGTCCGCCAGGGAACGGGGGTATGTCGAAACGATCCTCGGGCGACGTCGATACATCCCGGAGCTGAAGGATCGCAACTTCAATATCCGCGCCTTCGGCGAGCGCACCGCACAAAACTCGCCGATCCAGGGATCCGCCGCCGACCTGATCAAGGTGGCCATGCTCCGTGTGGCCGAGGCAATGCGCGCGGCGGGGCTCGAGGCCAGGATGCTGCTGCAGGTGCACGACGAGCTGGTGTTTGAAGCTCCGCCCGCCGAAATCGACGTGCTCACCGGCGTCGTCCGGACCGCCATGACCACGGCGGTTCGCCTGAAGGTTCCGCTGGTGGTCGATATCGGTATCGGTGACAACTGGGTCGAGGCGAAGGCGTAAGGTGCCGGCAACACTCCGTTCAATCGGCGGTTGCGGACATTGCAGACTGCATGGCTTCGACGCGAAACGAGCGTCACATTGTGACGCAACGGGCCGTGCCCATGGCAAAAGCCGATAGCTGACATAGGTTTGCAGGAGCCCACGAAGCGCGGCCCTGCGCTTGCCATGGTATGTATCGCGCGACGACCGTCGGAACTCGTACCAGGAGCACGGGTGTGATGTCCATCACAGAACGTCCAGCAGAGGGTCGGGCCGCTCGGGGCGGTTTTACGCTCATTGAGCTGCTGATCGTGGTTGTCATCATCGGAATTCTGGCTGCCATCGCGATTCCGAAGTTCCAGAACACGAAAGGCAAGGCAAACGCCGCTGCGCTCAAGACGGACCTGCGGAACCTTTCAACCGCCGAAGAAGCGTATTTCTTCGAGAACGCGAGCTACACAACGGACACCAATCTCCTGAGCTATCACACGTCGCCCGGGGTGGTCATGACGATCGTCACGGCGACGGCGTCGGGATGGGCGGCCAAGGCGACGCATCCGGCGTCGTTCCCCCTGACGTGCGCGCTCTTTGCCGGCAACGTGTCGGCACTCGCGCCGGCCACGGTCGAAGGCCTCATCGGTTGTCAATAGCGGAGCAGTCGCGCGCGGAGCATCCGTGGGCGGAGTTTCGCCGCTGGACTGACGGCGTACGGCACGCGATGGCCGGAGGGCTCTGGCTGCATCGGCACACATGGCGGGGCAACTCCATGGCGCATCTCGTGTCAGCTGACATGGCACGGCTCGAGCATGTCGGGCTTGCGTTGGGACTTCATCCGTCGCGACTCCAGTTCCGCCCGCTGAAGGACCCGGCATCAGGCACGCGCCGTCCGGCGTGGCATTGGGATCTGGTGGGGGGCTGGGTTCCCGAAAGACCGGACGGGCGCGACTAGGGCGGCCCCTCGATCGCGCGGCCGAGTGCCGCCGGGGCGGCTTGCGCTCCGCGCAGCGCCGCCAGTGCGACGAGGGTCACGACATAGGGCATGGCGAGGAGGAGGTTATAGGGTACGCCAGAGCCATACGACTGCACGAGGTACTGCGTGGCGCTCACTGCGCCAAAGAGCAACGACCCCGCGACCACTCCCCTCACGGTCCAGCCGCCGAGTGCCACAACCGCAATCGCGATGAATCCCCGGCCGGCCGAGATGCCATCGGCGAACACGCCGGCTTGCGCGACGACGAGCGTCGCACCCGCAAGACCGGCGAGCATGCCGCCGAACGTGATTGCGGCAATTTGAATGCGCTGGGGATCGCGACCGGCTCCGCGTGCCGCGAGCGGGCTCTCCCCAACGGCACGAAGAGCCACCCCGGCGACCGTTCGATACAGCATGCCGGCCACGAGGGGCACGATCAGATACAACACATAGGTTGGAACGGGCTGATCGAAAAAGGCGCTCCCGATGAGCGGCAATCGGTCGAACCCGGGAACCGGGAACGATGGCAACGTCGGCACGTGCACGTCGTCCGTCCCGGCCAGCAGGCTGCGGTGCATTGTGGCCGCGATGCCCAATCCGAGCATGCTGATCGCGGTACCTGCAATGACCTGCTGTGCGCGCAACCGGGTCACGAACAGTCCAAACACCAGCGAGAGGGCGAGGCCAGCACCGGCCCCTGCCAGCAGCCCGGCTGCCGGCCCCGCGGCGGCGGCGGCAACCGTTGCCACCACCGCTCCCACGCTAATGGCTCCTTCAAGGCCGATGTTGATCACGCCGCTCCGCTCCACCACAAGCTCGCCGATGGCGGCGAGCCCGATCGGGGTTGCGCCGCGGACGACGGCGCCAAGCAGGTCGTCAGGAACCGGCATCGGACCGGATCGGAGCGGGTGCGGCCCCTCGCGCACGCTGCACCGTTGAGGCGATGAGCATCCCGAGAATCATCATGGCCGCGGCAATGGACGCGAACTCCGGAGGAATCCCGGCATCGCGTTGCATGCCGTCGGCGCCAGCGGCAAGCGCACCGAACAGCAGTGCCGATACCACGACGCCGCCGGCGCCGAGCCCGCCGAGAAGGGCAACCGCGATCGCCGTGTACCCGTACCCGGGCGACAAGCCCTCGTAGAGTCCGTACGTCACGCCGGCCACCTCGCAGCAGCCGGCGAGGCCGGCGATCGCGCCGCTGGCAATGAGCGCGCGCGCCTGAACCGCGCCGACATCAATGAGTCCGGCGCTGTATGCCACCGAGGGGCTTGCACCAACCACCCGCATCCGGAAACCGGCGGCAGTGCGCTGAAAGAACCACCATGCGCCGATCGCCACCGCGACGGCAATCACGAAGCCCCAGTGGAGGCGCTGTCCGGGAAGCAGGATCGGGAGCCGCCCTGCCGGAGCGATTTGCGGCGTCTGCGGGTAGGAATGCGACGGTTCCTGCAGCGGACCGCGCACAAGGTAGCCGATGAGATTGGTTGCGACGAAGTTGAGGAGCAGGGTGCTCACGACCTCGCCTACGGCGTATCGGCGCTTGAGCACGGCCGCGCCGCCTGCCCACGCGGCCCCGGCGCAAGCGCCGACGAGCAGTTCCATGGGTAACAACACCATACGCGGCCAGCTCGAGAACGTCAGCGCAACGGCAACGGACGCGGCCGCACCCGCCAGGAACTGGCCGTCGGCACCAATGTTGAGTACTCCGGCGCGAAACGCGACGGATATGGCAATGCCGAGCGTCAGCAATGGCGTCGCGCGCTTGAGCGTCCCGGAGAAAAACGCGAAGGGACTTCCGAACGCGGCATTCCAGGCGGCGCTCCCCGCCCTGCTCGCGTCATAGCCGGCGGCCCAGATGCACACGGCAACCAGAGCGATCGAGGCGAAAAAAACGGCGGCCGCCGTCCCGCGAACCCTCGGCAGCCCGCTGGTCATGCAACCCCGACGAGCGCGGCGCCAATCGCGTCGGCGCGCATCGGCACTTCGCGTACCTGTCCGCCACGACAGACGATGACGCGGTCGGCGACATCCAGAAGTTCGTCGATGTCGATTGAATGCACGACCACGGCAGCGCCTGCTGCCGCCCGGGCCCGAAGGGCCTGCAGCGCCGCCGCCGACGCGCGAATATCGAGGCCGCGGGTCGGACTCTCCGCGATGACGGCGTCGGGCGAGTTGTCGCACTCGCGCGCAAGGACGAAACGTTGCTGGTTGCCCCCGGAAAGCGCACCGGCAAGGGTGGCGGGCCCCCCCCCACGAACGTCGAATTCCGCGATGCCGCGTGCTGTTCGCTCCGCTTCGGTTCGCCACGCGATGCGGCCCCTCCGCCTGCCACTGGCGCGGAGGATGAAGTTTTCCGTGAGAGAGAAATCGGCGACAAGGGCTTCGCGGAGGCGGTCCTCCGGAATGAAGCCGATGGCGTCCGGGCCTTCGACGGTTCCGGTCTGCGGTGTAAGCCGGCCGGCGAGCGCGCGCAACAACTCTCGATGGCCCGCTCCCTCTACGCCCGCGACGCCGAGCACTTCGCCACGCCGGACCACCAGCGAGGCTTCACGCACCCGGACGACACCCTTCTCGTCGGCAATCGTCGCTGCGGTCGCGCGCAGGACAACGTCGCCATGCGAAGCGATCGACTCGGCATGGCGCCCTGCGCGCAGACCCGATCCCGGAGACGCTTCGCCCAGGATTGCCCTGAGCACATCGCCTTCTGTTTCGCCGCGATGTGGCGCTTCGAGCACGGTGCGTCCGCGGCGGAGCACCGTGATGGCATCGCCGTTGGCCCGCGCTTCGCGAACGTGATGCGTGATGACGACCGCCGCATTGCCGCCATCGACGAATGTTCGCAGCCATTCGTACAAGGCGAGTGACTCTGCCGGAGCCAGCACCGCTGTTGGCTCATCGAGGATCAGGATCCGCGGCGGTTTCGCGAGCGCCTTGATGATCTCCACCCGCTGCTGGCCCGACACGGGAAGGTCGCCGATCACTGCGTTGGCGTCGACGGACAACCCGATGCGCGTTGAGATCTCTTCCACGGTTCTCGCCGCACGACGGGGGGAAAACCCAGTCAGTGCGCCAGGCCCCGCAAGGGCAACGTTCTCGGCGACAGTCATCGTCGGAACGAGGCCAAAGTGCTGCTCAACCGTGCCAACGCCCCCGGCAATCGCCTCCGCACGGGAGCGCCACCTGCGTTCGGCGCCGTCCAGCAGTATCGTGCCGCCGTCCGGTCGCTCGAGCCCGGCGGCGATGCGCAGGAGGGTTGTCTTCCCCGCCCCGTTCTCCCCGAGCAGCATGTGCAAGGTGCCGGGCTGTACGCACAGCGATGCGCCAGTGAGCGCAACGGTGGAGCCGAACCGCTTGTCGATGGAACGAAGCTCGAGTGCCGGCGTCGGCGTGATCACAACCCGGTTGGTGCTGCGATGAAGTCGTGCGGGATGCCAAATGTCCTACCGAGATGATCACCCAGGGCCATCACGCCGAGCGCCTCGGTCGCATAGTGGCCGGCGTAGATGATGACGAGGTCGCGCTCCGGTGCTTCCACTGCGCTCCAGTGCGGTCCTTCGCCGACAATCAGCGTGTCGATTCCGGCGGTTCGCGCCTCCGCCAGAGTGGCGGGGTCCACGCTTGCGCCAGAGCAGATTCCCCATCGCCGCGTGCGCCGCTCGGCGTCCATCGCTGTCGCGGTGGCCCAGCCGCCATGCACAGCAGCAAAGGCGCGCGCCTGTTCCAGGAGATCCGACGTGGGCATGTCGGCATCGCCCTGGACGCCGCATGTCACCCCACGCACCGTGGCGAATCCGTCGCGCACCGTCAGGCCGAGGCGGTCGGCCAGCAAGCGAGAGTTGCCGATCGTCGCGTGCGCATCCAGGGGCAGATGTGCCGAATACACCGCGACGTCATGCTCCACAAGCAGTCGAATGCGCTCGTAGTGGTGGTGCGTGATCGGCGTCACTCCACTCCAAAAAAGGCCGTGGTGAACAACCAGGAGGTTCGCGTCCGCGCCAATCGCACCCGAAATGGTGCGGTGCGATGCATCCACGGCCGTTGCCACCTTCCGCACGGGACCGCGATGTGCGAACTGGAGCCCGTTGAGGGCGTTCGGATAGTCCGGCACCGACGCCACATCGAGCAACGCGTCGAGCTCCGCGACAATCCTCGCGAGCCCAACAGTCACCGGGCGCCTGCGGGAAGCGTGAACGATCCGGCGCGCATTGCCCGCTGCACTGTATCCATTGCGGCACGTGCTGCCGCAGGGATGCTGTCGAGTAGTGCCGGATTCGGCTCCCAGCGCACAACATCGTCGCGGGTCGTGAGTCGCACGACCCGCGCGATGAAAGTGCCCGCCCTCACGTCGCGTGCTACGCGAAGGAACGCATGCGGGATGTCGACGACGACACTTCCGATCGTTTGGTTCGGCGCAAGATCGTTCTGGTTCGCGTTGGACCCGATTACGCGGATACCACGCCCTTCGCGCGCTGCCTGAAATACGCCAAGGCCGGCGGCATCGGCATCCTGGAACACGACATCGGCACCCCGGCGCGCCAGGGCCAGCGCTTGCTCGCGGCCGGCGCTCACGTCGTCCCAATTGCCGATGTAGGCGGTGATCACCTGAATGCCTGGCCGAATGGCTCGGGCGCCGGCTGTGAACGCAGAGAATGCCGACTTCACGGGTGGCAGCTCCGTCCCGCCGACACACGCAACTATTCCCGAGCCCGTCAGCGCGCCCGCCGCCATTCCCGCGAGATACGCGGGCTCGTCGAAGGCGAAAGCCAGTGGTGCAACATTGGCGCGGACCGTGTCGCCTCCCGTGGTGACGAAAACGGTCTTCGGATACTCGGGGGCCACCCGGGCTGCAGCGTCTTGAAACTCGAACCCGTGACCGATGACGAGTGCATAGCCAGCGGCACCGTATTGGCGGAAGTTCTCCTCGAAATCGCCTGGTGTTCGTACCTGGATATGGCTGACAGTTGCGCCGAGGCTGTCGCGGATGCGTTCGAGTCCCATGTAGGCACTTGCGTTCCACGACTTGTCAGAAATCGGGCCTGGCGTCAGCAGGGCAACCTTGAAGTCCCGTGGCCCGCGTTGGCTTTCGTGGCACGCCGAAGCGAGGACTCCCGCGAGCGCGAGCAGCAGCGAAAGCGGCGACATTCTCCACGCTATTTCAAACGGGGACAGCGACTTGCGGCAGAACGCAAACATATGTCTTGGGCCGACGGCTCCTTTCGTTTATCCCCTGGCGAGGCGCAGGGGCTCGGTTCGTGGCGCCACTGATTCATTCATCCTGACCAGACCATTGATACGGGCCCCCTCAATGACCACGATGGATCGTGTATCGATGTCGCCCTTTACGGACGCGGTTGATTGCAGTTCGAGGCGGTCAGAGGCGATAACCGATCCCTCGACGCTGCCACCTACCACAATCTCACCCCCTGCAACGTTGCCGCGAACAACACCACCGCGACCCAGCAGCACCTGCCTCGCACCGGTGATTGAGCCGTTGATCTCGCCGTCAACTTTGATCACGCCAGACGTTTCGACGTCACCCGTGACCTTCATCCCGGCGGCCACGATTGAGAGAACGGCTTCCACTGGTGTTCCCGCGGGTCGAGTCTCGGGTCGACTGGATACCTCTTTGCCGAACATTGCCATGGCGTCTCCTGGCGTCTGGTGGGTGGGGTGCTTACGGCGCTCTCGTACCAGGTGCGGCTCCGGTAGCACCCGCCGTTCTGCTGAGCA
This sequence comes from uncultured Gemmatimonas sp., assembly GCA_964556915.1. Taxonomy (GTDB): domain Bacteria; phylum Gemmatimonadota; class Gemmatimonadetes; order Gemmatimonadales; family Gemmatimonadaceae; genus Fen-1231. Next base: position 68,250 of record CAZKYG010000100.1, read on the forward strand.
TGCCCTGAACCTGATCGTATCGCGCCTGCAGGTCGCGTAATGTGCGCTGAAGCGTATCGAGCCGGGCCGCTTCGTCCTCCATGCGTGCGATTCGATGCGTCAGCAGTGGCACCCGGACCGCCTGCGCGGCGAGATACCCCCAACTGAGGAGGATTACCAATGCAATGATGCGCGTACTCCGGCGTGTGGCTGCGCGAACGAGGCGCACATGCCACGGACGGAAGACGAACGTGCGATGCGCCACGCCGCTTTCACGCTGCACATGAACGATCATTGCGCCAAGGTCGTCGGCAAAGACATCTCCGTGTCCATCAGACTGTGGTGCAACCGATGCCGCGCGAGCCATCAGATGGACTCCCGGTCAGGCCCGACCATCAAGTCGAGCAGCCGTTCAAGGTCGTCAGCGGAGTAGAAGGATATCCGCACCTCCCCCTTGCCTCCGGAGGTGACCGTCACCGTGACATCTGTCTGCAGCTTTCGACGGAGTTGTGCCTCGATGAGCTGTGCTTCAGCGGGCCGCGTCGCCGGGGCTTTCGCATGGCGCGCCCGTCGCTTTGTATTGGCAGCCAGCTCGCGTACACGACGCTCCACGGTACGCACGGTCATCCCGCCACCGGCCGCTTCGCGCGCCAGCGTGTGCATCTGGTCGCCGCTCGACAGTCCGAGCAAGGCGCGCGCATGTCCGAGGGACAAGTCACCGGCACGCACCATCGTTCGTATCCCCTCGGGCAATGCCAGAAGCCGGAGCATGTTCGCAACGGTCGAGCGTTCCCGACCTACCGCATCGGCAACCTCCTGCTGGGTGAGCGAGAATCTCGTCATCAGCTCCTGGTACCCTTCAGCTTCTTCAATCGGATTGAGGTCGCTTCGCTGGAGGTTCTCGATCAACGCCAGCGTGAGAACGTCCTTGTCGTCGAGGTCGCGGACATGCACCGGCACCTCGCGCCATCCCAGCGCTTGCACCGCACGAAAGCGGCGTTCGCCGGCAATGAGTTGAAACGTGCTGCCACGCGGCCGAACCAGAAGGGGCTGCAAGAGTCCGTTCGCTCGGATACTCGATCGCAGCTCACCGAGCTCCGTTTCGCTGAACTCCTTGCGCGGCTGCAACGGGTTTGGGACGATCGCGGCCACCGCGACAGTCTGAAACTGTTCGCCGATTGAACTCCCTGCGACGCGGGACTCCTGACGAGAGGGTGATGATGCGACATGCATCAACGCATCTAGCCCGCGGCCCAAGCGACGGACCTTGTCCTGTGCCATTAAAATATACTCTTGTAGTAAGAGGTATTAAGTCGCCGCCAGCGACGTCTCTGCAGCCGACTCAGTCCTGGCAATTATTTCACGTACAAGTCCCAAGTATGCTTGCGCTCCAACTGACACCACGTCGTACGTAATAATGGGCTTTCCAAAGCTCGGAGCCTCTGCAAGTCGAATATTCCGAGGAATCACGTGCTCATACACAAGGCTGCCAAAATGGGATCTCGCGTCATCCGCCACTTGGCGAGACAGGTTGAGCCTATTGTCGAACATGGTGAGAACGACACCGTCAACCGCGAGCTCTTGGTTCAGCTCCTGCTGGACCACGCTGATCGTTCGCATCAGCTGCGACAACCCCTCCAAGGCGTAATACTCGCATTGAAGTGGGATAAGGACCGCATTTGATGCGACAAGCATGTTGAGCGTGATCAGGCCAAGTGATGGCGGGCAATCGATGATCACGTAGTCATACCGGTCACTGACACGTGCAAGCGCCAACTTCATGCGCTGTTCTCGATTTGGCGCATCCACCAGTTCAAGTTCAGCGGCCGCAAGATCTGGAGTCGCGCACATGACATCTAGCCTGTCGAACTGCACCGAGCGCAGAATGGCTTGTTCCGCAGCTGCTGGCTCGAGCATGACTTCGTACGTCGTGGTGCTTTCGGCGGGTGGCGAACAACCAACTCCGCTCGTTGCATTTCCCTGCGGGTCGCCGTCGACCAGGAGGACGGCGCGTTCTGCAGCGGCCAGGCCGGCTGCGATATTCACGGCTGTTGTTGTCTTCCCGACGCCGCCCTTCTGGTTTGCAACTGCGAGAATTCGCGCCATCAGGTCACCATAGCAGAAGTTCGTGCTGGCAACCTATTCGATCATGGTGGCAACGGCAAGCTAACTTGTTCCACGTGGAACAATGAAACCGATTAAAGAAACATTAGTTTCCAATGTTGCATATATCATAGCAGATCAACTGCTTATCTAATTCGAATCCACTTTAACGGCGCCGTCCCATCAACGCCGGTTCTCGTAACGACGAAAACAGGTCTGCCACGATTCGCGTTCACAAGCAGTGAGTCTCTGGCTCCTAGGTCCCGTGCATATGTGTTGCCCGATGTGTTATCCAGCAGGAATGGCGGGTAGAGCGCGTAACCTTCACGATCCGCGAGCACGCGTGCGCTACATGTGCCATCGTACACGCTTCCTGGGAGCATTCGCTCGGTCGTGTCAGGCGAAACGTTGCTTGCCCGTATGAGAAGCGAGTCGGCCATCAGGTGACGAAGCGAAGTCTCAAGCAGCGCACCACGGGTATTGCCCGCTTCGGCTTGCGTCACGGCGTGTTCGAGGACACATGCGTCCGTGTGAGCATACAACCCCGCCGTCGCGCTGCGAGACACCCCAAGAGCCCACAGACGGGCCACCAGTTGCGCACCCCAACTTTCGTGAACGAACACGAGCGCGTCTTGCGCTCCTGCCCTGGTTGCTTCCGCGCCGTAGTCTTCGCGCATTGACGTGAGGCCCGCGCGGTACTGGGCGGCGCGCACCGGAATGGCAATGAATACCGTCAGCGCAAGCGCCGCCGCCATCGCACCGGAGGCGCCAACCCGGTACCAGCGCCGGACGCCTTCGACCGAGAGGCTGCGCCCAGCGTGCACGCACAACAGTGTCAGCATGGGGATCCACGGCGTGACGAATCGTGGTCCGAGGTAGAAGCCGTCGTGCCAGTACGCGAAATACAGGGCGCCGTGCACTGCAGTGGCCATGAGCAGGTACCGCTCGATCGGCGCCAGTCTCCGGAGCGTCAGCAGGCCAAGGACGGCCGGTAGCAGGGAAGGGAAAGGCGTCTCGAAGAGGTACGTGTTCAAGCGCGTCGCGTACAAGGAGAGCAACTCAACGCCACGCTGCGGCGTGTGTGCCTCACCCCATGGCGCCGGATGAAATCCGAGGCCATGTGCCGATCCCCAGAGCGCCTGATACCCGAACACGAACGGGGATCCCGTCGTACGCGCGTTCACCCACATGACGGCGAGTACCGGCACCGCGAGACCAGCGGCTGACACGGCAAGGGCAATGCGCGAACCCCTGTCCTTCCGCGCGCGCCACATGAGCCATCCCCCGGCCACGACACCAAACGCCACGGCATCCAGGGGACGCACAGCGAACGCCATGCCCGCACAAACGCCGGTCGCCAGCGCCCAACGGGCCACCCCGCGTCCGTCGCCCGAAACGGTGTGCCAAAGGCTCACGGTCGAGAGCACGAGCCACATCACGACGGGTCCGTGACTCATGTGAGAGGAGAACTGAAACGCGGCAAACGGTCCCAGGCCGAATACCAGAGCGCCCCCAAGCACGCTCACCGCTGCTCCGGCCGGCAAGAGGCGACGCAGCAAGCGGGCAAATGCGAAGACGGCTACGGCGCCACAAACCGGCCCAACGAGCCATTCCGCGTGAAGGAAGGTGCCGACGACCAACATCGCTGGCCACCCCGGCGGGAACTGCGAGTAGACACGCGTGCCGGTATCGACAACGTGGAGTACGGAAAAGAACGCCGGCCAGATTGATACCGGAGTAGACAGGTGCCCGGCCGCGTACATGCGTGCCTGCAGCACCTGGACAATCTCGTCGATCAAGAGAGGACGCCCGTCGAATACGACGCGAGCGATCAGGGCGTACAGAAGGCCGCAGCCCACGGCGACGACGACGTCGGCGGCGAGCGGAGCGACCAGCAACCGGCGGCGGAGCGACGTCACAAATCGCGTGACGGCGCTAAAGCGAACCGTGCGACCGATGACGACGGACAGGACACCCGCGCCGACACAAATCAGCGACCCGTATGCCCACTCGACCCATCGGCTCCCGTAGGCGGCGTCGGTCAGCCCGCCAGGTATCCAGTTGGCGACCGGGAGAACCCCAAGGCACAACAGGACGATGCCAATCCCGCGCGTAAGGATCCAGTCTGCGCGCCGCCACGCGATGGCCGCACGGTCACCCGTCAACGCACTGCGACCGGCGGTCGGGGATGCGCGCGCCAGCGCTCCAGCTCCAGCACGAGGTTCTGCAAGTCGGCCGGACTGACACCGGGAATCGTCGCTGCCTGGGCCAGCGTCACGGGTTTGCGCGTGTGCAGCTTCTGGCGCGCTTCCGTGCTGAGCGTTGTCATCAGCGTGTATGGCGCATCCTCAGGAAGCGCAAACGTCCCCATGGTGCGAAGACGCTCGGCGCTCGCGCGTTCCCGGGCAAAATAGCCGGCATACTTGATCTCGAGTTCGACGGTGGTCGTGATTTCGCGGTCGCGAGGCGCCGGAATTCCGGCGGCGCACATGACGTCCCGAAGTGAAACGCCAGTGCGGCGCGCCACGTCAGCGGCACGCATGGCATGGGGCAGGGGGCCGGACCCGGCGGCCACCAGCACGTCGGCAACGCACGCCGGCTCCACGCGAGTGTCCCGAAGGGAACGCAGGAGAGCGTCTTCCTCGGCCAGGCGCCGGTCAACAAGACGCCGTTCGTCGTCGGAGTACAAGCCGAGCGTAGTTGCCAATGGCGCGAGGCGACGCAGTGCGTTGTCCTGACGAACCGTAAGCCTGAATTCGCTGCGCGAGGTGAAGAGGCGATACGGCTCGTCCACGCCACGTGTGACAAGGTCATCGACGAGCACGCCGACATAGGACGACTCGCGCCCCAGGGATACGGGCTCGCGACCCTGCGAGGTCCGGCCCGCATTCAACCCGGCCACGACGCCCTGGGCTGCCGCCTCCTCGTACCCCGTGGTGCCGTTGATCTGTCCGGCCAGGAACAGGCCCGGGACAAGCCGCGACTCCAGCCAGGGATAGAGGTCCGTCGGTGGATAGTAGTCGTACTCGATCGCGTACCCGGGGCGCGTCATCTCGACGCGCTCGAGTCCGGCTACGGCGCGCAACATTGTGCGCTGCACGTCGGGTGGGAGCGACGTCGAGAGCCCGTTGACGTACAGTTCGGGGGTATCGAGGCCCTCCGGTTCCAGAAACACCTGATGTCGCTCGGCGTCAGGAAACCGGACGATCTTGTCCTCGATCGACGGGCAGTACCGCGGGCCGCGCGCGCCGATGGCACCACCGTACATGGCCGATAACGCCAGGTTGTCCGCGACAATGGCCTTCACCTGATCGCCCGTCCATGTCAGCCAGCACGGACGCTGGGGAAGATCACAGGCCCTGGACCCGAACCCCGACCAGCGATAGTCAAACTCGGCGAGTTCGCTCTCCTGGCGCTGCATCTTGGAGTAGTCGACGCTTCGGCCGTCGATCCGCGGCGGAGTGCCGGTCTTGAATCGTCCCGTGGCAAACCCGCGCGACGCGAGCTGCACGGCCAGGTCCGATGTTGGCGCTTCGCCCGCTCGCCCCGCCGGCGTCTGGATGTCGGTGCCAATGAAGATCCGGCCGCGAAGGAACGTGCCGGTCGCAATCACTACGGTGCGCGCGTTGATACACGACCCATCCACGCCCCTGACCCCTGCAACGCGTTCACGGTCGAATAGCAGCCCGGCAACCGTGAGCGACACAATGTCGAGGTTGGGCACGTCGCGGAGGAGTGACAGTACCGCCGCGCGATAGCGCGCACGATCGCACTGCGCCCGTGGCGCCCATACGGCCGGCCCCTTGCCGCGGTTGAGCATCCGGAACTGAATTGCCGATCGGTCGGTTGCGCGGCCCATGATGCCACCCAGCGCATCGACCTCACGGGCCACGGTACCCTTGGCGATGCCGCCGATCGCCGGGTTGCACGACATCTGCCCGACCGTGTCGAGCCGGCTCGTCACGAGGGCGACATGGCGCGCGCCGCTGCGCGCCGCGGCAACCGCTGCCTCAGCGCCGGCGTGCCCGCCGCCGACGACAACGACGTCGTACGCGGTCGTCACCGGTTGCCTGCCTCACGTGCTCGCGGATATCGTCGCCAGATGCCCATACAACTCTCTGCCGGGTCCCCAACCATCGTGGTTCGTCGCGCGGCGTTCGAACGCGCCTCACTCAGCCGTCGGGCAATCGATCAGGCTCTCGTGCTTACCGACGAGGAATTCCGCGTCGAACGTGAGTTGATCGCCATCGGCCCCATCTACGACAGCGACGGCCTGGGGGCGCTCGTTCGCGCGTTCGAAGATGCGGGCCTGCAGTACTTCGACGACTTCTTCGAGATGAGTGGCAACTGGCCGGACTGGCTCACGGTCCACGTGATGTCACGCGACGCGTGAGTCGGATGCCGTTCGGTCGCTACTTCCCGAGGTGCTTTCTGAAGAACTCGATCGTTCGCGGCCACGCATCTTTGGTTGCGGCGAGATTCGCCGCGCCGTTCGGGGATGGTTGGCCCTGAGGCGTCGCGTCATCCTGGGCGCGCAGAAATCCGTGAATCGCACCTTCGTAATTTCGTCCGAAATAGTCCTTGCCCAGGGCTTTCATGGCGGAATCGATCGCGGGCATTGCCGCGGTGATCCGCGCATCGCCCGTGCCGCTGAGGAGCATCACCGGAACCTTGATCTTCGCCAGCGAATCGCCATTGACGGCGGATCCTTGCATGTAAGGCGTTCCGTAATACGCAACCGCGGCGGAGAAACCCGGCACACCGTTGTTGATCGCATGCTGCCATGACGTTTGTCCGCCCCAGCAGTAGCCCACGACGCCGTACTTGTGCAGGGCCGACGGCTGGGACATCGCATAACTCGCCGCTGCCGCAATGCCGGCATTCTTGTCCGCGACGGAGACCGAGGCGATCAGCCGACGCGCCGAGTCCGCGCCCAACTCGACGGTACTTGGACCGCCGCGGGCACGCGACACGAGGTCCGGAGCGATCGAGATATAGCCATCGGCAGCAAGCTGGTCCGCCACCCCGCGCACCCAGGTCTGCAGTCCAAAAATCTCATGCACGACGACAACAACCGGCGCCTTGTCGCTGCGGACTGGATAGACAATCCACGCCATCAGCGAGTCACTCGATCCCGGAGACCACGCGAGCTTGACCCACTCACCGTGTCGCGGGCTCGCCTCGATGCGTGCCTTGGCCGTGGTTGCGCTCGGCGGCAGACCGGGGGTTCCTTGGGCGAATCCGCCCGCGCGTGGACTGGCGTTTGGCGCCGCCATGTCTGCCATGGCCATATGCGCCATGTGATCGTCGGCTGCGACCGGCTGGCTTGGCTGCCAGCGCTGGATTGTGCACGCCGAAAGGCCCACGGCCGCAAGGGAAAGGATTTTTCGGGTCATGACCGGGCACCGGATGGAGACGGGATGTGAAGCATACCAGCTGCGCCATCAGGGTGCGAGACCTCCTCCCGTCGCGCGCGCCGAGAGCTCCGTGTTGTGCGCGCGCTGAAGCCCATCGCGCGACAGGACGAGATACGTGCCGTCGTCGGTCGAGATGGTGTCGGCGAAACGCTGGGCCGTGGTGTAGTCGCCGATTCCGGGCAGGCCGCCGGCGATATCTACCGATGCGCCGTCAATGTGCAGGATCAGGTCTCCAATCGCCCGGATGACCGATGCGTCGAACAAGAACCCGGTTCGCGCCACCACCGCCCGTGGACGGGCCCGCAGCGCGTTGAGTGTCTCGGCGAGCGTTGCCGCCTGCGGGGCGGTGAAATCGCAAACAAGTTCGAGCGCCGCTGGTGTCGCGCGCAGCCCGTGCACCGCGTCCGCGACCTCCCCGACCAGCACGAAGCCGATCCCGGCCATCCTCACCGCCGACAGCAGGCGTCGCAGTACGGCATCCGGCGAATCGAGGGCGAGCAATGCCGCCGAGAGGCGATCGGCGGACGACGCCGGCGACCCCTGGGCAACACCGAGTGTCACGCGCTGGCTGTTCCGGTTGTGGGGAGGTGACTTTCGAGGGCGACCACGCGGTTGGGGAGGGGCACGATGAATCGCCGATGCCAACGCGAGCGCGGCGCTGTCGTGAAACCGTCCAAGGTCGACGCTCAGGGCGAGAACGGCGTCGCTGGTCGTGGCAACCCGGACGCGCCCCGCGTCCGGGCCAAGGGCCAGCAGTGTATCTGCGGCACGGGCGGCATCATTCAGCGGCGTTCGAAATCCTGATGAGATGAGGTGAACGAGGCGCCACCACGACGCGTCGGCTGGTTCACGCCCGAGCGGCCGTCCAAGCCGATGCGCGGAGTTGTAGAGCCACTTTATCTGGCACCCGACAGCTCGGGACAGTACCGCATCGGAAAGCAAGGCGGATATTTCCAAAGGAGATGTGCTGGTACAATAACATCTCCAATCTAGATGCTATTAGATGGTTCCGTAACTGTGTCGCTAATATCAAGCCATTATGAAGACATTATTGATGCATTAACAACTCATCTGTGCTTGTTCATGCTTAATAACCAGCGCTGGAGTTTGACGCTCTCGACATTGATTCCGGAGTCCGGCCATGCACATGGCCGGTGAGTCTTTCAGGCGAGACCGATCACGGCTACGTTGCGCCAACGACAGTCGCCCAGTCCCCCCGTGCCTGAAGGTGGTGGCATTGGAAGTTCAAATATTTGGAACGGCGAAGAACCAGGATACGCGAAAGGCCCTTCGCTTCTTCAGCGAGCGGCGAATCAAGACGCACTTCGTCGACTTGAAAGAACGCGCCGCGAGTCGAGGCGAGCTCACGCGATTCGCACAGAAGTTCGGCATCAGCGCCCTCATTGACCGCGACTCGACTCGCTACCGGGATCTCGGTCTTGGGGTGGTCCGGTATGATGACGAACGCTGGCTGCAATTGCTCTGCGATGAGCCGCTCGTGCTGTACCAGCCACTCGTTCGCTACACGAACCGACTGACGGTCGGCCATGCCGAGGCCGAATGGAAGGCGTGGATCGCAGGAGAGAAGGCGCGATGATCGTGATGTGGGGGGGATTCCTGCTGCTCGTGCTGAGCGTGCTTGCGGTCGACCTCGGTGTCTTCAACCGGCGCGACCATGTTCCCAGCGGAAGGGAGGCGGTTGCCTTCACCGCCGTAACGATTGTTCTGGCCTTCGGCTTCGCGGTCTTCATCTACGTTGCGTACGGAGCGCACTGGCGGGGCCTGGGGCTGACGCCGGATGCGATCGGTGGTCGCCCCAACGATGGGCACACGGCGGTCGTCAAATTCCTGACGGGCTATGTCGTCGAGCTCAGCCTCTCGATGGACAACGTGTTCGTGATTGCCCTGATCTTTCGACATCTGGGGGTTCCCGCCATCTATCAGCACCGCGTGCTGTTTTGGGGCGTGCTTGGGGCGCTGGTGATGAGGGGCGGAATGATCGCCGGAGGGGCCGCCCTGGTGTCGCGTTATCACTGGGTGATGTACGTGTTCGGCGTGTTTCTGATCGTCACGTCCTTGCGCATGCTGTTCGCCAAGGCGCACGACACGCCGGTCGAGGAGCGATGGATTGTTCGGTGGTTGAATCGTCACACGCGGGTGACGGACCGCTACCATGCGCAACACTTCCTGGTGCGGATAGACGGGAAGTCGTGGATTACGCCGCTGGCGGTCGCGCTGATCCTCGTGGAGACGACTGACCTGCTGTTCGCCGTCGACTCGATTCCCGCGATCTTTGCGATCACGACGGATCCGTTCCTGGTCTTCACCTCAAATGTGTTTGCGATCCTGTGTCTGCGGTCGCTCTATTTCGGGCTGGCGGGCATGATCCAGCAGTTCCGGTATCTCAGCGTTTCCCTCGCGGTGATCCTGGGAATTGTCGGAGTGAAGATGCTGGTGGCCGGCCCGGTCGACCGCGTACTCGGAGATCAACAGAACGTGGTAATGTTGGCGACCGTGCTGACTGTTCTGGTGGCGGGCGCCGTCGCCAGTGCCGTGGCGGATCGGCGATCCTGACCCGTTCTCAGGGAACGACTGCGGCGCGGATCCTCACGGTTCGATCGAGCTCGTCGCACGCCTGAAGGACTTTCTGACGGAGATCAGCCGGAAGGTCCGGATGCGCCGCCAGCCAGTCATGCACCAGGGCTGCGGCTTCAGCCGAGCGCTGCCCAGACAAGAACGCCCCGAGCCAGGAGCCGAGATAGAATATCCGGCGGTTTTGCTGGATGAACGCAAGCGAATCGAGGGCGGGTCGCAAGAAGCGAAGCGTCAGGCCATCGTGCTCGATGGCGTTGAACTCTCCCAGCGATGCCGTCGCCCAGTCCTCGTTGAGGGATGAGTCGGCGAAGTACCGCGTGAAGTAGCTTGCCTTGACCTCGGCTGATTGGCGCGCGGCACCTGCCGTGAAGGCACGACGACGGCCGTCGGCCGTTGTGTCGCGAGCCGTTTGTGCCGCGAGCATTGCATCGGCCCTCGGGTCCCCAAGGACCAGGAACCGGGAGACAATGCTCCAGCGAGTCGGGTCTCGAAGTGGTTCGCCAACAACCGAGTCCGCCGTCAGCATGTGCACCAGGCGATCGCGCGCCTCCGGCGACGCTGCAATGGCGATGTACGCGTCCAGCATTCCCCGGCGCACACCGAACGACCGCGCAGAATCGCTGAGGACACTCCACAGCATGCCTTCGGCATCGGTACGCAGGACCTCGGACTGGGCGTCGGCAACATAGGCGCGAATCGCCCGCTCAAGGCGACTGGTCAGTGTTGGCACGATCTGCTCGTCGGACTCGCGCGGCAACTCGCGAATCACCAGCCGTACGAACCTGGCGGGCGGCAGGCGCGCGTCACGGACCTGATCCCAGAGTGCGCCCCATAACATCGATCTCAGGAACGGGTCCCGGACGTCGTGCAGTGCACCATTTTCGAGGGCACGAACACTCGACGTGTCGAGGAGCGAGAGGAAGTACCCATAGTCACCGGCATTCGGGAACACGAAAAGCGGCGCCGGCTTACCGCGTGCGGCAACCACTTCGGTCGTTCCCGCGCGTAGCTCAACGTCGATGCGCTCGGCAGCAGCATCAGGATAGGCGAGCAGCACCCGCGCCCGCATGGGCCAGGGACCGGTGCCCGAAACCGTCGCCTGGGCCGGGTGCTGGATGAGCGTCAGGCGGGTGATGCGCCCTCCGCTGGTCTCAAGCACTGGCCGGACGATGGGCATGCCCGGACGCAGCATGAAGTTCCGACCAAACGCGTCGAGCGATCTTCCCGAAGCGCTGCTGATGGCTGCAAGCAAGTCCTGCCACGTTGCGTTGCCGTACGCATGCGTCGTGAGAAAGGAGCGCAGGCCCCGCTGAAAAGCCCCATCCCCAACCAGGTAGTTCAGCTGCTTGAGCACTCCGGGTGCCTTGTTGTAAACGATCGCACCATAGGCGCTTTTCGCCTGATCGAGATTGTCCAGTTTCTGCCAGAGCGGGGTCGTGCCCAACGTCTGATCGACACTGTAAGCCGCCGGCTTGTTGGACTGATAGAACGACTTCCACGAATCGGCGGTGGGCTCGAGTTCCGCAAGAGCCTTGGCCCCCATGTACGTGGCGAACCCTTCCTTCAACCAGAGGTCGTCGAACCATCGCATCGTGACCAGGTCGCCGAACCACTGGTGCGCCGTTTCGTGCAGGATGGTTGAGAATCTGCCGATGCGTCGCGCCAGCGTCGGGCGGTCGCGGAAGACGAACCGATCCTCGTTGTACATGACGAGGCCGGGATGTTCCATGCCGCCAAACGGAAACGCCGGCGACAACAGCACGTCGAACTTCTCGAACGGATAGGGCCGACCGAAGTAGCCTTCCATCCACCGGAGGGCTCGGTGCGACAGCGCGAGAATCGTGTCCGCGTCGACTTCGCTTGCACGCGACTTCCGGGCATACAGGTGGATGGTCCGCCCGTCAACCACGCTCGAGAATGTCGTCCACGGGCCCGCTGCGAATGCTACGAGATAGGTGCTGAGAGGGCGCGTCTCGGCAAAGTGCGTCATCACGACACCAGCGGCCGTGTCTGCTCGAGTGACCGACCCGTTGGCCACCGCCGTCCATCCGCGCGGCGCCCGCAGGGCGAGGGTGACCCGCGCCTTCAGGTCGGGCTGATCGAAACATGGAAAAAGCTGGTTGGCGTCGGCCGGAACCAGGAGCGTGTAGAGGTAGTCACTGCCGTCCACCGCGTCCTGTGCGCGGATCACGCTGGCGCCGCTGGGCGCGATCTCACTCACGAACGCGGCATGTACGGTGTTGGTGCCGGTGCGCAGGTCCGCGGACGGCAACCGGATGTGGTTGCCGTTGAACGCTGTCGGCGCCACCACGTGGCCGTTGACCTGCACGGAGACAAGACGGCGACCGCGGAAGTCGACGAGGACGTCGCGATCGCCGGATCGCACGAACCGGATGACCACCGAACCGACCGCACTGTCGCGCGCCGTAATGTCGAGCGTCAGGTCGTAGCGTACGTCACGGATGTCCTTCGCACGTGCCCGCGCGAGCTCGATGCCGACGCCGTGCGCCTCGAGCGGCCGCACCGCAGGCCGCTGGGCCGCTGCCGGACCGAGTGCGAGTGCCGCCGCAGCGACGGAACCGATGCCACCCACCGGAAACTTCACGCCGACGCACTCCGCTCCGTGTCCGAGCGTTCAGAATTCGCCAACAAACCCGATCTCCGGTTCGAGTGACTGGCCCAGGCGCTCGTGGACCCGTTCCTGGATTGTCGTGATGAGCGCGCGTACGTCAGCCGCCGTCGCATCGCCGCGGTTGACAATGATGTTGGCGTGCATGAAGGAGACCTGTGCGCCGCCAATGCGGAACCCCTTGAGCCCACATTCGTCGATCAGCCGGCCGGCTCCGACGCCCGCGATCTTCTTGAAAATCGAGCCGGCGCTTGGATGCAATTCCAGCCACGGGTGACGCGCACCACGCCAGCTGAGGTTTTCCTGCGCGACTCGCTCGATGGCGTCTCGCTGTCCGTGCGCGAGGTCGAACGTCGCGCTCAGCGCAACCTCGCCGCTTCCGTGCAGCCGGCTGGTGTCGTAGTCGAATCGCATCTCGCCGCCATCGACCTGGCACCGACGTCCGTCCGGAAGGAGGAGATCGACCGATCGCACCACTTCGGCGATAAACACGGTGCGCGACCGGTCCGGCGCAGGGGACAGGAAGTGCAGGTTCTGCCAGAGCGCACCACCCACCGTGCTCGGAATCCCGACGTAGTGCTCGAGGCCCGAGAGCTCACGGACGCTGCACTCGCGAATCAGGTCCCGGATGATCACGCCCGAGTCAGCAGTCACCTGCGTGTCCGCAAACGACATCCGTCCTTGCGCATTCCGGATGACGAGTCCGCGGACGCCGCGGTCGCCAATCAGAATGTTCGCGCCGAGACCGAGCACGATCCAGGGGATGCGAGCACCCCTGGCGGCGTCGATGGCGTTTGCGAGATCGTTGCCCGACGTGGCATCGTACATGAGATCGGCGGGGCCGCCGATCTTGAATGTCGTGAAGGGCGCGAGCGGCACCCCCGTCTGCATCCGCCGTCGATCCAATCCGTCCGGCAGTGCCGCGAGCAGCTTTTCACCCGCGCGCCGCGCGGCCGCAACCTCAGGGGTCATGATGCTGTTAATCAACAGGCGGTCGCAAATGGCCGCCAGCGCTGTACGCCACATCACGTGCCTCGGCCGGGCGGTCCGCCTGGCGGCTGCCGTAGCGACCGCGATGATGGCCGCCGCGTGCGTCACGCCCGCGATCGCGCAGCGCGCGCAGCTTGAGCAGATCGTCCAACGGCGGGTGCTGCCGAACGGCCTCGAGGTCATCGTGATAGAGAATCACGGGGTTCCCCTCGTGACGGTGGAGGTCACGGTCCGCAACGGTGCCTTCACGCAGACGCCGGAGTACGCGGGGCTCGCCCACTTGTACGAGCACATGTTCTTCAAGGCAAACGCCACCTACCCGGAACCGGACGAGTACATTGACGAAATGTCGCGGCTCGGCGCGGTGTTCAACGCGTCCACGCGCGAGGAGCAGGTCAACTACTACCTGACCCTGTCGGCGGACTCGCTGGCTGCCGGCCTGCGCATGCTGGTCACCGGCTTCATCGCGCCGGCGTTTCGTGCCGACGAACTCGCCCGCGAACGTCAGGTGGTGATCGGCGAGTACGACCGCAACGAGTCGAGTCCGTTCTTCCGTCTCGAGCAGGAAACGGGAAAGCTGCTCTGGGATTCCCAGTGGAGCCGCAAGAACGTCATCGGTGACCGTGATGTCATCCTCGGGACCACGCCCGAGAAGATGCGCACGATCCAGCAGCTCTATTATGTGCCGAACAATTCGGTGCTCATCATTTCCGGCGACGTGAACCCCGCCGAGGCGTTTCCCCTGGCAGAAAAGATCTTCGGACCGTGGAGTCGCGGAGAGGATCCGTTCGCGAAGGCGCCAATCCCCGCGATGCCACGGCTCACGGGCACGAAAGCCGTCGTCCTCGAGGAGGATGTCAACGCGGTAACCGTAATCGTCCAGTGGGACGGGCCAAGCGTGCGCGCCGATGAAGCGTCAACGTTCGCGGCCGATGTGTACTCGGATGTGCTCAACAATCCGCAGTCACGCTTTCAGCGACGGCTGGTCGACAGTGGATTGTGGCAGGCCGTCGGCGTCAACTACTACACACTCAACAACGTGGGCCCGATCAGCGTGAGTGGCCAGACCACTCCGGAGCGCCTCCGCGACGCGATCCGGGCGATGTACGCGGAACTGAGCGCGTCTGTCCAACCCGGCTACTTCTCCGACGAGGAGCTGGCCGCCACCAAGGCAAATCGGGCGGTGACCACCGAGTTTGGCATGGAGCGCAGTTCAGAGTTCTCGCATACGATTGGCTTCTGGTGGAGCGTCTCAGGGCTCGACTACTACATGAAATACGTCGACGAAATGGCCAAGCGCACAGCGGACGACCTGCGGGCGTATGCCCGGAAGTACATCATCGGCAGGCCCTCCGTGATCGGGGTTCTCATCTCGCCCGACGACCGGCGCCGGATCGGCCTGTCCGAACGCGAGCTCATCCTGCTGGGGGCGCCTCGATGATTCTGGCGACGCTCGCCGTCCTTGCCGCCGCCCGCGGCGCATCACCAGTCCCTCCGCACGTTCCCGTGTCGACGCGCCCCGCCGACACGCTCACGACGACCTACACCGTCGGTGGCGTGCGCATCATTCATCGTCGTACCAACCTCAGCACGGTGGTCATGAACGTGTACCTGCTGGGCGGCGTGCGCAGCGCACCGGCGGGCAAGGACGGCATCGAGAACTTCCTCCTCCAGGTGAGTGAACGCGGCACCGAGAAATATCCGCGCGACATGCTTCGGCGCGCCGTCGCCAGGACGGGCGCCGAGATGGTGGTCGAACCGCACGAGGACTGGACCATGATCGGAGTGCGCACGACGCCGGACGCCCTCGATTCGTCGTGGTCCATTCTCGCGGATCGGGTGGCGCATCCACGCCTCGACTCCGTCGACGTCGAGTTCGTTCGGGAGCAGATGCTCGCAGGCGTCCGCCAGCGGCAGGACAGTCCCGACGCATTGCTCGATTACCTCGCCGACAGCGTGACATATGCGGGCAGCCCTTACGCCGCATCGCCCGTGGGAACGGAGAGTTCCCTTGCGGGAATCACGCGCGCCGACCTCGTCCGTTTTCACCGCGAGCAATTCACGAAGTCGAGAATGCTGCTGGTGGTCGTCGGAAACGTCACGCGCGCCTCGGTCGAACGTCTTGTCGGTCGCACGATCGCGACGTTGCCGTCTGGCGCATACCAATGGACGCTTCCCGACACCGCAGGGTCCGCGACCAGTGATGCCGTCCTCATTCGCCGGACGCTGCCGACGAATTACCTGCAAGGGTATTTCAGCGGACCTCCGGCGAACAGCCCTGATGCACCAGCGCTCCGTGTCGCCGCCGCCGTTCTCTCCGGCCGGCTCTTCGCAGAAGTTCGCTCGAAGCGGAACCTGACGTATGCGGTCAGCGCGAACTACCGGGATCGCGGCCTCACGTCGGTGGGTTTGTACGTCACGACGACGCTTCCCGATTCCGTGCTGACGCTCATGACGCGAGAAATTCGGGCACTGCAGACGTTCGAAATCGAGACAGACCTACTGGCGCCCATCATCCGCCAGTTCATCACCGAATACTTCCTCGACAATGAAACCTCGACGGCGCAGGCCGACTTTCTCGCGCGAGCCATGCTGTACCACGGCAATGCATTCGCCGGAGATCACTTCGTCGCCGACCTGCGCGCGGTAACCGGGGCGGACGTCAGGCGCGTGGCGCAGCTCTACTTCACGGGAGCCCACTGGGCGTATATCGGGGATCCCACGCGAGTGACCCCGGAGCGACTGACGAGGTTCTAGCTCGGGGACGTGGCAACGCAGGGCTCGGGGGCGGCTACCGCGATCACAGGTTTGCTTTCCGTCCCGATTGTGAATAATTTCACATTCCCTTCGTCCCGGGGATTGGGGACGTGAAACCCAACCAAAAGCGTCATCGACAGGAGTCGGAATAATGCGGTTTACGCGGTATGCGGTTCTGGCAGCGAGCGCCATGACGATCGCTGCGTGCGGTGGCGGTGGAGAGAGCAAGCCTGAGGCGGCGTCCACGCCGGCCACGCCAGCGGCCACGCCTGCCGCGGCCCCGGCCGGCGCGACGGCTGCGGGGACGCCAGCTCCGATCACCGGCAAGACGATCGAGATCAAGATGATCGGCGACGCGAAGGGCTATCGGTTCGAGCCGAATACCGTCACCGCCAAGGCAGGCGACGCGCTCAAGTTCATCGTGGACGGCCCGGGCGGCCCGCACAACGTCGCGTTCGATCCGACCAAGATCCCTGCGGGTTCCCAGACCCAGCTCGACGCCAACTTCGGGTCGGACAAGATGGCCACCATGTCGAGCGGCCTGAAGACGGCGCCTGGCGAGACGTTCCTCCTGTCGCTCGGCGGGCTGCCGGCCGGCAAGTACGAGTTCAACTGCACGCCGCACCTTGCGATGGGCATGAAGGGTACGCTCACGATCGAGCCGTAAGCGGACTCCGCTCAGCCAGCGAGCACGCGCGGGCGCCCGTTCTCGGGCGCCCGCGTTGCATTTCGAGCCCATGTCGGTGCGAACGCTCCGCCGATAACTTTGCCTACTCAACGCTCGGCAGGATGGCGTGAACGGGTACTCCGATCGGATCAACCACGCGCTGGCGTTTGCCGCGAAGCACCACGACCAGCAAGTGCGCAAGGGCGCGCGCCCGCCGTACCTCACGCGTGCCGCGAACGTCGCCGTCATCCTGACCCGCTACGACTGCAGCGAAACGTGCGTGGTCGCAGGAATCCTGCACGATGCCGTCGAGGATTCGGCACAGTCAGGGTGGACACATGCCATGCTGAGTGCGAGAATCGGCGAGAAATTCGGCGAGCATGCGCTTGCCTCGGCGCTTGCCGTCTCGCGTCGGCGGGCTGACGACAACGGCAACGAACTCGATCGCGCGGAGCGCGGCACCGACCTGCTGGCGCGCCTTCCCGAGGCGGACGAGGCCGCCCGGTGGGTTCTGGCCGCGAACCACGTTCATTCGGGAAATGCTCTGCTCGCCGACCTTCGGCGAACCATGGACGCGGACTCAGTCTGGCAACGATTCGCCGGCGGACGCTCGACGACGCTTGCCTGGCATCGGGAGGTTCATGCGGCGCTTGAGCGGTGTCACTTCGCGGCGCCAATCATGGTCGAACTGCGGACGACGCTGCAGGAGCTCGAAGCCACGCCGGCGTCGGGCTGAGGCGCCCGCGCGCCGGTCACCGCGTCCGATAGCGAGCGGCGACGTAGTCGTTCAGGATGCCGAGGAAGTCCGGGACGATCGTGTCGCCCTTCAACGTGACCCGAAGCTCCCCGTCCACGTACACAGGCGCCTTGGGCTCCTCAAACGTTCCGGGTAGCGAAATCCCGATGTCGGCGTGCTTGCTTTCCCCAGGGCCGTTGACCACGCACCCCATGACAGCGACGCGCATCTCCTCGACCCCGGGGTGGTGCGCGCGCCACACCGGCATCTGTTCGCGCAGGTACTCCTGGATGTCCGCGGCCATCTTCTGAAAGAACGTGCTTGTCGTCCGGCCGCAGCCGGGACACGCGCTGACCTGGGGGGCGAAGCTCCGGAGACCCAGTGACTGCAGGACCTGCTGCGCCACGTACACTTCTTCGGTTCGATCGCCACCGGGACGGGGTGTGAGCGACACGCGGATCGTGTCCCCGATGCCCTCGGCCAGAATGAGAGACAGGGCGGCGGTGGTGGCGACGATGCCTTTCATGCCAATCCCTGCCTCCGTCAGCCCCAAGTGGAGCGGATAATCGCATCGCGAGCCGAGCCGACGGTAGCAGTCGAGCAATGGCTGGACCTGGGAGATCTTGGCGGAAATGACGATCCGATCGTGAGGCAGGCCGGTTTCTTCGGCGAGCACAGCCGACCGGAGCGCGCTCTCGATCATGGCCTCCATGTAGACGTCGTTGGCATCGCGCGGTTCGGGGAGCGATGCATTCTCGTCCATCATGGTCGTCAGCAGGTCCTGATCGAGCGACCCCCAGTTAACGCCAATGCGCACCGGCTTGCCCGCATCCACGGCAATGCGGACGATGGTTCGGAAGTTCTCGTCGCGGCGCTTTGCCCCGACATTGCCGGGGTTGATGCGAAACTTGGCAAGCGCTGCCGCGCACGCGGGATACTCTGCGAGTAACTGGTGGCCGTTGTAGTGAAAATCGCCGACGATGGGGACGGTCACGCCGGCGTCGGCACACCGCGCCACGATTTCCGGAACCGCCTGCGCGGCACGGTCGTTGTTGACGGTGATGCGGACTATCTGGGAGCCGGCTTTCGCCAACGCCACGACCTGGTCTGCCGTGGATATGGGATCGGCCGTGTCGGTGTTCGTCATCGACTGCACCACGATCGGCGCCGACGAGCCGATTGGCACATTGCCAACGAAAGTAGTAACAGTCTGGCGGCGGGGCTTGAAGATCACAGGCGGCTGGAGGATAGGCGGTCGAGCGCTCCGTGGAAGTTATCGCCTGCGCCAGCCATCTTGGGGCGAATCCAAATCCAACAGGGAAATCGATGGCAGCTGAGCCGACTCCCCCCGAGACCGCTTCCGCCCCTTCAACGACCGGGCAGACGACAACTCCGCGCGGCCTCCTTCGGCGCCACTGGCTGGTGACGACCCTGGGGACGATCGTGCTGGTACCAGCCTTCGTGTTCACGGTCTGGGCGGGTGTTGCGCTCAGCTACAGCTATTCCGAGGGCACCAGGACGGGGTACGTGCAGAAACTCAGCCGGAACGGATGGGTGTGCAAGACGTGGGAGGGCGAGTTGGCAATG
Organism: uncultured Gemmatimonas sp.; assembly: GCA_964556915.1. Classification (GTDB taxonomy): domain Bacteria; phylum Gemmatimonadota; class Gemmatimonadetes; order Gemmatimonadales; family Gemmatimonadaceae; genus Fen-1231. The sequence continues at coordinate 87,710 of CAZKYG010000100.1, forward strand.
ACCACGCAACCGGGCGTAGCGCCTGTCATTTTCCCGTTCACCGTACGGACGGACTCTCTGGCTCAGTCCATCACTGGCCTGGAGGGCCAACAGGTGACACTCTGGTACGAAGAGCACCGCGGGGTGCCGTCCAGCTGTTTCGGCGAAACTGCCCATTTCGCAACGCGGGTTACGAAGGTTGGCTCTCAGGGGCCGCCGCCTCTTGCCGAACGGACCGGGAAGCCGTAGCTTCGACGGCGATGCGGCACCAGGGGGGCCTGGATGTTCAGGCCCTCTTTGTCGTAGTCAGCCTAAGGCGGGGGGCATGACACCCGCGCGAAACAGATTGTCCTGCAGGGTCCGGCGCGTTCCGCTCCCGGCGACAATCACCACACAGGAGCAGGAATGCGTACGACCGGCAAGGTGAAGTGGTTCAACGATGCGAAGGGTTTTGGTTTCATCACCCCTGACAACGGAACGAAGGACTGCTTCGTGCACTACAGCGCGATTCAGGGAACCGGCTTCAAGTCGCTCGCCGAGGGCGACGTGGTCGAGTTCGACATCGTGCAGGGTCAGAAGGGTCCGGCTGCGGAGAACGTTACGAAGACCGCCGCGGCATCCTGATCCCGATTTCACCACGCTGAACAGAGCGGGGCGCCCCAACGAGGGGCGCCCCGTTTTTCATCGAGGCGGCTTGCGGGCGTCCGCGCCTTCGGGGACCGTTGCCGTCGATGGCATCCGCGACTGCCGCCTGAAGAACCGAACGAAGCTTCTCAACGTCGAATCGCAGGACGCCGAGCGTTCCAACCGGTACGCCTTCGGGACTCCGGACGATGCGCTCGGCAAACTCCACGGCCCTGACTGACGGCATCTGCAAGTCGCGACACAGCAACATGGCGAGCGTAAGTATCTCAAGTGACTTGCCATCGATCTGGCGTGACCTGCCTTGGCGACCAGGCGGCAGTAAGCTCTTGGCTCCGCGGGCGACGAAGTTGTCGAACGCTTTTTGACTAATGCCGAGTGCCGTCGCACAGGTATCCGAACTGTACATAATTATCCTCCAGTAGAAGGATAATTTATATCACGATAACTAACTGGAAGTTACGGGCATTCTATAAACATATGCACACAGCTATCTAAGCTCACGCCTTGCCATCGCGAGCTGGGCGCGCAAGGCCAACGGGCCGGTTCCGCCAGCGACATTGCGGTTGCTGATCGATTTGACAGGGTCAAGTACTTGCCGCGAATCCGGCGTCAACAGCTCGTGCGCCTCACGGAATGCCACGGCAGGCAGCGCATCAAGTTCCACTCCTTCCTGCTCGGCCCGCCGAATCAGTGCGCCAACAGCCGCGTGGGCCCTCCGGAACGTCACACCCCGCCGGACCAAGAAGTCGGCCAAATCCGTTGCCATCATCCCGCAGGACACCGCGGAGCGCATGCGAGCGCGGTCGAACCTGAGCGTGCCGATCGTACCGGAAACAGCCGGCAGGAGCAAAGCGACTGCGTCGAACGCATCGAACACGGCACGCTTGTCTTCCTGAAAATCCTTGTTGTATCCACTTGGCGTGCCCTTGAGCATCGCAAGTAGCGTAACGAGGTGGCCACCGACCCGTGCGGGAGAAGAGCGGGCCAGTTCGAGGGCATCGGGGTTTCGTTTCTGCGGCATCATTGAACTGCCGGTACTGAACGCGTCGCCGAACCGGACAAACCCGAACTCGCTCGATCCAAACAGGATGAAGTCTTCGGCGAGCCTGGAGAGGTGAGTTGTCAGCAGTGCCAACGCCGCAAGCGCCTCGACCATGAAGTCGCGGTCTCCGACCGCATCGATGCTGTTCTGTGAAACCGAATGAAATCCAAGCTCTCGCGCGAGTCTCGATCGGTTGATCCGAAAGGCTGATCCGGCAACAGCACCGCTCCCAAGCGGCAGCGTTCCGGCCGACGCACGCGCCGCAGCCAAACGATCCCGGTCGCGATTGAACGCCCAGAAGTGCGCGAGGATCCAATGCGCAGCGCTCACCGGTTGGGCCCGCTGCAGATGCGTGTACGCCGGCATGACGGCGTCAACCAGTGACTCTGCCCGTGCCAGGCACGCCCGCTGCAGTCGCATGACCTGTGCCTCCACTGCACGGAGAGCGTGCATGACATAGAGGCGCGACGCGGTCGCTACCTGATCATTGCGGCTGCGGCCCGTATGAAGGCGCGAGGCGACCGTCCCGACCTCTTCGTGGAGCAGGCGATCGATCAACGTGTGAACGTCCTCATCGGTCGGCAGCGGCTTTACGCCCACGGCAATCTTTCGTTCCACACGACTCAGGCCACGCCGGATTCGCGCAGCTTCACGACTGCTCAGCACCCGCACCCCGACGAGGCTGCTTGCCCAAGCCTTCGAGAGCTGGATGTCAAACGGCCACAGCCGATAGTCGGTATCAATCGAGCGATTCACTTCCTGCAGGGCGGGGTGTTGCCCGCCCGCGAACCGGCCGCCCCAGAGCTGGTGTGGCGCGGCCACCGGCTTCGCCACGCTCGAGCCGCGAGGTCCCTTGCGTTGCGTTCGGCGTTCAGACACTGCTCAGCTGGCTCGGCCGCGGCGGTTCGCTCTTGTGTCCGGCGGCTTCCGCCTTCGCGTCGCCAGCCGCCTCGAGATCCTTGAGCGCGCGCACGCGGTTCGCGAGGCCAAACAGGCGGATGAAGCCAGCGGCGTCGCTCTGTTCGTAGACGTCATCCTCGCCGAACGTGACGAACCGCTCATCATACAGGGCCTGATCGCTCTTGCGTCCGGCAATGGTGACCATGCCTCTGCAGAGTCGCAGCGTGACTGAGCCCGAGACCCGCGTTTGCGTTGCCTGCACGAAGGCGTCGTACGCCTCGCGCTCCGTCGTCCACCAGCGTCCCTCGTACACCAGGTCGGCGTAGCGCGGCGCGATCAGGTCCTTTGCGGCAAGTGTGCGGCGATCGAGGACGAGCATCTCCAGCTCACTGTGGGCAGTATAAAGCAGAGTGCCGCCAGGAGTCTCGTAGACGCCACGCGATTTCATCCCGACGAGCCGGTCCTCCACAATGTCGGCTCGACCGATACCGTGACGGCCGCCAACCTCGTTGAGTTTCGCGAGCAGGGCAACCGGGTCAAGCGCGTGTCCGTTGACCGACACGGGCGTGCCGCGGTCAAAGCCGATGGTGACGTCTTCAGGCGTGGACGGCGAATCGGCCGGATCGACCGTCAGCATGAAGAGATCCTTCGGCGGAACGCTGTCCGGATCCTCGAGAACGCCTCCTTCGTGCGAGATATGCCAGATGTTCCGGTCACGTGAATAGATCTTGGTCGTCGTGGCCGCAACGGGAACGTTGTGGGCCGCTGCATACGCCAGGCAATCTTCGCGGGACCGGAGGTCCCAAACTCGCCACGGTGCGATAACCGGCAGATCCGGAGCGAACGCCATGTATGTGAGCTCAAAACGCACCTGGTCGTTTCCCTTGCCAGTGCAGCCATGCGCAAGGGCATCGGCACCGACCGCGCGGGCCACCTCGACCTGCTTCCGGGCAATGAGCGGACGGGCCATCGCGGTGCCGAGCAGGTACTTGCGGTTGTAGATCGCGCCGGCGCGCAGGGTGGGAAAGATGAAGTCGCGAACGTACTCCCCGCGCAAATCCTCGACATAGCACTCGGAAGCACCGGACGCGATCGCCTTTTGCCGTACGCCGTCAAGCTCATCGCCCTGGCCGATATCGGCCGCGACGCACACGACCCGCGCGTCGTAATGCTCGCGAAGCCACGGAACGATGATCGAGGTGTCGAGTCCGCCAGAGTATGCCAGTGCAATCGTGCGCATTTGCCTGAGCCCCGCTACATGAATGAATGGTGCAAACGGTGAAACAGATGCATGATAGCATCATATTTATGCGTCATCAAGCTACGCTTGGCGTCGAGCGAAGCCGACCAGCCGTCGCGCTACGCGGTCGCGGGCGGCCTCTGAGCGGCAAATGATCAGAATGGTGTTCTCGCCAGCGATCGTGCCAAGGATGTCCGGATTGTCCTCTGCGTCGATGGCTTCGGCTATCGGCTGCGCGCCGGCGGTCTTCGTGCGCACGACGACGAACTCGCGCATGGAGTCCAGGCGGGAGAAGAACTGCGGGAATATGGTCGCGAGGGTGGTTCGCTCCTCTCCCATGGGCGGCGCGTCCGCCGTCGTGTATCGCACGCCCGATGGCGTCGCGACGCGCGCAAGCCGAAGGTCGTGCATGTCGCGCGACAGCGTCGACTGCGTGACCTCCCATCCACGCTCGGCAAGCAGGCGTCGCAATTCTTCCTGGCTCGACACGGCACGCGACGCGACGATCTCGCGAATGGCGTGTTGGCGCTCCTGTTTGGTCGGAGACATGGGATTGTGTGAGTTGGGCCGAGAATTGTTGGCCGAAAGTTACGCCAGTTGACAACTGTATGCAGGAAATATATGCATTATTGCATGCATAAAATTCCGGTGGGCGTGCTCGGCGCGAGTGGCTACGCCGGACGAGAATTGTGCGCGCTGGTGATGGCGCATCCACATCTCGAACTCGCATTCGCGACGGCAAATGCTCAGGCTGGAACGGCCGCCGAGCTCGCAGGTGGCAAGCGCGTCGAATTCATCGAGACTGAACGTGCGACGCTGGCGGACGCACGACTGGTGTTCAGCTCGCTACCGCATGGCGCGTCGAAGGACTGGGTTGCGCGTGCGCGGGACGCGGGGGCAAAGGTCGTTGACCTGTCCAATGACCTGCGCATTGGCAACGGTGCGTCGGAGGGCGTGCCGTACGGACTCACGGAGCTGCGTCGCGAGCAGGTACGCGGAGCCCAAGTGGTGGCGAACCCCGGATGTTACCCTACGGCAACACTGCTCGGGCTGCTCCCACTCCTCGAGGAAGGGGTCGTCGCCGAGGGCGCGACGGTTTCGATCAGTGCGGCGAGCGGCGTTACTGGCGCCGGCCTGACGCCAAGGCTGGACCTGCTGTTCGGCGAGGTCACGGAAAACTTCCGAGCCTATGGCGTCGGCAACACCCATCGGCACGTGAACGAAATGCGAGCGTTATGCGGCGAACTTGGCGCAAACGTAGACCTTCTCTTCACGCCGCACTTGCTGCCGACGGCGCGCGGAATACTCGCGACGATGACCGTTCCACTCACGGCGCCGATTGATGACGCGATGGGACCGTGGCGCCGGCGTTTCGGTGCCGAGCGCTTCATCGAACTTGTCGATCGACCGCCCGAGCTGCGCCACGTCATCGGCCGCAACGTGGTGCGCATCTGGGCGACGTCGGTGGCGCATATCCGGAAACCGACGCTCCTCGTATTCTCCGCGATCGACAACCTGGTCAAGGGCGCCGCTGGTCAGGCCGTACAAAACGCCAATCTGATGCTCGGGCTCGATGAAAGCCTGGGGCTCCCGGCCTAGCCTCGATGAAGCGTGTGATCAAGATCGGCGGGCGGGCGCAAACGGATGCCGCACTGCCCGAGGTCATTGCCTTCGCCGTGCGGGGAGGATCGGCATTGTGCGTCGTCCATGGCGGGGGAGACGAGGTGTCCGCCCTTCAGCGACGACTCGGGCTCGAGCCGCAGTTTCTTGGCGGACGTCGCGTGACGAGCGAGGCGGACCTGACCGTTGTTCGCATGGTCTTGTCGGGCGCGACCAACAAGCGTCTGGTGGCTCAACTCATCTCGGCAGGCGTCCGGGCGGTAGGCGTGTCGGGCGAAGACGGCGGCCTTTTCCGCGCGCAGGTCACCGACGCGCGCATGGGGCGTGTCGGGGGCGCAGTGTCCGTCGACGGCACGCTCGTGGACGTCCTGCTATCCGCCGGCTTCGTACCCGTGGTGTCACCCCTGGCGCGTGACGCGAACGATCCGGCAGGTGGCGGGCTTAACGTCAACGGGGATGATGCCGCGGCGGCGCTCGCCGTGGCGATTGGTGCCGACGACCTGGTACTCGTCGCCGATGTGCCCGGCGTGCTGGATGGAAGCGCCACGATCGCGTCGCTGGACCTCGACGGCGCGCGGGCGTTGGTGGCCCGTGGTGTGGCGACCGGAGGCATGACCGCGAAGCTCGACGCCGCTGCCGCGGCCGTGCTCGGTGGAGTGGCAAACGTGCGCATCGCGGGCATCGCAGGCATCAGTGACATGAACGCAGGTACGCGCATCACGAACGTTTCCTCAACGGTCCGCGGACGGGCATCTGAATGACTGCCACTCTTTCCAGCTCCACCGACGCCCTGCTCGGAGTCTACCGTCGCCCGCCGATCGAGTTGGTGCGCGGCAAGGGCGTCGAACTGTACGACGCCGAAGGCAAGGCATACCTCGACTTCGTCGCGGGCATTGCGGTCAACGCCCTCGGATACGGCGACGCAGGCCTTGAGCGCGCGATGCACGAGGCGGTCGATGCGTCCCTGATTCACGTGTCGAACCTGTACCGCACGCGGCCGGGCGAGCGACTGGCCGAGCGCCTCGTCGAAATCAGCTTTGCGGAACGGGTCTTCTTCTGCAACTCCGGCGCGGAAGCAAACGAAGGTGCGTTCAAGATTGCGCGGCGCTGGGGACGTGCGGTGGGTGGACCGTCGAAGCACGAGATCATCTCGCTTCGGGGCGGCTTTCACGGCAGGCTGATGGGGACGCTCGCGGCGACGGACCGACCCCAGTACCGGGCGCCGTTTCGTCCGCTCGCCGGCGGCATCTCGATTTGCGAGCGTGATCTCGACGACCTGCGTGGCGCGCTCGACCCCGAATTGGTGGCCGCCGTCATTGCGGAGCCGATCCAGGGCGAGGGGGGTGTGCGCGTGCTGGAATCCGAGTTCCTGCGTGAACTGCGCGCGCTCACCGAAGAGCGGAACATTCTCCTGATTCTCGACGAGATCCAGTGCGGCTATGGGAGGACTGGCGCATTCTGGGCCTACGAGCACTTCGGCATCAAGCCGGACATTCTGACGGTCGCGAAGCCGATGGCTGGCGGGCTTCCGATGGGCGCGATCCTCACCACCGGACGCGTGGCGCATGTCATGCAGCCGGGTGACCACGGGACAACCTTTGGCGGCGGTCCGTTCGTGTCGAGCGTCGCATTGCACATCCTCGACCGGATCTCCGCCCCCGAACTGCTCGCAAACGTACGACAGCGCGGGGCCGAGATCTCCGCGGCGCTGTACGGCATGCAGCGCGACAACGCGAAGATTCGAGCGGTTCGCGGCATGGGACTCATGTGGGGCATTGACGTCGTGGAGCCCGCAAAGGACATCGTTGGCCGGGCCTTGGAGCACGGTCTGCTCGTGTGCTCGGCTGGCGAACACACGATTCGACTCCTCCCGCCGCTCGTTATCTCACGAAGCGACGTGACGCGAGGGCTGGAGATCCTGAAGCACGCTATTGGCTGAGGTACACGCCACACGCTCCGAGGGCGGGCTGTCGGGGCGCTGGTTTCCGGTTTTCTTCGGGCATGCGTGGCGGACCGGCCGGACATCGCTGTTTCAAGCCTCTAGCGGTTGTCGCTGCCCGCAGAGCATCGTACGGCCGACTCCGTTCCGGACCGGTCGACCGAATGCCGAGCAAGGGTGGGCGCTTCCGGTGTCTTCGGGTGTCGTCCCCGTGGATCACCCAATCGAATCGCGTCGCGCGCGGCGCATGCCACCGGTGATCGTGGCGCGTATTCGACCGCACGCCCTGAGCAGGGCGCTCGACTCCGCACGATTCGGCCCCGCGCGAATTCTGGATCTTCGCGCCGGCCTTCCAACGGCGGCCGAGGCGATGCGGCGCGCTGAGCCGTGGCTGCGGGATCGTCAAATGGCGAAGGCCGGTGAAGTGCTTGTGGTCACCGGCCGCGGGGCTGGCAGCCCCAGCGGAGTCGGCGCGATTCGCGCCGCCATTCGTCCCCTGCTTGCGAGGCTCAGGCGCGAAGGCGTCATCGCCGCCGTGGCCGAGCACAACCCCGGGGCCCTGCGGGTGACGCTGGCTCCGATTCGCGCGTTGTTCGAATCTGGACCGCGGTCCCGCGGGCCGCAGCCGCTTCCGGTGACTCCCGCCGCGCCAGCCGGACTCAACGTGCTGGACGATGAAACACGGCGCGAACTCCGGCAGCTGGCCGAATACTCGCTGGAGCAGCTTGGCGTGCGAATGGAGGACCGCTTCGTCGCTGACGAGATGTTGCGGCAGTTCACGATCCTGACCCGCTGCATTGCGTCTGACGAACCCGACCGCATCAGCCGACTGAAGTTCCTCGTCTCCGCGGCGCGCCGCGCATACGAGGAGGCCTGAACCAACCGAGAATGCCCATGCGATCACCTTCAGTCATGGAACAACGCCCGCTGGGACGGGGCGGCCTTCACACGTCGATTCTCGCGCTTGGCACGCGGCGGCTGGCGCAAGCCGGACAGCGCACCGCCCTGCGGATCGTGCGTGAAGCGATCGACCACGGCGTCACCGTGATCGAGGCCGGACCATCGTACGGCGAGGGACGCATGGAACGCTGGCTCGGGCTCGCTCTGCGCGATGGATACCGGGAGCGCGTGAAGCTCATCTGGCAATGCAGCGCGCCCCTGAGGGACTACAAGACCTCGATGCAGCAATTCGAGGAGTCGCTCAAGCGGATTCGCACGGAGATGTTCGACGTCTGGTGCTTTCACGAGATCATCTACGACAATGATCCGGACTGGATGTACGATCATGGAGGCCTGGATGCGGCCGAGGAGGCGCGTGACCAGGGTCGCGTACGGTCGATCGCTTTCGGCGGCCACAAGTCGCCGCACATCCACCTGAAGCTGCTGACGCGCGGCTTTGCGTGGGACGCCGTTGCGATGCCGCTCAATCCGTTCGACGCCACCTTCCGGTCGTTCGAGAAACAGGTGTTGCCGGAAGTGATTCGCCGTGGCGCGAATGTGATCGGGATCAAGCCCATGGCCGGCGGAGCAATTGCGGGTTCGCGCGTGCTCAAGCCGGAAGAATCGCTCCGCTATTGCCTGTCGCTGCCGACGAGCACGGTCATCTGCGGAATGAGCGACCCAGGCGTATTGCGAAAGGACGTGAAGGTCGCCGCCACGTTCCAGCCGTACCATGCCGGCGAGATGGACGCGTTGCGACAAAAGGCGAAGGTGGCGGCCGGTGACGGTCGTTTCGAGCGATACAAGACCACGCTCGAGTTCGACGGGCGCGCCGGACAGCTGGCACACGGATTCGCGGCAAAATAGGGCGAGGCCATGGTTGCGAGCGCGCCAGACTGGTCACGAGCGGTCGCGCTAGCCGGCGCACTCGGCGTCCTGCTCGCAATGTGGTGGCCGATCCGTTTGCTGATTGCCGGCCGCACGGAGCGCCGGTTCGAAGCGGCGCATCCGCGCAATCGAGGTGGCATCATCATCGGGGCCGAACCCATCCTCGTGCGAGGCACGCGCCCGGGTGCCGTGCTCGTCCTGCACGGTTTCAACGACTCGCCGCAGTCCGTCGCGCATCTGGCTGGCACGTTACACGAGGCGGGATGGACCGTTTGTGTTCCGGCGCTGCCGGGGCATGCGCGCACGCTCCAGGAATTCGCGCGTTCCGGTGCGCGACAGTGGACGGACGCGGCCCGGGACGAATTCCGTGTCCTTCGCGAGCGCCACAGCCAGGTGGCGGTTTGCGGGCTGTCGATGGGTGGCGCGCTGGCGCTTACGCTGGCCGCGGAAAACCCGGAGGTAGCGGCGGTCGTGGGGATTGCCCCGTACGTTCACCTCTCGTTGCCGCTCCGCCTGCTGTTCGCGATTGGTCCCGTGGCGGCCATCGGTGCACGGTACCTGTCGGGCGGTGGCAAGCGATCTGTGCACGACCCCGTGGCCGCCGATGCCATGATCGCATATCGTGTGTCGACGCCGCGCTTGCTGCGCCAACTCAGCGCGGTTGCACATCGCGCCTTCGTCGATCTTCCGCGCGTCCACCAGCCGGTCCTGATCGTCCAGTCGCGCGAAGACAACAGAATTCCACAACGTTCGGCCGTCAAGGCGTTTGAACGCATCGGCTCGCCCGACAAATCGCTGCAATGGGTGTCCGGGGCCGGTCACGTCATCACCGTCGACTACGGCCATGAACGTGTCGAACGGAACATCGCCGAGTGGCTCAACACGAGGTTGGCGTAGCCATGGCCGAGCGGCCATGCGCCTCGTGGCGTTAAATTGACCACATGCCGACTATTCCGTGCGCCCGTTGCGGGGCAACGAAGGCGGGGTTCGAGCGGGCGCCGTTTCCCGGTGCCGTGGGTGCTCGCATCGTCCAACACACATGCCAGGACTGCTGGGGAGACTGGCTCAAACAGCAGACGATGCTGATCAATCACTACGGATTGAACGTCATGGATCCTCAGGCGCGCCAGTTCCTCACGCGCAACATGGAGGCGTTTCTGTTCAAGTCGGGTGCAGGCGACGCTGTCGATACGAGCCGGAAGGGAACGATCGCGTACTGACCGTGCTCCCCGTGAAGGAAAGAACGAAACCCCCGGCGCCTGCAACAGGCGTCGGGGGTTTGTCTCGCCTGCCGGTCCCCTGTCAGGCGACCTTTGTGACCTCGGACGCCTGCGGGCCCTTCTGTCCCTGCACGATCTCGAACTCAACCTTGTCGCCCTCAGCGAGGGACTTGAAGCCGGACCCCGTGATGGCACTGAAGTGGACAAACACGTCCGCGCCGCCTTCGCGCTGGATGAAACCAAAACCTTTCGCGTCGTTGAACCACTTTACAGTGCCGGTGATGCGTGACATGGAACTGATCCTCTTGCGCAGGCATTGGAATGCCCCGGCCAACCACGAGCACGGGGTCGGGAGGGGGATGGTTCCGAATTCGTACCGACCGGCGGCCGGTCGGTTCCCTGCGCACGGGGAGCGTGGTCTAGGCTGCGCCGGCGATGTACTTGGCGAAGCGTCCGCAGCTCGTGCACTTGAGCGTCACCTGCGAGCGCGGGGGTGGCGGGATCTCGAGTGGATCGCGTTCAATCTCGCCCGAACACGACGGACAGGAGAGCGGCGTTCCGTTGCGGTCGTTTGCGATGAGGTTCAGGGCCTGAGCGGGGTTATACGAGGCCGGACGGGGCTTACGCATCTACACTCCGGGAAAGCATTTACGGCACCGTCGCCTTTCACGGCACCAGCCTTGCCAACGTCAAGGCCAAAGATAATCAGTCCCGGTAGAAATTCTAAGTCCTGAGATAGTTTTTCGCCCCAAGAACATCGCCGTCGAATCGGTAACTTGCTATGGCGAAGTCACTTATGCAGTCGTGTCAAGTCAACACGGGCAGCGACCGAATCCGCTCCTTCCATTCGGCAGGTCCGGTCTCATGCACATTCAACCCGGTTGAATCGACCGCCACCGTTACCGGCATATCCGAGACCGTGAATTCGTAGATGGCCTCCATGCCGAGGTCTTCGAAGGCGATGCACCGAGATGCCCTGATGGCTTTGGAAACCAGATAGGCAGCGCCGCCGACCGCCATGAGGTACGCGGCGCGGTGCTTCCGAATTGCCTCCAGGCCGATCGGACCACGCTCCGCCTTGCCGATCATGGCAAGGAGCCCGGTTCTCGCGAGCATCACCTCGGTGAACTTGTCCATGCGGGTGGCAGTCGTCGGTCCGGCGGGACCGACGACCTCGTCGCGCACGGGATCGACGGGCCCGACGTAATAGATCACGCGGTTCGCGAAGTCGACGCCCGCCGGCAGTTCCGCGCCGCTGGTCAGGAGGTCTGCGAGGCGCTTGTGGGCCGCGTCGCGACCCGTCAGCAGACGGCCCGAAAGCAGCAGACGGTCACCGGCCTTCCACGTTGCCACCTCGGCCGCCGTGAGTGTGTCGAGGTTGACGTGCCGTGCGTTGCGGTCCGGCTGCCAGGTAACGGCCGGCCACGCATCAAGAGTCGGTGTTGGCAGCGTGGCAACACCGCTGCCATCGAGCACGAAATGCGCATGACGCGTGGCGGCGCAGTTGGGAATCATTGCGACCGGCTTGGACGCGGCGTGGGTGGGAAAGTCGAGGATCTTCACATCGAGGACGGTTGACAGCCCACCGAGTCCCTGCGCCCCGATGCCGAGGGCATTGACCTTCTCGTACAACTCGATGCGCAGCTCCTCGATCCGGGTCTTCGGGCCGCGGGCCTTCAGCTGCGTCATATCGATGTGATCCATCAGCGACTCCTTGGCCAGGAGCATCGCCTTCTCCGCACTGCCGCCAATGCCGATGCCGAGCATGCCTGGCGGGCACCAGCCGGCGCCCATCGTCGGGACGGTCTTCACCACCCAATCCACGATCGAGTCGCTCGGGTTGAGCATGACGAACTTGGACTTGTTCTCGGAGCCACCTCCCTTGGCGGCGAGTCTCACCTCCACCATGTCGCCCGGAACGATCTCGTAGTGGATGACGGCCGGCGTGTTGTCTCTCGTATTCTTTCGTCCGAACGCCGGATCCGACACGATGGATGCACGGAGGACGTTGTCCGGCTGGAGATAGGCGCGACGCACGCCTTCGTTCACCATGTCGGTGACGGGCATGCGCGCGTCCCATCGAACGTCCATCCCGACCCTGAGGAAAACGACAACAATGCCGGTGTCCTGGCAGATCGGCCGATGTCCCTCCGCGCACATGCGCGAGTTCGTCAGGATCTGAGCGATCGCGTCCTTTGCGGCAGGGGACTGCTCCTTCTCGTACGCTTCGCCAAGCGCCCGGATGTAGTCGAGCGGATGGAAGTATGAGATATGCTGGAGCGCGTCCTGAATCGACTGGACGAAGTCGTCCTGCTTGATGACGGTCATCCGCTGAATTTAGCCCAGCGACCGCCCCCCGACGGGCTATCCGCTCCATCGCGGCGGACGAGACGACGAATGGCGACTATGCCGAGCAAGGGGCCGACTGCGAGGAGGACGAACACCCACGGCCAGCCGAACGTGCGCACCACGGGCGGCACGAGCTGGATGGTGACGGTTGTGAGCAGGAATCCGAGCGACACCTGCAGCGTGATCGCCGTGCCGACGGCGTGGCTCTCGACACTCTCGGTGACGAGCACACTGAACTGGGCGCTGTCGGCGATGATGAAGAAGCCCCACACCAGCGCGACGGGCGCCAGCATCCAGAGGGACCGTCCGAACAGGAGGCCGATGATCGTGCAGCAGGTCGCGCTCACGGCGAGCGCCCGCACCACCAGCGCGGGGCGGCCGATGCGATCGGCGACGAGCCCGCCCCACACGCACCCGGCGCCCCCCACGGCGATGACGGCGAACGAGAGCACGTGAACCATCGGCGAGGCGGGCGCCGTCAGTGCGTGCCGGTCGGATGCCGCGCTTGCGGCGACAAATGCCGGGATCCACGTCCAGTACGAATACAGTTCCGCCATGTGGCCGAGATATCCGCCGAGCGCGAGCCGCCAGGGGCGCGAGCGGACGACGTCACCCACGCGCGCCCACGAGAACGGGCGGGCGCCGAAGGCAAAGGGCCCGTCGCGATATCCCAACGTCACGAGCACGGCGGCGGCCACGGCACTACCGCTGGAGAGCACCGTGATCAGCCGGACGTCTGCACCGGGCAGAGCCGTGATCAGATATGGTCCCGCCTTGCCCACCGTGAGTGCGCCGACGACCGTACCGACCGCCAGGCCGCGTCGTTCGCGAAACCATGTCGCCGCCATCTTCATTGCCGGCGGGTATACACCGGCCAGGAAGGCTCCCGACAGGAATCGGGACGCCACGGCGGACGCGAGCGACGGCGCAAACACCAGGCCGGCGTTGGCCGCTGCCCCGAGGAGGGCGCACGACGAGAAGAACCGTCCTGCGGGGACGATGTCGGCAAGGTTCAGGGCGGCGGACAGCGCAGTGCCGGCGACGAATCCCAGCTGGACGGACGTCGTCAGCCACGCGACCTGTGCATCGCTCAGCGCCCACTGCGTGCGGAGGAGCGGGGCAGCGGCGCTCCCCGCGAACCAGAGCGACATGCCAAGGAGCTCGGCGCAGGCGAGCAGGGCGAGCATACGCCAGCGGGCAGGCGCATCCGAGTCGTGGACGGCCATGTCGGGGCCGTCAGCCCACGTAGATAATTTCGCCGTCCGCGGCGATGCCCATTTCCTGCTCAAGGCCACACACGCCGCACACCTTGACGGCGTGCCATGCCTCCTTGAGCTCCCGGCGCTGCATCGCGGTGGGCGCCTTCACCGCGAGCTTCTTGTACGAGTACTCACCACAATGCTCGCACGCATGCGCTTTGGCGATGCGCTCCGCGCGCTCCTGCGAGATGATGGCGCGCGTGGGCACGGGAGTCAGTTCTGCGTGCCCGGCGGCAGAGGCAGCGCGCCGGTCCGGCCGGCGCCCGCGTCCGGCGTGCCTCCGGTGGCCTTGAGCACCTCCTTCAGCGCGCCGATCGCACCCATAACCCCTGACGCTTCGACCGGGAGAAACACCGTCGATCCCTTGCCGGCGGTGAGCGACGGCAGCGCCTCGATGTACTTGAGGCCGAGCAGGTACATTGCCGCCTCTCCCGGCGGAAGCGAAGCAGTGATCTGCTTGATCGCTTCGGACTCGGCGTTCGCCATTGCGAGCCGAGCCTCGGCCGCGCCCTGCGCCCGGAGGATCGCCGCTTCCTTTTCACCCTCGGCCTTGCGAATCTGCGCTTCGCGCTGCCCTTCGGCTTCGAGGATTGCCGCGCGCTTGGTTGCCTCGGCGTTCGTGACGGCGGCGCGGCGCTCGCGCTCGGCGCGCATCTGGAGTTCCATCGACTGCTGGATGTCGCGCGGCGGTTCGATGGCCTGCAGCTCAACGCGCGTCACGTCAACGCCCCAGCCGATCGACGCCTCTTCGATCACCTCGCGCATCCGTTTGTTGATCTGGTCGCGGCTTACGAGCGTGGCGTCGAGTTCCATTTCGCCGACGATATTGCGCAGCGTCGTGCGCGTCAGCGTCTCGAGCGCATACGGAAGGTTCTGCACGGCATACGTCGCCTTCTGCGGGTCGGCCACCCGGTAGTACAGGACCGCATCGATGTCGATGGTGACATTGTCCTTGGTGATGACCGGCTGGCTCGGGAAGTTGAGCACCTGTTCGCGAAGATCAATGCGTGTCGTGGTGGTGGCCGCGATCCGTCGGTTGCCGCTCACGTCGGACTCGAGATAGCGCACGTCGAGCGCCTTGGGGCGTTCGATGAACGGAATCAGGATGTTGAACCCCGAGCGCGCGAGACGGTGAAATCGCCCCAGCCGCTCGATGACCATCACCTCGGCCTGGCCGACGATCTTGAATGACGCCGACGCAACGAAGAGCGCGATGACCGCGACGAGACCGAGCAGGATGTACAGGGGCGTCATGCGACACCTCCGGAGGGGGGACCCGGCGGACGCGCGATCGTGCTACGGTCGCCAGTCCGCGATGAAGATGTTGACGTCGCGTTCGCCCTTGGCGAAACGGCTCGATCCCCATACGATCTTGCGGCCGTCGGGGCTGAACATGGGAAAGCCGTCAAATCCGTCGTCGTTCGTGATTTCCGTGAGACCCGAGCCGTCGAGTCCGACGATGTACAGGTCGAAGTTCCCGCCATGCGGGTCCTTGTAGTTGGACGAGAAGATGATGTGCGTGCCGTCGGGCGTCCATGAGGGGCCGAAGTTGGCGCCGCCGAGGTGCGTAATCTGGTGCTGATTGGAGCCGTCGGCGTTCATCACCCACAACTCCATCTTGCTGGGTCGCACGATGCGCTGTTTGAGGAGATCCTGGTAGTCCCTGAGCTCCGCCGGATCGGTCGGGTGGTACGCGCGATAGACGATCTGCTTGCCGTCCGGCGACCACCAGGGACCGCCATCGTATCCCGCGACGTTGGTCAGGCGACGGATGCCCGTGCCGTCAACGTTCATCGTGTAGATGTCGAGGTCACCGTCCTTGAGCGACGTGAACACGATGCGCTTGCCGTCTGGCGAGAGGACTCCCTCGGCGGTGTACACGCCGAAGTTGGTGAGGCGCCGAAGGTCGGTGCCATCAGTGTTGACCGTATAGATGTCAAACGGGTCGAGACCCCAGACGTAGCCCTTCGACGGATCGGGACGCGGCGGGCACGCCGCGCCGGTGGCATGTGTGGATCCGAAGAAGAGGCGCTTGCCGTCCGGCAGGAACCAGCCGCACGTGGTTTTTCCGCCGGCCGGCGAGACGCGATGCAACTGAGATCCATCCGTACGCATCACGAACTGCAGGTCGCATGGATGGTCGCCGCGCGTGGACTGGAACGTGATCCATTGCCCGTCGCGGCTGAAATACGCTTCGGCCTGTGTGCCCTCGTCGGTCAACTGACGGAGGTTGGCGATGTGGGACTCACCAGGCCGCGCGGCACGTGCGATGGCGGACTGGCCGGCAACGCCCGCCGACGCGACCGCGAGCCCCGCGGCGACCGCCGCGAGGCGCAGATGTGACCGTTGCACTAGTGGCGCTCCGGCTTGGCGGGAGCCGGCGCCCCGCCCGCCATGGCCAGCAGGTCCTTCGTGCTCGATCCGCGGCGGAGGAGATCCAGCGCCTTCCGAAGCTGTGCGTCGTCTTTCACGAAGCGTCGCTTGGCCGTGGAGTCGCCGAAGGCAAGCGACGAAATCCGGCCATCGATCAGGCGATCCACGTAACCCTGCGCGGCGTCGTACTGCTTGCGGTCCACGGTGACGCCTCGCTTGACGAGAGCCTGGAAAAATGCGTCGCGCATCTCGGGAGTCACGACGAAGTCCGGCTTCACCTTCTTGCTCATGTCGAAGGCGTAGTCGTACAGGGCCAGGTACGTCTCCTGCGGCTTGACGGCCAGCGCCCGGTCAAGCTGCTGTTCGACCGACGTGATCGTGTCGTACTTGACGATGACGTCCGGCGTGATCGCGCCGCCACCGTACACCACGCGGCCGGCATCCGACTTGTACTTCGGGCGCGCGGCGCGGGAGGAATCCGTCTCGAGGGAGTCGGGGTGCACTTCGATCAGCTGGCCGTCGTCCGTGAGCTTGCGTTCGCGCTGGATGGAACGTCCACTTGGGGTGTACCACTTCGCCGTGGTCAGTTTGATGGCGTATCCGCCGTCGAGACGCCACATGGACTGAACGAGGCCCTTGCCGAACGACGTGGTTCCGAGGATGAGAGCCCGGTCGTGGTCCTGCAGCGCACCCGCCACGATCTCGGACGCCGAGGCCGTTCGCCCGTCCGTGAGCACGACCACCGGCAGCGAAGGCGCGACCGGTGTCTGCGTGGTCACGTGCGTCACGGTGGGTTCCCCGCGCTGGCGAACGCTGACGATTTCCTCCCCCTTGGCGAGGAACAGGTTGGCCAGCGTGTCGGCCTGCTCGAGGAAGCCACCCGGGTTGCCACGCAAATCGAGTACGACCCCCTTGGCGCCCTCCTTCACAAGGCGCGACAACGACTCGCGCACCTCGGCGGCGGCCGTTTCGCTGAAGCTCTGGAGCGGTATGTAGCCGACCTTGCCGTCGAGCATGATCGCGTACGGCACCGACGGAATGCGGATGACTTCGCGCGTGAACTTCACCTCGAAGGGTTCGGTGACGCCGGGCCGGAGGAACTTCGCGGACACCTGCGTTCCCGGCTCACCCTTGAGCACCGCGGACACCTGGTCGGTCTTCCAGTTCCTGACGCTCATCGTGTCAACGCCGATGATCTTGTCGCCCACCCGGATCCCGGCCCGCTCGGACGGAGTGTGGGGGAACACACGCGCGACCGTAATAACGCCATCCTGACTCTCGATCGACATGCCAACGCCGGCATAGAAGCCGCCGGTATTCTGGTTGAACAGCTCGAGGTCCTTGGGAGTGTAGAGTTCGGCGTACGGATCCTTGAGTTCCGCCACCAGCCCGCGAGCCGCCTTTTCGTACAGGTTGCCGACCGACATGGAGTCGACATAGCGATCGTTGACGATGCTGATCACCTGCTGGAACAAGCGGACGCCATTCTGCGCCTGACGCTCCTGGATGACGAAGCCGCCAACGGCGAGCGGGGCGGCAACGGCGGACGCGATGAGAAGGGTGCGGGCGCGGGGCAGTTTCACGGGCGTTTCCTGTGATGAAAGTCGGCACCGGACGTGCCGTCTGGAGAATATGTCTTGAATACGCCGCGCGCAAAGCAGTCGTTCCCTTCGCGACGCGCGAGTTCAGCGCCCGTCCCGGCTCAGCAAGTTGCTGTGGGTCAACGTCTTATGATCAGGCCGTGCGCGGGCTGAGCACATATTCGACCAACCAGGTTCGTCCTTCCTGGACGAATGTGGCGGACCGGAGCACGCCGGCGGCGACGAGCATCTCGTGCGCTGGCTGCAACACCCGCTGGAGGTGCGAAGGATATCGCTGAATCAGGGGCAGTTGGTCGGCGAGCCTTTCGAGTCCGACGCGCCACGTGCCGTCTGTTTGCGGACGCACCACCTCAAGGAGGCGGTAGATTCGCCGGGCGACGGGAGACGACAGGGCCAGGTAGCGCGCGGCAGACAGTGACACGGAGTGGCCCTTGGCGATGTTGCCACGGACTTGCGCCGAGACGGTGACGCGTGCGTCGCCCGGCTCGTTGTTCGTCATCGTCGGGAAGAGCGCCAGCTGGTCGCGTTCGACGAAGCGGCGTCGGTCGATCTGGACGGCCGAGAGAATCGAAAACCTCCCGGACAACCGCGATCCGGATGTCGCATCGTGGTATGCACGATCGGATTCAAGGGTCGTGCGGAGCAAGCGGTTGAGCGCCGATCGCAACTGCTCGTATGTACGGCCGTCCACACGCCGTCCCATGGAACGCAGGAACGCATGAAGCGTGAACGTGATGGTGCCGTCGGCGGGGTTGCCGGCTTCGTGGAGTCGCCGAAGCAGTTCGATGTAGACGTCCTGATCGAACGTACCGGGCAGCCGCTCTCCCGGCGCCGGCAGCACGCGCCACCGGCCACCGTCGTCCGGGACAAACGTGATCGCTCCGTCGTCCGCCGAGTCGCTGAGACGGAAGACGGGCATCTGTTCGAGCGAACGATCGAGCACGACGCCGCGTACAGCTGTCCGGCGAGACGGGTCGGTCATGGTGAAAGTTCCACAACCTGACCGGTCACCGCCGCTGCCTCAGGGGAGCAGAGCCAGACAACGGCAGCCGCCACATCCTCGCGCTCGACATACCGCGTGTCGTCCGGCATGGATTCGGCGTTTGCAGCTGTACGGATTGCCGCCGGTGCGATCGCGTTGGCGCGTACGCCGTGGGCGCGCTCCTCCTGTGCAACGGCGCGCATGAGCACCAACACGCTCGTCTTGGCCATGGCATAGGCCGACACGTTCCGTACGCGTGCGCCGGGCAGCGCCGCGGCACTCGCCACATAGACCACGGCTCCTTGCGACTGCCGGAGCGCCGGCAAGAACGCGCGGGTCGCCAGGAGGGCGGTGTCGACGTTGATGCGGTGAAGGTGCGCGGCGGTCGCCGGATCGGAATCCGCGACGGGGCCGCTCATGGCGAACCCGCCCGCGAGGTTCACGAGCGCGTCAATCCGTCCCGTCGCGGAGGCAACGGCATGCGCCAACGCCGACGTGGCCGCCGGATCGGCGAGGTCACACGCGAACGCGAGTGCCCGGTGGCCGCGAGCCGCGAGGTCGGCGGAACGGGCGTTGGCATCGTCCGCCGAACGCGCGACGACGCACACCAAGTCACCCTGCCGGGCGAACGCTTCGGCGACCGCCTCCCCGACCTGACCGCGATGCGCGACTCCCGTTACCACGATGGTTCGAGCGGCAGCGGTCGGCGCGCTCACGGCATCACCTCAAGTCCTCGCGCCCCATGGCGGCGCGTACGGCCTCACGCAGCGCCGCGATTGCCGAGTCGTGCGCGGCCGGGGAGTCCTGCCGGACGCTGAGTTCGATACCGTCGGCCACAAGGATGCGGCGCCAGGCGACCGGTGCGTCGGTGCCCTCTATCACCTGCCGGTCGGCGCTGCTGCCCAGTGCCGGTGCAAGGGACTGGGCGACCCGACGTTCCAGTGCGTCGCCCGAAAGCCCATGCATCTCGGTGCGGATGCCATCGAGGGTTTGCCCTTCGCGCTGTCGAATCTTGACCGCCAGCAGTTGCAGCAGGTGGCGGTAGTGATACGTCGCGGCCGTGCCGCGACCCTCCGGGTGGTCGATCAGACCGGCGGCAACGTAGAACCGAACGGCACGGGCCGTTGGTGCGGCACGTGCAGACGCGTTCGTCGGCCGGATGCCGGCGGCGTCGACGAGTGCCGTCGCATGTGCTGCCAAGCCCCGCGCGTTCCACGGCGCATGCCGCGCGTGGGACCGGAGCAGGCCGACAAACGGTTCAGGCGCCATGAGCGAGGCGCGGACGAAATGTCCGCGTCCTACTTCTTCGGGCGCGCCTTCTTCTTCGGAGCCGGCTTGGGCCTGCGTGCCGCCGGTTTCGCGACGGCCTTCCTGGCAGTCTTCTTCGCGGTCTTCTTCGCGGTCGGCCGGCCGGCCTTCCTCTTGGCGACGATGGCCTTCTTTGCCGGCTTTGGCGTCGTCTTCCGCGCGACACGTGCCATCGGCGGCTTGGCAGGCGCCGGCTTCGCCGATGCCGGCTTGGCCGGCGCAGGCTTGGTCTGTGCAGACCTGGTCGGCGCCGCCGCAGCCGGTGCCGGCCTTGTCGGCGGAGCTTTGGTGGTGGACGCTGGGGCGGGCGCCGGGCCCGGGGCCGCGTCGCCGGCCAGCAAGGAGGCGGAGGCCGGGCGCCGTCCACGTCGTCGTGGAGCCGTTTCCTCGAAGATGTCGGCGTCCTCGTCGTCGTCGGCGGCCTCGACAATCTCGGCCGCGTCCTCCTCATCGTCGCCCGATTCCTCGGTGCTGTCCCAGAGAGAGTCGCTGTGGTCCTTGTTGATGGCCCAGCCACCGTCTTCGTCGTCGTCTTCGTCGTAGGATGCGCTGCCACCGCCGGCGTATCCCGGATCCTCGCCGTCGTCGTCGTAGCCGCGCTCGCTCGTCATGGCGTCGTTGGTCATCATGGTGCCTCCCTGTGGTGCAGAAACGCGCCGCCTATTCCAACCGCTGAATACTACGCGCACCCGGGATTCGTCAAGCCGGGGTCCGCACGTCTGCGTCGGCGAGGGCCGGAACGGGGGCGTGAGCGTTGTCTCCATGCCGCGCCTGACGTCGTTCCCGGAGCCAGGCCGTGAGGTCGTCCAGCATGGAATACACCACGGGAACGACGAACAGTGTCAGCAGCGTGGACGTGACAAGGCCGCCGATCACGGCACGGGCCATCGGCGCCCGCTGCTCGGCACCCTCACCCAGGGCGAATGCCAGCGGCAGCATGCCGAAGATCATTGACATCGTGGTCATGATGATGGGGCGCAAGCGGATGCGGCCGGCCTGGAGGATGGCATCCAGTCGCGTCTCGCCCTCGGCGCGGCGCTGGTTCACGAAATCGACGAGAAGGATGCCATTCTTGGTCACCAGGCCCATGAGCATGATGATCCCGATCATGGACATCACGTTGAGCGTCCCCTTGGTGATGAGCAGGGCGAGCACGACACCCAGGAAGCTCAGGGGCAGCGACAGCATGATGGAAAGCGGCTGGATGAACGAACCGAACAGCGAGGCCAGGATCAGGTAGATGAAGACGACGGCCAAGCCAAGCGCCTCGAGGACATATCCTTTCGTTTCGTTGAGGTTTTGCACGTCGCCGCCGAACCGCGTCCGATATCCGGCCGGCAGCGACAGCGAGTCGATCGCCGCCTGGGCGCGGTCGGCGACGTCGCCGACCGGTGCGTTGGGCAGCACCTGCGCCGTAATCTGGACCTGCCGCTCGAGCTGGAGTCGCTGGATGGTCTGCGGACCGACACCCGTGCGGAACTCCGCGACCTGGGCGAGCGGAACGCTGGCGTTGTGCCCCGTACGCGCGTCAATCCCGCTGCCGGAGATCGGGATGTCCGCGACGTTGGCGGGTGTGGCACGGAGCGAGTCCGGGTAGATGACCACGACATCGTGCGAATATCCCTGGGGATCCTGCCACGTGGTTGCCCGCCCGCCGGTGAACAGTGGCTGGAGCGTGGTGGCGATCGTACCGATGCCGAGGCCCGCCGCCCATGCCTGCTGGCGATCGACCTGAACGTCAAGCTGCGGGATCTCGCCGTCGTCGGACGATGTGGGTACCCCCATGCCGTCGACTTTGCTGACGGCGTCGAGCACCTGTGCGGCAATGAGCCGGAGGCGCTGAGCCTCGGGGCCCTGGACGTTGATCTGGATCGGCGCGCCGCGGCCACCAAAGATGGACTGGTTGCCGCTGATGCTCACGCGGACGCCCGGGAATCGGTTGATCTGCCCACGGATTTCCGCCTGGACGTCAAACTGTGAGCGGCTCCGCTCCGCCTTCGGCTTGAGCTTGACGAAAATGTTCCCGCCGCCGCCGCGTCCGCCGCCGCCCGCGTTGACGGAGACCTGTGTGTAGTCAACCTCGGGAATCGACTTGAGGTAGGTGTCGACGGCCATCGTGCGCTCGGTCATGTACTGCATGCTCGCGCCGGGCACGGTGCGTGCGTTGACGTTGAACTCGCCCGCATCGTAGTCGGGCATCCATGTGAACCCGACAAACCGGGCGAGCACGAACGCGCCCACGATCGAGAGCCCCGCGGCACTGACGACGAGCGGGCGATGCGCGAGCGACCAGCGCAGCCACGACGGGTAGTGTCCGGCGACACGCTCGAACCAGTCATCGAACGCGAGGGCCACGCGACGGATCGGGCCGGCGTGGCGTCGGGCGTCGGCGCCATGTTCCCCGGCCTCCGGGTCGTGCCAGACGCTCGACAGCATGGGGTCGAGCGTGAACGAAACGAAGAGCGACACCAGCACCGCGAACGCGACCGTCACGCCGAACTGGTAGAACAGCTTGCCGATCATCCCGCCCATGAACGCGACGGGAATGAAGACGGCGACCACGGCCAGGGACGTCGAGAGGACGGCCAGTCCAATCTCGTCGGTTCCTTCCTTCGAGGCGCGGTGATGGTCCTTGCCCATCGCCAGGTGACGGACAATGTTCTCGCGCACGACGATCGCGTCGTCGATGAGCAGGCCGATGGCCAGTGACAGCGCCATGAGCGTCATCGTGTTCAGCGTGAAGTTGAACGCCCACATGATGAAGAACGCGGAGATGATGCTGACCGGCAGCGTCAGGCCGGTGATCACCGTGGATCGCCAGGAATTCAGGAACAGGTAGATGATGGCGATCGTGAGCACGGCGCCGAGGACGACGGTGAGCTGGACATCGGCGAGCGCCTCACGAATGTGTTTGGCGTTGTCGCGCACGATGGTGAGGCTCAGGTCGTTCGGCAACGTGCGTTCGATGTCGGCGACCACCGCACTCACGCGCTCCACCACGTCGACCGTGTTGGCGCCGGAGATCTTGAGGACGTCGAGCGACACGTTCGGCACGCCGCGCAGGAGCGACACGGAGCGTTTCTCGGCCACCGTATCGACGACGCGACCGATGTCGCGCACGCGCACGGGGGCGCCGGACCGCACCAGCACCACGATGTCGCGGAAGGCCGCCGGGTCGGTGAGGCGGCCGGTGATGCGCACCAGGCGCTCGCCATCGCCCTTCACGATGCGTCCGGCGGGCACATCCTGATTTTCGCGCTGCAGGGCCGTCATCACCATGTCGGGCGTGATGCCGTAGGCGCGCATGTTGACGGGATCGAGTTCGACGCGCACCTGGCGCGTGGCCGCGCCGTTCAGGTTGATGCCACCCACACCGGACACGCTCTCGAGCCTCGGCCGGATCACCTGGTCGGCGAGGTCGCTCACCTCGCGCAGGGTTCGCGCCGAGCTGCTGAGCGCGATCGTCATGATCGGCGAATCGTTCGGATCGAAGCGCTGAATGATCGGATCGTCGACGTTTCGCGGCAGCTGGCGCCGGATGCGCGCCACCTTCACCGAAATTTCCGGCTGCATCCGGACCGGGTCGACGCCGAGGTTGAAGTTCAGGCGAACGTTCGACGATCCCTCGGACGACGTCGACGTGATCTCCTTGAGTCCGTCGACGGTGTTCAGGGCCTGCTCGATCGGGCGCGTCACTTCGCGCTCCATGACCTCGGGCGACGCGCCCGGGTAGTTCGTGCTGACCGAGATGACGGGATAGCTGACGTCCGGGTACTCGTCCACGGCGAGGCGACTGTAGCCGACGACGCCGAACACGACGAGCGCCACCATCATCATGGTGGCGAATACCGGACGCTTGATGGAAACGTCGGAGAGGAACATGACGACGAGCCTTGGGGGAGGTGCGCCCGTCAGGGCGCGGAGCTCCGGCCGCGGCGCCCGCCGCGGCCGGCTTCACTGCCGATCACCTGCACCTTCATTCCTGGTCCGAGCGTGCCCGGTGAGCCGACCACGACCTGATCCTGCTCGCTGAGCCCCTCGAGGATCTGTACCGTCCCGCGCGACTCGTCGGTGATGCCGGTCTTCACGTACGCCATCGCGAGCTCGCCGCCGGCAATGCGATATACGAATCGTCGCGTACCGTCGACGTTGTCGCGAACGGCGGAGATCGGCACCGTGAGGGCGTCGTTCACCGTCGTGGTCACAAGGTCGCCCGTTGCGAACGTGTTGCCCTTGAGCAGCCCGCGCGGGTTGGGCACGGTGACGTAGACGGCAACCGACCGCGACGCCGGATCGATCGTCGGGCTCACGCGCGCAACGCGTCCGGTAAACGACCGTCCATCTGCCGTGAACCGTACCGTCTGGCCGGGTCGGACCTCATCGGCATTCTTGGCCGGCACCGATCCGGTGAGTTCGAGCGTCGATGTGCGCACCATCGTGAAAAGCTGGGTGCCACGCGGCGTATTCTCGCCGTCCTGGACCAGGCGCTTCTCGATGGTGCCAGCGAACGGGGCCGTGACCTTGGTATCGCGGACGACGTTGGCGGCTGCGCGCTGCCGGGCTTCGGACGCTGCGAGGCGGGCCTTGGCAGCATCCGCAGCCTGCTCCGCGACCCGAAGGTCGCGTTCCGCTATGGCGCCAACCTTGTAGAGCTCGCGCGACTGCTCGGCGTTCCACTCGGCGGTCTCCGCGTCACTCTTGGCGGCGGCCACGTCGGCGTCGGCCGAACGGAGTGCGGCTTCCTGCTCGCTTGATTCGAACTGCGCGAGCACGGCACCGGCCGCGACCGCCTGTCCCTCGCGAACGGTGACCTTCTCGAGGATGCCGTCGAGTCGTGAGCGCACGGTCGCGGATTCGAGCGCCCGCAGATCGCCCGATACCGCGATCACCGCCTCCACCGTTCCGCGCGCTGCCTTGGCGACGTCTGCGGGGCCAAGCACGATGGAGGCGTTGCGTCCTCTCGCGCCACCGCCGGAATCCGGCCGAGTGCCGCGCGCGCCCTGGCCGGCTCCCTGACTGCCGGCGGCGCCGCGTCCGCGTCGCCCGCCACCGTGGTCGGCCGCGCCGGAGTCAGCCCGCTGGCCGCGTCTGGTGCCGCCGTCCTGCGCGGGCGCAACGCATGCCACAACGACGATGGCCAGCGCGACCATCGCCAGACTACGGTGTATTCGGATCACGTGAGGAAATGCCGGAAGATGACCGCACGGAGAGCAACGCTCCGGTCGGCAGGGGGATGGGGCGCCCACGCACCCGTGCGAGATCGGCGGCGGCGAGGTAGACGTCCACTAACGCGCGAGCTTCGTTGGCTTGCGCGGTGAGCATGGCAAACTGGGCATCGGTCACGTCGAGTTGCGTGCCCAGGCCGCGGGTGAATCGCAATGCGGCGAGGTTGTACGACTCTTCGGCCTCCGCCGAGTTCTGGCCTCGCGCATCCCAGGCGGCACGCGCACGATCGAATTCCGCGCGCGCCCGGGCCAGATCAAGTGCGGCCGCCTCGCGCTGCTGGTGCAGGTTTGTCTCGGCGATCGAGCGCTGGACCGACGCAAGCTCGATGTTGGACTTGGTGAGGAGTCCATCGAACACGGCCCACGAGACCTGAACCCCAAAGCTGCGGTCCGCGAAGAAGCCGTTGTTCTGGCAGACCTTTGTCGTTGACGGCGGGTCGCAGTAGGCTCCCGATGTGGCGCCAAAGCGGTCGGGGAGCCCGTTCTTGGTCGGAAGGCCGAGGTAGCCGTAGTTGAACGTTGCGGATACCGTCGGGAACAGCGCGGCCCGGGCGACGCGGACGCCATCCTGGCGAGCCAGCAGCGTGAGTTCCGCGGACTGAACGCTCCCGCGCACCGCATCTGGCGCGGCGTCGGCGATGACCGCGTTGACGACCATGCGAACCGAGGCCGTGTCGAGGGTCGTCGTCAGGGCGAGCGGCCGATACATGTCCACGTCGAGGAGACGCTTCAGATCAAGGAGCGCGTTCTCCCGATCGTTCCGGGCCTGCAGCACCAGTGGCTCGATGTTCGCTCGCGCCACACGCGCGCGCAGCAGGTCGTACCGCGACGAACGGCCGGCGGCGAGCAGCTGCTCGACCTGCTGCAGTCGTTCGGTGGACAGGGCGAGGTTTCGTTCCTGCAGTTCAACGAGCCGGCCGAGGTACACGGCGTTCAGGTAGGCCCGCTGCATGTCGACGGCGAGTCGGGCACGCGCTTCGCCGGCGTCGAACTCGGACGCGTCGCGAAGCCGGCTGGCCGAGCGCGAGCCCCACATGATGCGCCCACCCTGAAACAACGTCTGCGATGCAACGAACGTGCCCTGATAGGTGTAGCTCTGGCCGAACACGCTGCCGACGATCGTGGCACGTGCGTTCTGGATGACCTGTGAATAGCTGCCGTTGAAGCGTATCTGAGGGACGGCGGAGGCCCGGGCCGCGCCGAACTGTGCGTCGCTCTGCGCCAGCGTCAGGCGGCTGAGCTTCACTTCGTCAGATGCGTGAAGCGCATGATCGACGGCTTCCGCAACGGAATAACGCACGGTATCGGAACGCACGGCCTGACCCGCGGCCGGGGTAACGGCCGCCAGGCCGAGTGCGAAAAAGGCGAGCACGCGGTTCATCGGGTATTAACGTATTCACGCATGGTCGCGTTGGAGCCACGCATCGTGTGGCTTCACAACGACCTACGGGGCGACGAACTCCGGAACGACGAGTTTTGGAATCACGCCCGCTTCGGCCCCTTTCCTGAGAAACAGCTCAACGGATCGGCGGCCTGGGTCGCCGTAGTCGAGCGTCCAGTCGTTCACGTACATGCCAACGAACTCGTCGGCGTCTGTCCTCTCCAGCCCTCGCGCAAAACGCATGGCATGATCGAGCGCGCCATCGCGATGGCTCAATGCATACGCAATGCTGTCTTTAAGATGTCGCGCAATTGTCTTGATAGTTTGGTTACCAAGGTCGCGCCTGACGACATTACCTCCCAGCGGGAGTGGTAACCCGGTTTCGTCATGCCACCACTCACCGAGATCAACAATCAGGCTGAGCCCGCGATCGGCATACGTAAGCTGCCCTTCGTGAATGATCAGTCCGAAGTCAACGGATCCGTCGAGCACCGCATCCTCAACCTTGTCGAACGGGGTTGGCACAGCGACGAAATCCGGCTCATACAGCCTCAGCGCGAGGTACGCGCTTGTGAGCAGCCCCGGGACGGCGACGCGGCGTCCCCGGATCCCGGCGCGCGGAAGCGGCGTGCGCGCCACGAGTCGGGGTCCGTAGCGGTCGCCCATGGACGCGCCGCTGGAGAGCAGGGCGTAGCGATCCGCGAGATACGCGTAAGCATGAATGGACACCGCTGTGACTTCGAGCTCGCCTCGGAGCGCGCGATGGTTCAGCGACTCAATGTCCTGCAGTTCGTGGACGTACTCGATGCCGTTCGTGTCGATGAGGCCCTCGGCAAGGGCATAGAACATGAAGGCATCGTCCGAGTCTGGACTGTGGGCGACGTGAATTCGCACGGCGTTCCTGCTGTTCGATCGTTTGGGGGGAAGCGCTACGGACGTGCCGGGGCGGATTTCAGGGCGTCGTCGATGTCGCGCTGATGGTCGGTGTACTCCGGCAACGCCTTGGCGCGCTCGGCGGCCGCAGCGGCCGCGAAGCGGCTTCGGAAGCGGGCTGCTTCGGCGGGCTTCTTGAGTGCGTCCGCCGCCTTTGCGGCGAGGAGCAGCCCAAGGAGGTGCGTCGGATTCTGCTTCAAGACCGTGTCGGCCTGTGCGGCAGCCGTCGCGGCATCCCCCGTGACGAGCGAGATCGAGCCCATATCGTAGCGGGCATGAGCGTCTGGCGGGCCGATCCGCTCGTAGGCGAGGATCGCCATGGGGGCGAACATGGCCGCGCTATCGGGTTTTCCTTCGCTCGCGTATCGCATGACGCGGTCAAACAGTCGGCTCGCGGCTTCCTGCGGCGTCATGTTCGAGATATCCGGCGCTCGGGTGCCGGACCCGGCAAACGGCGCGAACGGTGCGTCGGCGGAAGTTTCGGGCACCGCCTGACGCGTACCGAGCTGCTGTCCGACGACGAACGCGACGAGGACGATGAGCACCGCCGCCGCAATCACCCACGCCGGGGGCATGCCTTTCGTGCCTGCCGCGGCCGCGCCGTGCGTAGCGGCGCCGCACGCATTGCAGAACTTCGCACCCGGGGCAAGGTCTGCGCCGCAGGCGGCGCACGGACGCGCGGTGAGCGATGCGCCGCAGGACTGGCAGAACCTGCCTGCCGCAGGCTCACCGCATCGCGGACATGGGGCGGACATGGACGAGTCGGTCATGGCAGAAAGATACCACGCCGAACGCGGGCGATTGCGGCGCCAGCGACGTTTGCCGCGAAACGGGCGTGGGCCGATATTTCGCTTGCGAGGCCGACTTCCCAAGCGGATGGAGAATCGTGGCGGGCAAGAACCGATCGCTGCTGGCCGACCTGTCCGGCGCCACGCGGCAGGACATCCTAGACCTGGCGGAAGCGCACAACGTGCGCTTCCTGCGCCTGATGTTCACGGACATCCTGGGTGTGAACAAGAACGTCGAGGTCCCCGCGTCGCAATTTGCGAAAGCGGTGAACGGGGACATCATGTTCGACGGGTCCTCGATCGAGGGATTCGTGCGGATCGAGGAGTCGGACATGCTCCTGACGCCGGATCTCTCGACGTTCAAGATCTTCCCGGGCGGGACGCCCGACAGCCGTGTGGCCCGCCTGATCTGCGACATCACGACGCCCGACGGGCAGCCGTTCGACGGCGATCCGCGCCGTGTGCTGAAGGGCCAGGTGGCGCGTGCCGCCGAGATGGGGTACACCATGAACGCCGGCATGGAAGCCGAGTTCTTCATGTTCAAGCTCGGGCCCGACGGCGCTCCCGCCGTCTCCACGCATGACGTTGGCTCGTACTTCGACCTCACCCCGGTGGACCTGGGCGAAGATGCGCGACGGGCGATCGTGGACGTGCTCGAGCAAATGGGTTTCGAGATCGAGGCGGCGCACCACGAGGTGGCGCACGGCCAGCATGAGATCGACTTCCGCTACGCGGACGCCCTGACCACCGCCGACAACCTGGCCACGTTCCGCTTCGTCGTTCGGCATGTCGCGAAGCAGTTCGGCCTGCACGCATCGTTCATGCCCAAGCCGATCTTCGGGCAGAACGGCAGCGGCATGCACACGCACCAGTCGCTGTTCATGGGCGGAAAGAACGCGTTCTACGACGCGAAGGCCGAATACCAGCTGTCGAGGACCGCGCATCGGTACATCGGTGGGCTGCTGCAGCATGCCCGGGGGATGTGCGCCATCACGAATCCGCTGGTGAACTCGTACAAGCGGCTCGTTCCAGGATACGAGGCGCCGGTGAACGTGGCGTGGTCGATGCACAACCGGTCGCCCCTGATCCGGGTGCCGGCGCGTCGTGGGACGGGAACGCGGATTGAACTGCGGTCACCCGATCCGAGCGCCAACCCGTACCTCGCGCTGGCGGTGATGCTGGCCGCCGGCCTTGACGGCGTCGAGACGGACGCCACAAGCCGCGAGCCCGTGAACGAGAACATCTGGGAGATGAGCTTCCGCGAGAAGCGTCGGTTGCGCATCGACGACCTGCCGCACGACCTCAACGAGGCGTGCGACGAGCTCGAGAAGGACGCCGTCGTGCGCGCTGCGCTCGGTGAGCACATCACGAAGCATTTTCTCGAAGCCAAGCGACAGGAATGGCGCGAGTACATCACGCAGGTGTCAGCGTGGGAGCTCGACCAGTACCTCGCGAAGTACTGAGGCACGCGGCGCGGCCGCGACGGTTGCAGAGGGAGGGCGTCGCGACACGCCCCGGGCGCCAAGTGGCGCCCGGGGCGCGTTCACGCCGCCGCGTTCGCGCTCACACCGGGAAGACCATCTCGCGGTAGCGCGGCAGCGGCCAGCAGGCATCGTCGACCTTGAGTTCCAGGGCGTCGGCCGACGTGCGCACGGCGGCCATGGCGTCGGCGCCGATGGACGTGAGGAACTGCGCCTGCTTAGCGGCGTCGTCGTGCATGCCTTCGGCCTTCGCGATAGCCGCGTGCAAGGCGGCCGCGGCCTTCTGCAGGTCGGCGACCATCTTGCCGACAGCGTTCGCCGCGTCCACCTGCGGTACGATCTTCACGCCCGCCGCCTTCGCGTTGGCCGCCGATTCCGTGAGCATCGCGAGATAGCCGTGGGCGGCCGGAAGGACCATGGTGTCCACCATCTCGGCCATCGTGTACATCTCGATGAACATGTCCTTGATGTACCGCTCGAGCCGGATGTGATACCGCGAGTCCACTTCTTCGGCGCTGAGGATGCCGAGTGAGGTGAAGAGCTTGCGTGACGTCGGCGCGACGATCTGCGCGAGCGCCTCGGGCGTGCGCCGGAGGTTTGGCAGGCCCCGCTTCTTCGCCTCGACCACCCACGCGTCCGAGTAGTTGTTGCCCTCGAAGCGGACGGCCTTCGTGGACTTGAAGACGCCGCTGACGACCTTGAGCACCGCGTCGTCGCGGTTCTTCGTCTTCTTCATCTCTGCCTTGAGTGCCGTGATCACCTCGCCGATCGACTCGGCGACCGTCGCGTTGAGCAGCATCACGGGGAACGCAATGGACTGCGACGACCCGACCGCGCGGAACTCGAACTTCGCCCCCGTGAAGGCGAACGGCGACGTGCGGTTGCGGTCCGTGTTGTCCTTGGCGATTTCAGGGAGTTTCGCGACGCCGAGCTGGATCATCGCGTCGGCCGCGGCCTTGCTCGTGCGACCGGCGGCGATGTCCTCGATCACCTTCGTAAGCATGTCGCCCATAAACACCGAGATGATCGCGGGCGGCGCCTCGTTGGCACCGAGGCGATGCTCGTTGCCGCTGGTGGCAATGCCCGCGCGAATCAGGCCGGCGTGCTTGTGCACGGCCTTGAGGACGGCGGCGAGGAAAAGGAGGAAGCGGATGTTCTGGTGCGGTGTCTTGCCCGGCTTGAGGAGGTTCACGCCATCGAGGTCGTTGTCCGAGGCGATGGCCATGGACCAGTTGCAGTGCTTGCCCGAGCCATTGATGCCGGCGAAGGGCTTCTCGTGCAACAGTGCCTGGAGGCCGTGACGGAGCGCGACCTTCTTCAGGATGGTCATGACGAGCTGGTTGTGGTCGACGGCGAGGTCCGTCTCCTCGAAGACGGGAGCCATCTCGAACTGGCAAGGCGCCACTTCATTGTGGCGCGTGACGATCGGCACGCCGAGTTTATAGAGCTCGTGCTCCACCTCGGCGATGCAGGCCTGCACGCGTTCCGGGATGCCGCCGAAGTAGTGGTCCTCGAGCTGCTGACCACGTGGCGGAGCGGCGCCGAGCAGCGTGCGTCCGCCCATCACGAGATCGGGGCGAAGCGCGAAATGCCCGCGATCGATGAGGAAGTACTCCTGCTCGGGTCCGAGGGTCGTATAGACGCGGAGCGCCCCCTTGTCGCCGATGAGGTCGAGGAGCTCGAGCGCCTTCTGCGAGAGGACATCGCTCGAGCGAAGGAGGGGCGTGAGTTCGTCGAGCGCCTCGCCATGATAGCCGATGAACGCCGACGGGATGCACAGCGTCTTGGCTCCACCCGATTCCATGATGAACACGGGCGACGCCGGGTTCCACGCCGTATAGCCGCGCGCCTCCCACGTGGCGCGGAGGCCGCCGGACGGGAACGATGAGGCGTCCGGTTCGCTCTGGATGAGCTGGTCTCCCGTGAACTTCTCGATCGGCAGGCCGTTCTCGTCGAAGTTGAGGAAGGCGTCGTGCTTTTCGGCAGTGAGCCCCGTCTGCGGCTGGAACCAGTGGCAGAAGTGAGTCACGCCACGGGAGACGGCCCACTCCTTGATGACTTGGGCAACGGTGGGCGCGATGTCGAGGTCGAGCTTTCGTCCGAGCCGCACGGACTCGACGAGCTTGGCGTACACGCCGGCGGGAAGCTTCGCGCGCATCTGGCGCGCGCCAAACGTATTGATGCCGAAGTACTCGGACGTTGGCGACGGGAGCTGCGCGGACGCTGCGCGCGGTGCGGCGACGAAGCGTGAACTGATTGCGCGCAGCGTGGACGACCTGGGCGACAAGGCGTCGGACATGTGGCGGGGCTCCTTGTTATATGAAGTAAGCGGGCGGGCGACCTTGGCATTGCCCGGTGACACCAAAATTCTGCTGAAAAGACAAAGTTAGCCTACATAATTGGGTAATTTCAAGGCAAAACAGAACAATTGTCGTGTCGAGCGCGCGAAATTTGCACTCGACAGGATTCACTGAGTGTGACCTGGGGGAGTCGCCGCGCGCGGTTCGTACGACGCCAAGTGCTTGTGCCGCAACAGATGCATCATCCAGTGGACGGCGCATCCCGCTCCGTCAGCGCGTCTGCACCTGTTGGGCACGCCCACCGATCGGTGGCACCGCGCACCGGTTTCACGTGTGACCCTGCACGCGAAATTCCGCGTCGTGCCGACGCTCACGCACCGCGGCATTGGGTGTACTCACACAAAGGCGCGTGGGGGCATGCGGTGCGAGCTGGCGGCGTTGCGCAAGGTGCGCGAGGTGTGCGAGGTGTGCGACGTGTGCATGGTGTGCGCGGGTGGCGAGGTGTGCGCGGGTGGCGAGGTGGCGAGATGCGAGTCGGTGGCAACGCGGCGCGAGTGGGCGATCCGCGCGAGTGCGTGCTCCCGAACGGTGGGCGATTCGCGCGAGTGCGTGCTCCCGAACGATGATCGCGCGCCTTGAGAGGGTGGAATGCGCGGACTAGCTTCCTCGCACCGGCACCGTAGCCAAGTGGTAAGGCAGGAGACTGCAAATCTCTCATTCGTCGGTTCGATTCCGACCGGTGCCTCTCGGACAGAAGACAGATGGCGGCAGACAGAAGACGGAAGAACGGACGTGGGGCGTTGCTCACCGGTCGATGGCGCTCTGATCGCGTGCGGCGCCCTATTGCGTGATGCAGCGGTGGCGTTGTAGCGTATTGACGTCGAGTCGGTACGCGTCCGGGCGCGCTGACGCGACGAGGACAAAGGGCCGGGCACTCACTGCGAGGAGCCCGGCCCCTTTGTCTTGGCGCCGATCATGTCGGCAGTGTCGGATGCCAGCGTGCCGGGGCGCGGCGCTCGACCGAGCGCTCGGCCATGGCGGCGAAGCGAAAGAGCAGTTGTTCGCTCCAGGGCCTGCCGATCGCCTGCAGGCCGACTGGTAAACCGGCGCTGTCGTAGCCCGCGGGGAAGCTGACGGCCGGATGTCCGGTGAGGTTTGCGGCAAACGCGAAGCGCATCACGTCGGTGGTCATCGCAAGGTCGGAGCCGCCGCGCGGCATCGCCCGGGGATCGATACGCGGCGCCGTGATGCCCGTGGCAGGCGTGAGCACCACGTGCACGTCGCGAAACACAGACCGCCATGCTGCAAGGGCACGTGTGCGGATGCGCGCCGCGGATACGTATTCGGCCGCGGAAAAGGACCGGGCGATGGCGAGGTTGGCGCGGGCGTCAAGCGACAGCGCGCTCCGCCGCGCCGGATGGTGCGGCGCCATGGCGGCTGCCATCTCGCCCGTGATGATGGCCACGTGTGCGACACGTGCCAGGTCGAGTTCCGGAATGTCGACGTCCACGATGATCGCGCCAGCTTCGGCGAACACCTGGACGAGACGCTCGCACCGATCGACGACGTCGATGCTCGCGTGCCGGAACCATGGCCGGAAGATCCCGACGCGGAGGCCATGCAGGGACGCCGGCGGGGCTGTATCCACGGACACCGACGGATGCGCCAGCGAATTCGCGTCGCACGGATCGTCGCCGGCGATGAGCGCATAGGCCGCAGCGCAATCGCGCACCGAAGCGGCGATCGGCCCGAAGTGGGCGACACTCCAGACAAGCGGCGGCGCACCATGCTCGCTCACGCGCCCGAACGTGGGCTTGATGCCGACGACACCGCAGAACGCAGACGGGATGCGGATGGAGCCGCCGCCGTCCGCACCGATTGCGACTGGCACAAGCCCGGCGGCGACCGCGGCGGCCGGCCCGCTCGACGACCCGCCGGAATGGTGTCCGTCGTCGTACGGATTGCGCACCGTGCCGTAGTGTGGATTGAGCCCCGTGACGTTGATGCCGAGCTCGTGCATGTTCGCCTTGCCGACGATCAGGGCGCCAGCGGCGCGAAGGCGCGCCACGACGGTTGCGTCGGCAGTCGCCGGCCGGCGGCTGACAACGCGTGTACCAAGTGTCGTCTCGTAGCCGGACACATCGATCTCGTCCTTGATGGCGACCGGCACGCCATCCCACGGGCCGAGTGGTCGTCCCGACTTCCATCGTTCCGTGCTGGCACGCGCCTGCCGCGCCAGGTCGTCCTGCTGAACGGTGATGAAGGCACGCAATGGCCGCGGGCCGGAGTCGCTGTCCTGCCATTGCGCGACGCAGCGGCTGGCAACGTCCTCGGGAGTCAGGCGCGACGTTCGGTACGCAGCGTGGTAGTCTGCCACCGAGGGGAAACGGAACCCGGGCGGCTCCGGGGGTGGTGCCACCGCGTCCGAGTCTGGGCCAAGGTGCCGGGCGAACGGCACGAGCGCAGGGATCGCCGGATCGTCGGGTGGATGGGCGGGGAGAAATGTCGGGGGCTCGGGAACATCGAGTGTGCGGAGCGCATCGATGCCGGCATCGCGTCGCAGCTTGCGGACGAGCCATGGTCCGACAAGGGGCGCCTCGAGCGCGGCGACCAGCGCGCGGAGGCCGCGCGTCCCCAGCCGGGGGAGCGACAGCGATCGCAGGTCGTATGTCACCGGATCGGCTGCGCGAGCACTCCGACGTGTCCGCGGGCGCCGGCGACGAACCCGATGGATGCGCTCGCGAACCCGACGCCCCACGCCGTGATCGTGTCGGCGTGGATCCAGGACGCACCGAAGTCCCTCGAAAAGGCGACGCCGGTCTGGCCGACCGCGACGAACATCGGCGGATTGGTGCCAGGCACATGCACGACGCCCGATGTCGTACCGTCCGGACGCTGGATGCCTGCGGGCTCCCACGACGCGCCGCCGTCGCGCGTGCGGAGTGCGAAGGCACTCACGCCGCGCTCGTTGCGGTAGTCGCCGCCGATGGCGACACCGTTCCTCGCGTCGGCAAACGCGATTCCGAACAGCCCGGAACTGGCACCGGCAGGCATTCCGGTGGAGGCGACGCTCCAGGAGTGGCCGCGGTCGGTGGTGCGAAACACCCGGGCTTCGGGGCCGCCGCCGGTGGCGATCCACGCGTTGGATGTGCCCTGGACCGCCAGCTGCGTATTGCTCGCGGCGAACGCCGCCTCCCCGGGAAGGTTCGCCGGAATTGCGTCGGGCGCCGTGCGTGCCCAGGATCGACCGCCGTCATTCGTGGTGAGGATCACGAAACGACCGCCCACAGGATCGGAGAAGCTGAGCCCGTTCCGGGCGTCCCAGAAAGCGACGCCGTCGAGAAAGACGCCCGTGGTGGTGTCGCTCCAGGCGAGCGTCCATGTTTTCGCGCCGTCGGTGGTGCGATAGATGCGGGCCTGCCCCTGTTCGGCAGGACCCGCGCTCACGACGACGGCGGTGCTGGCATCGAAGGCCTTGATGCCGCGGAAGTCGAGTCGCGCGGCGCCCGGGACCGAGTCGACCATCCATGTGGCGCCGCCGTCGGTTGTGCGAAACACCTTGCCGCCCGTGCATCCCGCCCATGCAACCTGCGCGTTCGCGACGCTCAGGCTCCGGCAGCTTGATGTGCTCGCGACCGGGGCTCGCCGGAAGAGCGACCGGTCGCGGTATTCAAAAAAAAGTCGGTCCAGTATCCTGTCTGCTGCGGCCTTGGCGTCGAAACCCGGCTGGTCGGTGAGGATAATGACCGAGGCCTCGTGGCCGGGGATCCGGACGTAGGCGCCCTGCTTGCCGCCGCCGGCGACGTAGGCCCACTGCGTCGCGAGCCCGCGATACGTCTCGAAGGTCCAGCCGAGTCCGTTTCCGGCGCCCTTGCCGCCACCGGGGGCGAACATGGCGTCGCTTCCGGCGGTGGTGAGGTTAGCGTATGCGCGAAGCCCGAGCTCCCAGCGGTAGAGTTCGTCGACATTCGACAGGATCGCGCCGTCGGGCGTGGCGATGGTGCGCTGGCGTCCGACGATGGTCATGAGGCGACGCTGCACCATGTCGGCATACGTGCCGCCCGACCGTTCCGCGATCAACGCCGCTAGCAGCTTGGCGTCGCCGGCGGGCGCCGCCGGATTCGTCAGGTAGCCCCGGATGGTCATGCCGTCCGGGAGCGGATCGTCGAGCCGGAGCTTGCCGTCGTGCTCGACGTTGAGCGCGGCGGCGGCGAGGAATGTCTTGCCGATGTCGCCCACGGCCATATTGGGAACCGCGGTGACCGGCATGAAGCGCGGTTGCGGCGGGATGCCGTAGCCCCTCGCGAGCAGCACGCGGCCTTCCTGAGCGATATGGACCGTGGCCTTGCCGCCGTTCGAGTTGAACGCCGCGAATATCGAGTCGACGAAGGGGATCCGGAGTGGCGACTGGTCGATGGCCCGCGAGATGAGGCGACGCTTGCCAAGGTCGTACTTGTCTCCCGGGTACAGCGTGAGGAACGGCCTGCCTGGATCCGTGGGGTCGTTGCCCGCGTAGACGAACGCCTTGTTGCGACCCAGGATGGTGGCCACGTCGCCCTTCACGAGCCACGCTGTGCCCTCATCCTCGGAGATGAAGAGCATCCCCGGGTGGCGGGGCACCAGCGAGTC
Source organism: uncultured Gemmatimonas sp. (assembly GCA_964556915.1). Taxonomy (GTDB): domain Bacteria; phylum Gemmatimonadota; class Gemmatimonadetes; order Gemmatimonadales; family Gemmatimonadaceae; genus Fen-1231. The sequence continues at coordinate 124,731 of CAZKYG010000100.1, forward strand.
GGCGACATCCGGCAGTCGCATGCGAGCGACGACATGCTGGTCGATGCCGGTGTTGCGGAGATACCCGAAGCCCCGCGTGTAGCCAGGGTACTCCATGATGTTGTTGTTGTTCGACGGTGCGCCGCGCACCATGAACTCGCCGAGGATTGACGCGCCGGCCGAGGATCCGCCCACCACGCCGCCGCGGCGGAGGACGTTCATGACCTCGGTTTCCGTGCGCGTGCCGCCGTACGAGTCCACGAGATGGAACTGGCGGCCTCCTTCGTACCAGACGCCGCCGGCGCGCCGCAGGACGTTCACGAAGCTGTCGGAGTTGGCGAGGTCCTTGCGATTGGGATTCGAGTGCAGGACGACGACATTTCTGGCGCCCGCTCCCTTGAGGCCGCTCGTGCCGCGCCAGTCGGGCGGATAGACGGTGTCGCCCCCGGCCGTCGGAATGTCCACGATGAGAGCGTTGGGACCACCGGCGGCGTCGATGAATGCCTTGTAGAGCTCGGGCCCCTGCTGGCCGCCGCCTACCACGAGCACCGTTCCGGTCGGCGGACCGACGATGGGAGGGCCGTGGGGAGCGGCCGACGGCGTGGAGCCGGCCATGCCGCCGGCACATGCGGCGGCGGACACGCACGCCAGGACGGTGAAACGAGCGACGACGGCAGAACGGCGGGCAAGGCGGATCACGACAGACCCCTGAAGAAGTGACGGGCGGAAATCAAACTTCGCGCGGCTTGCCGTGCGGCGCGAGAGGCGGCGCTCACCAGCGCCGTTAGCTTTACGCGCATGCCCGTCCGGCGCGTTTGGATACTTGCAGTGGCGGTGGCCAACGTGGCGTGCGGAGCCGGGGCGCCTCTGCACGGTGTCGTCATCGATCCGCCACAGGAAGTTCCCGCGGTCCGGATCATGGACGCAGACGGCCGCCTGTACGACCTCGATGCCGAGCGTGGGCAGCGCATCGTCGCGATCTACTTCGGCTACACGCATTGTCCCGATGTCTGCCCGACGACGCTCGCCGACTGGGCACGCGCGCGGCAGGCCATGGGCCGCGCGGCGAGTCGCGTGCGCTGGGTGTTCGTGAGCGTCGATCCCCAGCGGGACACGCCTGGCGTGGCGCGCAACTATGCGCGTCAATTCGATTCAACGTTCGTCGGGTTGTCCCCCACGCGGGCACAGCTCGACTCGCTGAAGCAGTCGTGGGGTTTTGCCGTCGAGCAGGAAATCGACGTGGCCACGCCTCACGCCTACACGGTGTCGCATCCGGCAGGAACGTTCGTCGTGGACCGTACGGGGAAGTTGCGCGAGATCTTCCCGCCAGCGACGCCGCCGGACCAGATGGCCGCAGACCTGCGGCGCCTGCCGTGATGTGGTTGCGCAGACTCGCCATCGCCGGCGTCACGCTCGTCGCGCCTGGCGCCGTGGCGCTCGGGGCGCTCGGGGCGCTCGCGCGGGGTGTGTCGGCGCAGACGCCGGTGCGCGAGGCGTCGGGGCCGGCCCCGCTCGCGGACGCCTGCCTGACGAGCGAGCCGGACTGCACGCCCCCCGATGTGCCGCGCGAGTTCCGCGGTGTGTGGATTGCGACCGTAGGCAACATGGACTGGCCGTCGCGTCCCGGGTTGCCGGCGGACAGCGCGCAAGCGGAGCTGGTGCACCTGCTCGACGCGGCGGTGGCGACCGGACTCAATGCGGTGATGTTCCAGGTGCGACCGGCAGGAGATGCGCTCTATGCGTCGAAGATCGAACCCTGGTCGGAGTACCTGACGGGACGGCAGGGACGCGCGCCGGACCGGCCGTGGGATCCGCTCGCCTTCGCCATCACGGAGGCACACGCGCGCGGACTGGAGTTGCATGCATGGTTCAATCCATACCGCGCGAAGGATCCGAGCGCGAAAGGGGCGCTCGCGGCGACGCATTTTGCGCGGGAGTACCCGGCGTACGCGAAGCGGTACGGGCAATACGTCTGGTTCGACCCCGGCGAGCCGGCCGTGCGCCGTCACACCGTGCGGGTGATCCTCGACGTGCTCCGGCGATACGACGTGGACGGCATCCACCTCGACGACTACTTCTACCCGTACCCCGCACAGCGGCGCCGCCGGGACATCCCGTTTCCCGACGCAGCGAGTTACCGCAAGTACACGCGGTCCGGCGGCCGTCTCTCGCGCGACGACTGGCGTCGCGACAACGTGAACCGGCTGGTGGACACCCTGCGCGCGGAGATCGCGAAGGCGAAGCCGTGGGTGAAGTTCGGCATCAGTCCGTTCGGCATCTGGCGACCGGGCGATCCGGCGACCGTCACGGGGTTCGACGCGTATGCACGCATCTTCGCCGACGCGCGCGCGTGGCTGCAGCGCGGGTGGGTGGATTACCTGGCGCCGCAACTGTACTGGAGCGTCGAGCAGGACGGCCAGCGCTTTCCCGACCTCCTGCGCTGGTGGCGGGACCAGAACGACTCATCGCGCGCGGTGTGGCCCGGCCTGGCCGACTACAAGATCGCCGACGGTGCCGTGCCATGGCGCTCGAGCGAAATCCTGCGACAGGTGGACACGGCACGGGCCGTGGCGGGCGTGGACGGCACCGTCCACTTCCAGATGCGCGCCATCGCCGAGGATCACGACGGCGTGGCGACCGCCCTCGCGGCGGGGCCATACCGCCGCCGCGCACTGGTCCCGGCGATGCCCTGGAAGGGGGCTGACGTGCCGCGCACGCCGGCCATCGCCCTCGCCGAGAGCCGGTCGGGCCCCGTCCTGACGATCGCGCGTCACCCGTCGGACGACGTGCGCTGGTGGGCGGTACAGGTGCGCACGAGCGACGTGTGGCACACGTACGTGCTGGATGGCGCCCGCTCGCAGGTCCCGCTCGCGGCATTGAGCGCCGAGGGCACCAAGCCGGAGATCATCGCGCTCGCGCCCGTGGGCAGGACGGGCGTGGGCGGCATGCCTGTGGCGATTCGCGTCCGGTGAGTTGCGCCGGGACGCGCCGTGCGAGGTCCGGCTAGGAGACCGACGGCCGGTCGTCCGGCGGGACGAAGTTCGAAAGGAAGACGCGCTCCTCCGGCGTGAGGCTCGCGAGGCCAGACCGGCCGATCTTGTCGAGAATGCGGTTCAGTTCGTCGCGGTTCACTTCGTGCACGCGGTTCACGTCCACGCGGCGCCAGTTGCCGAGGAGTTCGGCGGGCGGACGGGCGACGGTGCTCGCCTTGAACCGGGCGACCTGGCGGGCGGGGTTGATGAGGCGGAGGAAGATCCACGCGCCCACGTACCCGCCGAGGTGCGCGAAGTCGGCCACGCCGCCGGCCGACCCCTGGAGCCCGCTCCACAGTGCGAGCGCGGTGGTAATCACGACGAGCCAGCGCGCCTCGATGGGCAGGATGCCCCAGATGTAGATGCGATCCCGCGGCCAGAACATTGCGAATCCGAGCATGACGCCGAACACCGCCGCCGATGCGCCGATGATGGCCGACGTCGGCGCGAAGAGGAACGACAGGAGCGCGCCGGAGATGCCGCTGACGAAGTAGAGCTGCACGAACCGCCGGGAACCGAGTCGTGCCTCGACCCTGGGCCCGAAGAAATACAGGCCGATCATGTTGAACAGGATGTGCGAGAGGCCCGCGTGCAGGAACATGTACGTGACGATCGTCCAGGGCCGGAACAGGATCGCGTACGGCACAAACACCAGCGGGTCCGTGATGCCGGGCGCCGCGTACTGCAGGAAGAACACGATGATGTTGGCGGCGATGAGGCGCCGGACCCACGGGGTCACGGGGTCACCACCGGAAGATTCGGCAGGCCCATTTGCTCCATCGTCGGGAGTCGCTTCGTGCGGTTGTACTGTGCACGCGCCTGGTTGAACTGGTCGATCCGGCGGATCCAGGTCTGCGCGGCGATGTCGTACCGGTTGAGGACGTTGTAGAGCCAGTACGGGCGGTTCTCCTCGCGCCAACTGCGCTCGTACAGCTCGCGGCCCAGCACGTAGCCATCGCGCAGGTCCTGCGTGCGACTGTTGATATCCGACGCGATCTCGGTGAGGTCGTGCGTCGGGTTGGCATGCTTTGCCACCGAGTCGAGGGCGGCCTGGTAGTGCGAAACGATTTCATCCGCCAATTCGAACTTCATCCCGATGAAGTCCATGCGGCGCGCCCCCATCTCGATGGCGTCGAGCGCGTCCGATTCACGGAGCGGCGCGCCCTTCCCCAGGCGCGCATCGCGTCGTGCCTGCGCCACCAGCACGAGGGCCGACTCGGCGAGGATCCGGTACCTGGCCAGGGCGGGCCGCAGCTTCGGGGCGACGACCTGTCCTTCGCTGCTGAACGGATCGAGCCAGTAGAGGGCGTTGGTCGCGTCGCTCACGCGGGTCGCCGCAAGCGCGGCATGGGCCTGCGAGAGCCTGGCCTGCGCCTCGCTGATGCGGCCCGAGGGATCGCCGTGGAACTGGTACCCGTAGCTGGCCGCGAACGCCGGAATGGACGCCTCGCCCTTCTGCCACGCGGCGGCCGCTCCGAACAGCACGCCGTACCAGACCTCGTTGAAGATCCCCTCGCCATCATCGTCCCAGTTGGTGTTCAGCATCCCGTTCGCGCCGAGGCGCTGGCCGTCGCGCACGAAGCCCTGGATGTTGCGCAGGGCGACGTCATTGTCGGGATAGACCCGGTTCCAATTGCTGACGCCGGGCGCCACCCACGTTTCGACGCCGGCGTCGGTGAATGGCTTGATGGACCGGTCGAAGTTGCCGAACGACCAGTAATTCCACGCCACCGCGATCATGTCTTTTGGCAGCGACGCCACGAGATGCGGCGAACCCTGCGCGATGTCGCCCCAGAAGAGGTAGCGCTTGCCGGGCTTCCGGATCGTGGCTTCGATCTGCCGCAGGAAGTCCATGAACACCGGGCCGAGCGAGTCCTGCTGGACGCGGGACTGCGTCTGGCCAAGCCCGAGCTCGAACGTCTCGTCGGCGCCGATGTGGACGAACTGGGACGGAAACACGTCGTAGAGCTCGTCGAACCACTGCTTGATAGTGGCGAGCGAACCCGGCTGCCCCGGCGCGAGCACGTGGCCGTGCGGCGTCTCGGCCAACTGGCCGTAGATGTCGTACTTGAGCACGTGGTGCAGGTGTCCGAACGCTTCCTGCTCGGGCACGACCTCGATGTGGTACTTCTTCGCGTATTCGACGAGCTCGGCGGCATCTTCGCGCGTCATGGCGCCGCCCGGCGGGCTCATGAGCGGATTGGAGCCGTACTCGAACGTCTGCTCGTAGTACGGCGAGAACAGGTTGAGCTTGTACGCGGCAAACGTGCGGATCTGCTTCTTCTGGAACTCGAGCGTGGGGAGCGGCCCGCGCGAGAGGTCGTCCTGCATGCCGCGCCAGCGCATGGCCGGCCAGTCGCGGATCGTGGTGGCGTACACGCGGGGCGATCCGCCGTCGGTGCGCACGAGCTGTTTCATCGTCTGCGCGCCGTAGAAGATGCCCGCGGCCGACGCGGCGACGACCACGGCCTGGTCCGGCCCGGCGACCAGCACGTAGCCCTCGGCGCGCTGTTCGTCGCCAATCGTGAGGCCGGCGGCGCGCAGCACGCGCGCGCCGACGGGTGTGTCGTCGCGCACGAGGGAGATGAGATAGGATCCCGCGACGGCATTCGCTCCGGCGCTCGCGCGCATGCCGCGGGCGACGAGGCCATCGGCGAGGTCGGCGGCGGCAAAGCGGTCGTCCGGCGACGCCGAGGCCACGACAACCACCGATCGCGGCATGGGGCGATACGCGCCGGCGCCGATCTCGCGCGGCGCGGGGATGAGGTGCGGGTCGTCGTCCTGGCTGCGGCCGGTGGCCGGCGCGACGAGCAACGCCGTCGCGATGACGAGCGCGATGAGTCGCATGGCGTGAATGTAAGCCGCTCGCAGGTCGCGGGGGGGGTGTTGATGGCGTTAGAATCAGCGTCTACCCACCAGCAGGAGACCAGCCGTGAAGGTTTCGCATGTCTTCGTCTCCGGGTGCGCCGCGCTGGCGCTCACCGGATCACCGGCGCCGGCGCAAGGACGCGGCCAGGCCGCCGATTCGGCGCCGGATCCCGTGCGCGAGCTGGTCGGTCGGCTCGATCTCGAGAAGTACAAGTCCACGATCAAGGGCCTGACCAATTTCGGCGACCGCCGCCAGGGCACGAAGCGGAATCGTGACGCCGTGGACTGGATCGAGGCGCAATTGCGCAGCTACGGGTGCCAGAACATCGAACGCATCACGTACACGTACACCACGCCGCCGCCGCGCGGCGGGGGTGCCGGGCGGGGCGCGGCGGGGGCCG
>CAZKYG010000101.1:0-15514 GCA_964556915.1 uncultured Gemmatimonas sp.
CGTCAGAAGGACGGCGACGACGATGACTGCACCTACGAACACCTTAGTAGACGTAGAGATCATCGGTGGAAGAAGAGAGAGCCCCCGACGCCAGCCTACGACCACGAGATCGAGTCCCCAAGAACAAACGAGAACAGTGCAAGGATCGCGTTGGTCAGCGTGGCCATTAGGCGTCACCTCCCTTTGACAAAAAGTCACACGCAGCATCCGCCGCGTGTGCTCCAAGGTTGGCTCCGCTCATCCAACTCCTACGGCTCGCTTCTCTCAGCTCCGCCGGAGTCGGGGGTCTTATTCTCCTCCTCTAGGTCAGTTGTCGCGCGCGGCACCCGCACCGCCCCACACGCCGCGCCCTCAACTCAGCACCGCGTTCACACCACCATCAATCCAGCGGTTCGTCGCGTCGAGCACCGCCAGCACGCCCGCCGTCTCAACGCTGTCCCGCACCGCACAACTCCCCGTCAGTAGCGCGCTCTGCCGGCCCTGCCGCACCATCACCCCGGCCAGCGCAATCTCATGGTCGAACGCCTGCACCAGCTTCACACCCTCCAGCGAGAACTGACGCCCCGCACTCTCGCTCATCCCCACCGCCGCCAGGGCCGCACGCGCCGCCAGCTCCACGCGCCCGCGATCCCCGTCCATCCCCTCCGCCTCCCCCACATACTGCTGCTCGCCACGCCGCAACGTCACCCGGCACAGCATCCCCTTCGTGCGCGACCCGCGAATCTCCACGTCCTCGAAATACAGCGATCGCCCAAGCCGCGCCGCCCGCACGATCGCCTTCTCCTCCACCTCGGCCGCGGCAGCCTCACTCTTCGCGGCGCTCGCCACCGCGACTGCCGGAGGACGCTTGATCGTCGTCGCCACCGACACCTTCCGGTGATCCACCCGCATCCCGAAGTGCGCCGCCAGCGCGCTCTCCACGTTCCGCACCACGTTCTTCGGCTTCAGCTCGCCCGTCACCAGCATGTGGATCGCCTCGATCCCACCCACCGCATCCGACGTGATCCGCGCCGACACCACACTCTCCAACGTCCCCAACAATTCCTCCGCCTGCGCCAACGGGAGCAGCTGCCCGGCTATCTGCCCCTGACTTCCATGTTGGGGATTCACAGCTCTCCTGTCCTCGCGCCCGGATGAACGTTCCCAGAGTTTAGCACAGAGTGTTCAGAAACGCTACAGTTTTTGGCCGGATTGAGACCACCCCGAAACGGCCATGATGCAAACGGTTAGGCCGCCCGCACCGATAGGCGCACCAGCTGCCAGGCCTTGTCGGCGCGCCTGACCGTATCGCCACGAGTTGGCGCGATTCGGACGCCTATCTCCTGTTCTCCTGCGGTCTTACGACGACTCCCCATACGACGGCGCAACCACTCAGCAGGGCACCGGACGACGCGCCGGCGGCATGCGCTTCCCACCGGACCGTTCGCGCGGCACACTTCGGGGACACTCACGCGAGGGTGGTGACCCCGATGATCGGCAAGGCGATGCAGGCGGCGCTCAACGAGCAGGTCAACGCCGAGTTCTACTCGGCCTACCTGTACCTGGCCATCTCGGGATGGTGCGAGCAGGAGAACCTGCCCGGCCACGGGGCCTGGATGCGCAAGCAGGCCCGCGAAGAGCTGGAGCACGGGATGCGGTTCTACGGCCACATCACCGACCGCGACGGCGCGGTCACGCTCACGGCGGTGGACAAGCCGCCCGCCACGTTCAAGTCGCCGCTCGACATCTGGGAAAAGGCGCTGGCGCACGAGCGCAGCATCACGGCGCGCATCCACGCCCTCTGCGAACTGGCCGCGAAGGAGAAGGACCACGCGGCGCTTGAAATGCTCCAGTGGTTCGTCCGGGAGCAGGTCGAAGAGGAGAAGACGGCCAACGGGTTCCTCGAGCAGGTGAAGCTGCTCAACGGCCGCGGGCCCGCGCTGTTCTTCCTGGACCGGCACCTCGGGAAGGCGGCGGGGGAGAAGGAGTAGCAGCGCCGCGGTGAGTCCGCGGACGCACGCGCGTGATGGACCGGCGCGGACGTCGAGACGCTACGTCGCCGGGCCGCCGTGGCCATCGACGAGCGCCATGGCCCGGGCCACGATGGCCTCGGGATACTGCATCACCTTGAGCAGCGCGATGGCGTTGCGCGTGGTCGACGGCCCGGGCCGGATCCGGTAGGTGAACGTGAGGTCGTCGCCCGCAACGGTCTCGGTGAAGTGCTGCAGGGCGTACGTCCCGCGGAGCAGCCCGAGCAGCTCGAGGTCGTGCGTCGCCACGACGGTGATGTCGAGGCCCTGATCGAGGTGCGCGAGCACGGCGTACGCGGCCGCGACGCGCTCCGTGGTGTTCGTGCCCCGGAAGAGCTCGTCCAGGAGGAAGAGGTGCTGGCGGCCGCCCTCCTTCGCCCGTACGAGCGCCAGCACGGACTCGATTTCCGCGAGGTAGTAGCTCTTCCCGTCCGCGAGGCTGTCGCCGCCGGTGATCGACGTGCGCACGCGGAGCAGCGGTGCCCGCCACGCCGAGGCGCACGCGGTCGCCAGCGACTGCGCGAGCACGGCGTTCACGCCGAGTGCGCGGACGAACGTCGTCTTGCCGGACATGTTCGACCCGGTGATGAGCACGCCGCCACCGTCGATGGCGATGGTGTTGGGCACCGGGTCGGCCAGCAACGGATGGTACACGCCCTCCGCCTGCAGCGCCTTGGCCGGCGGCGTGAACTCCGGCGTCGACCACGTGGGCAGCGTGGCCCGCCATGTCGCCACGGATTGCGCCACGTCGATCGTCCCGAGCGCCTCGAACATGCGGCGCAGGAGCGGCGCATGCGTGCGCAGCGCGTTCGTGGAGAACACGAACGCATTGACGTCGAGCAGGAACAGCAGATTCACGTACTCGTACAGGCTCGCGGCCAGGTCGTTGGCCTGCCCCGGCTCGAACATGAGCCACCGCGTGGCGAGGCGCAGGGATCCCAGCTGCGCCGCGCCTTCGCGAAGCGACTGCACCTCGTCCGCAAGGCCGGGCATGCGCAGGGTGCCGAGCTCGCGCGCGGCGGCCAGGAACCCCGGCAACTCGTGCAGCGCCGGCACGTACGCGCGTACCCGGGGCTTGTAGGTGACCTGCACGACGACATTGACGGCGCAGACCGCGAGCCAGCCGAGCACGAGTCGCGGCCAGACGGCAATCAGCGCGAGGCACGCGAATGCACCGAGCGTCAGGAGCGGGAAACACCACCACAGCGCCGGGCGCCGGGGCACCTCGCCGAACATCAGGGCCTCGAGACCCGATGCGCGGTGGTCACTCAGTCGCGCGAGCGCCCGCCGCGCGGCATCGGCCGTCGCCGGGTCACGCGAGAGGGCCCGGGCCACGGCGTCGAGGCGCATGACCGGTTCCGCCGCGGTCGCGGGACGGCGCAGCCGATGGTACAGCGTCTGCCGGCCAGGCTCGCTCGCCGTGTAATCGACCGAGAGGAAGACCTGCGCAAGGTCGAGGTCGCGCCACACGCGCTCACTCAGCCGGTCTTCCTCCGGCGCGGCCGCCACGCGCTCGTCGTACGCGGCGATCGCGGACCAGTTCACGTGCCGGGCCTTTCGTCTCTCGCGCAGCGCCCGGTACACGCCCAGCGTGTCGCGCGTGCGCGCGAACCAGCGCGGGAGCGCCAGCACGAGCACGCCGACGACCAGCGCGACGGCGACGGTCGCGTTCATGTCATGCCACCCCGCCTCTCCACGCCGCTCGACGCCGCTCGCCGGAACATGGGGCTGTCCGGCGGTCAGTCGGCGCCGATGGGAATGCCGTATTCCTTGAGCTTGCGGTAGAGCGTCCGCTCGCCGATCTGCAGCATCTCCGACGCCTTGCGCCGGTTGCCGCGCGTCTCGCGCAGCGCCGCCTCGATCGACGCGCGCTCGATCTGCGCCATGGTCATCCCGGGGTTCACCACCACCACATTCGGCGACGCCCCCGCGCCGGGCGGCTCGATGCCGCCCACCATCCGGCCGAGCCCGGCGAACCCGGCCGCCAGCGCCCGGCCGTCGTTGCCCGCCGCACCGGTCCCGAACTGCGCCACCTGTGCGAGCACCGCGCGGTCGTCGTCCACGCGCCGGCGCAGCTCCTCCATCTGCAGCTTGAGCTCCACCAGCGAACGCACGATGAACTCCAGCTCACGCCCACGCGCCGATTCGCCCTCGCGCAGCACGGGGCCCACCGGCACCGGCAGCATGCGCGCCGGCCCCTGCTCGCGAATCGCCGCCGGAATGTCTTCCAACCCGATCGCACGCCCGTGCGCGAGCACCACCATGGACTCGATGAGGTTGCGCAACTCACGCACGTTGCCGGGCCAGTGGTAGTCCACCAGCGCCTGCATGGCCTCCGGCGTGATGCCGCGGAATTCGCGGTCGTGCTGGCGACTGAACTCCTGCACGAACCGTCGCACCAGCAGCACGATGTCGTCCCTGCGCTCGCGCAGCGGCGGCAGGTAAATGCTGAGGACGTTGAGCCGGTAGTACAGGTCGCTCCGGAACTGCCCCCGCTCCACGCTCTCGCGCAGCGGCCGGTTGGTGGCGGCCACCACGCGCACGTCCGTGGGGATGGTCGTGGTGCCGCCCACCCTGGTCAGCTCCCGCTCCTCGAGCACCCGCAGCAGCTTCACCTGCGTGGCGGGCGGGATGTCACCGATCTCGTCCAGGAACAGCGTGCCGCCGTCGGCCAGCTCGAACCGGCCGATGCGGCGCTCGGCTGCGCCGGTGAACGACCCCTTCTCGTGGCCGAACAGCTCGCTCTCCAGCAGCGTTTCCGGCAACGCGCCCACGTTGACGGCGATGAACGGCTTGTTGCGCCGCGGGCTCAGGTGATGGATGGCGCGCGCCACCAGCTCCTTGCCCGTGCCGCTCTCGCCCTCGATGAGCACCGTGCTCGACACCGGCGCCATCTGCTCCACCTTGATGAGCACCTCGCGCACGGCCTCGCTCTCGCCGTACAGCCCCGTGCGCTCGGCCATCTCGCGGCGGCCAAGCAGTGCCTTCACGCGCTCGAACACGTCCTCGGGCGGCACGGGCTTGGTGACCACCTCGCTGAACCCCGCCGCGCGCAGACGCTGCTGCACGTCGCGGTCGCCCACGTCGGCGAGGCCGAGCACCGCCGCCCCGTCCCAGAGCTGCTGGCGCACGAGCGACTGCGTGGGCGGATCGAGCAGGTTGCCCGTCACCACGATCACGTCGGGTTTCTCGCGCTTCACGGCGCTCGGCAGGTCGTCCATGGGCGAGACCATGGCCGTGGCGATGCCACCAGCCTCGAGGAGCGCGTTGAGGCGCACCGCGGGTTCGACGTCGGTCAAGGTGATGAGAACTTTCACGATGACCGACGGCAGATGGCAGATGGGAGGTGGCCGGACACGGCGTTTACCGGTGCGTGCCCTGCTTCCAGAACGGCATCTCGACGATCGTGCCGGTGACGCGCTTGCCGCGCACGTCCACCTCGAGCGTGTTTCCCGGCCTGGCGTGGTCCGTGGGCACGTACGCCGTGCCGATGCCCATGCCGAGCGACGGGCTCATCGTCCCGCTCCGGACTTCACCGCTCGGGACGCCGTTCACGAACACCGGGTAGCCGTGGCGCGGGAACGCGCGGTCGGCGAACGTGAAGCCCACGAGCTTCCTCGGAATGCCCCGCGCCTTCTGCGCCTCGAGCGCGGCACGGCCGGTGAACTCACCCTTCTTCATCTTCACGAGCCACTGCAGGTTGGCCTCGAGCGGCGTCACCGTATCGTCGATGTCATTGCCGTAGAGCGCCATGCCCATTTCGAGGCGCAGCGAGTCGCGGCAGCCGAGCCCCGTGGGCGTTACATCACCGGTGGCAGTCAGCAGATGCCAGATGGATTCCGCGTGCGCCGGATCGAAGTACAGCTCGAAGCCGTCCTCGCCGGTGTAGCCCGTGCGCGCGATGATGACGTTGCGCACGTTGCCCACCGTGCCGCGGGTGAACCAGTAGTACTGGATGGCGTCGAGGTCGGTGTCGGTGTGGCGCGAGAGAATCTCCTGCGCCTTCGGGCCCTGGAGCGCGAGCAGCGCGACGTTGTCGCTCGCGTCCTCGATCTTCGCGTCGAAGCGACCGATCTCCTTCGTGATGTGCGCGAAGTCCTTGTCCTTGTTCGACGCGTTCACCACCATCATCACGTGGTCGGCGCTGCGATAGACCAGGCAGTCGTCCTCGAACGTGCCCCTTTCATTAAGGATGCCGGAGTAGTGCACCTGGCCGATGCCCAGCGCGGCCACGTTGTTCGTGGTGACGGCGTTCACGAAGTCCACGGCCTGGGGACCGGTGACGATGAACTCGCCCATGTGGCTCACGTCGAACAGGCCGCACGCCTTGCGCACGGCGTTGTGCTCGGCGGTGATGCCGGTGGGGTACTGCACGGGCATCTCGAACCCGGCAAAGGGGACCATCTTGCCGCCGAGGGCGACGTGGGTGGCGTAGAGGGGGGTGCGTTTCAGGTCTGACATTTAGGCGACTGACCGGTGAGGGGCATGGGTGATGCGTGAGGGGCGAGCGAGGGGTGAGGAGTGAGAGGGAGCGTGAGGTGCGAGGGGAAGCCTCCTCACTCCTGACCCGTGCCCATACCCCGACGCGCAATATGCCGAAGTGGCAGTTGGCGCGGATAGTGGTAGTGTGACAGAAGCGCGCCGGTTCTTGCTTACGCAGCGCCCGATCCGGGCCTGCGGCGTCTCACGCCACGGCGCGCCTACTTGCTCCAGACCAGGATCACGGCGCACGCATCGTCGAGGTACTCGGCGGGTATGTCCGCGACGCCCTGGTACACCTCGACGAGCTCCACGTTCGTCATCGGCGGCAGCAGCGCCAGCGCCTCTCCGAAGCCCCCGTCTCCGTTGCCCGAGGTGTAGCTCGTCAACCGCGTGCCGTCGAGGTACACCTGCACGTGGGGAAGGGAGCCGAGCACCGCGCCGGTCGTGCAGCGGGCAAACTCGATCCGCCTGCCGACATGGACCCCGGGCACCAGCGGCAGGATCGACGTGAGGTCGTACGCCTTCAGGCTGTCGAGCAGGTCGTGCGTGAAGTACCAGCCCTTGCCCTGCTCCACGCGCGTGTAGGCCTCGGCGTACCGCGCGGGAAAGAGCACGCGTTTGCCGCGGATGGTCACCTGGCCGAGCGCCTGCGGGGCGACGAGCATCGCGATGTCCACGCTGACGTCCGCATGGTCAGCTTCGACGCGCGACATGGCGACATCGAACCCGATCCGGCGAACGCGGACGGTGTACGTGCCCGGCGCCACGTCGCCGAAGCGGAAGTGGCCCGCCGAGTCGGTGTACTGGGTGCGCAGCGTGGGGAGGAGCGCCACCTCGGCGCCTGCGACCACGCGGGCGGAGTCGCCGGACACGTGTGCACGCCCCTCGACGATTGCCGGCTGTGCGTGCGCGGCACGGCCGAGGGCAACCAGCATCGCGGCCACCGCGATCGCGGCGGTTCGTCGTGCGGCGTTCCCGTCGGCGAGCCGCATGCGCATGATCTCTCCCAGGCGCAAGACGCCGGTGCCGGCGCCCAGCGTATTCACAGTACAACGTCCCGGTCCGCACCGCCACGGCGCCGCGTCGATGCTCCGTGGCCGCCGGGCACCAGCCGCGCCGTCCTCCGTCCGCGTGACGGGCGCCACGAGCCTATCTTGCGAGCTTCGATGCATCGCCCCAACGCGCCGCCGCTCCACTCGGGCCGGGCCAACGCCGCCGCCGCGACGGCGGCCATCCTGTTCGGGGCGTCGGTCGTGGCCGTGCGGATCGCGGTGCGCGAGGTGCCGCCCACGGCCCTCGCGTTCCTCCGGTTCGGTCAGGGCGCCGCCGTGCTCGGCGCGGGGCTCGCGCTCTTCCGGCGCGACCTGTTCCGCGTGGCGCCCCGCGACCTGCCGTACCTCGCGCTGCTCGGGCTCATCTTCTACACGATCTTCCCAGTCACGTTCAACGCGGGGCTGCAGTACCTCGAGGCGTCGCAGGCGGCGCTGCTCGTGGCCACGATCCCGCTGTGGACGCTGCTGCTCGCGCGCGTGGTGACCGGTGAGCGGCTCAAGCCACGCCAGGTGGCCGGCGTGGCGCTGAGCATCGCGGGCGTGGCGATCGTCATGGCCGAGCGCGGGCTGGGGCGCGTGTCGCTCACGGGCGACCTGCTCCTGGCGACCACGGCGCTCTGCGGCGCCACCTACAACGTGCTCGCCAAGCGCGTGCTCGCGCGCTACGACGGCGTGACCGTGAGCTTCTACGCGATGCTGTTCGGCTCGCTGCTCCTCTCGCCGTCGCTCGCGGGGTGGCATCCCGCGTCGCTCACGGGCGAGACCGCCCTGCTCGTGGTGTTCCTCGGCGTCTTCGGCGGCGCGCTGGCGTTCACGCTCTGGACCGTCGCGCTCCGGCGCCTCTCGCCCACCGAGGTGGCCGTGTACATCAACCTCAACCCCATCGCGGCCACGCTGCTCGCCGCCACCACGCTTGGCGAGCGGCTCACGCCCGCGTTCGTTGCGGGGTTCGTGGCCGTGGCGTCGGGCGTGCTGGTGGTGAACTGGATGCCGGGCCGGCGCGTCGCCGGCTAGCGGCGCGCATCACACGCGCCGAAACGCCGCGTTCGCGTCCACCTGCCGGTACGTGATGAACTCGACCGGGGCCACGCACTTCGGATAGAGAATCCCGGCGAACTTCTTCACCGCGGCCGATGCGCCATGCCGCGCGTTCGCGGCCTCGTCGCGCCACACGAACAGGTGCACGAACCGCGTGGGGTGCTCCGCCTCCTGCCACACCTCGTAGCGGAGGGCGCCGGGTTCGTTGGTGCGCACGTACGCGACGAACTCGTGGATGGCGGCAAGCACCTCATCGAGCGCTTCGGGTCGCACCTCGTAGCGCGCGAGCTCGTGTATTTCCCCGTCGTTGCCTGCGATGGCTGGCACGGATGCACCTGGTTCGGGAGAATTGACTTCGCACGGCATCCGGCGCGGTCTTGCGCCCGCGAACGCGCCCACCAGCCGCTACCGCATCCGTGCGACGAAGAAGTTGAATACGCTGATGACGAACGATACCACGGCCATCCCGGTCGCGAGGCGGTACTTGCGGTCGCCGGAACGCAGGTCGGCGAGCACGGACGCCAGGTACGGGAAGTTCACGCAGTGGGCGTCGCCGCCCACGCGCAGCGCGAAGAACGGCACGTCCGCGCCGTCGCTCGCCTTGTAGCCGTGCTTCTTCTCAAGGTGGTAGTACAGCCGTCCGAAGATGATGTCGGCGTCCACGCCGAAGTGCGTCGCGAGCTCCGCCACGTCGATCGGCACGTATATCCTGGCGGAGCGCTGCGGCTTGCCCTCGTCGAACGCGGTAAACGACGCGTAGTATCGCTCGTAGATACGGTCGAGGATCTGCAGGTCCGTGGGCGTGCGCGGCATGGAACCTCCCGGAGGGTGCGCGTCAGTCTGGCGTCGCGGTGGGTACGCGTGGGCGCCCGTGCCCCAGCGCGCCGCCGAGCCGGCTCAGGGCCTCTGCCACCGTGGCCTCGGTGGACGCGAAGCAGAGGCGCAGGTGCCCTTCCCCGCCCGCGCCGAACGCCGAGCCCGGCGCCACCGCAATGCGTGCCTCGCTCACGAGCGCGGACGCGCATGCGGCCGAGTCGCCAAGCCCGGCGATACGCGGGAACGCGTAGAACGCGCCGTCCGGCGCCGCCAGCTCGACGCCCGGCACGGCGCGCAACGCGGCCATCACCTGCGCGCGCCGCGCCGCGAGGTGCGCGCGCAACGCGCGCACCGACGCCTCGCCATCGCGGAGCGCGGCGATGCCGGCCTGCTGCACCATCGCCGTGGGGTTGGACGTGATGAACTCCGCCGCCGCGTACATCAGGCGGACGGTCCTTGCGCTGGCCTGCGCCCAGCCGAGCCGCCAGCCCGTCATGTTGTACGTCTTCGAGAAGCTGTTCACCACCACCAGCCGGTCGCGCTGCGCCGGGCCGTCCATGACGCGCGCCATGCTCGGCGCCACGTCCACGTCAAACGCCAGTCGCTCGTACACCTCGTCGGAGAGGACCATCACGTCGTTGCGCGCGGCGAGCTCGGCGAGCGCCACCTGCTCCGCCTTCGTGATCATCCAGCCCGAGGGGTTCGTCGGGCTGTTCACCACGATCATCCGCGTGCGCGCGTCGATCGCGCGCGCCAGGCGGTCGAAGTCGAGGGCGAAGCGGCGCGTTGCCGTGTCGCGGGCCAGCGGCACCTGTCGGGGCTCGGCGCCGGCCATCACCACGGCGTTGGCATAGATGGCGTACGCGGGTGAGAGGATCACCGCGTTGTCGCCCGCACCGACGAACGCGCGGATCGCGACGTAGATCGCCATCGAGCCGCCGATCGTCGCCATCACCTGGTCGGGCGCAATGGCGATGCCTTGCAGCCGGTGCGCCTGCTCCGCGATGGCCGCCCGCAGCTCCGGCGTGCCGGCGGTGTGCGTGTACGTGGTGTGGCCGGCCAGCGCGGCCTCGTGCAGCGCGCGCACGATGAACGGCGGGGTGGGCAGGTCGCTCTCGCCGTAGCAGAGCTTGATGCAGCCGGGCGTGCGCTCCGCGAGGGTGGCCACCTGGACGAGCGGGGATTCGGTGACGCCGGAGAGTTCAGCCCGGAAGCGCATGACGCGGGGGAGGCGGGAGACGGTGAACGTATGGTCGCGGCGCGCGCCCGACAATGCGTACGCGGCGCGCGCCCGACAATGCGCACGCGGCGCGCACAGGGCGCACCTCTCGCGCCCCGGACCCGGGATACGTACGTTTGCGGCGCCTCGAACCACGACCGTGCGCATCCAGGAACCGCAGGCGGGATCGTCGATGACCGGCTCCATCGTGATCGGCCTGTTCACGATCGTCCCGACCGTGATCGCCATCGTGGCCGCGACCAGGCAGCGGGCCCGGAAGAAGCGGGCCGACGCCAGCCCGTTCGTGCGCGCGCCGCACACCGCCGCGCCGTCGCTCGGCGAGGCGGACCTCACGCCGAGCGAGCGCGTCCTGTGCGCCTCGGGGGCGGACGTCGACCCGCGCCACCTCGTGGAACAGGCGCTGCACGCCGCGATCCGCGCGCATGTGGACGCCGGGTGCCTGAGAATCGAGTCCGACCGTGGCGGAATGTTCGGCATGTCCACGGTTGCCGTCGCCGTGCCGACGGGCGTGACGCGGGCGTGGCCGAGCCAGACGCTCGAGGGACGCCTGTTGTTCGACGAAAGCCGGCCGCTGGTGGACGTGCTGGTGGCATGGCTTGAGGAGCGCACCACCGAGCCCTGGCTTCGCGCCGCCGAGCAGGTGCGCGTGGCGGCCGCCCTGCGTGGGCTCGTCGCGCTGGAGTTCAACGAAACACGCCGGCGGTACCCGCTGAACGATCGCTATGCCGGCATCGGCCGTCCCGCTCTGGCGGCCGCACCATGCGACGCGGCGATCCGCGCGGCCATCGCCGCCGCGCTCGAGGCGAGCACCGCCAAGCGCAACGACTCGCGCGATCAGGAGGTGACGGGCACCAACCCGTGGCTGGCCGAGTCGGAGCGCGACCGCTCGGCATTCGGACTCTCACCGGACCAGCGGCGGCTGGTGTTCGGCGAGGGCGCGGCGGCGGCCGCCGCCACGCCGGCGATCCGCGCGCGCCTCAACCACGTGGTGCACCCCGCAGTCAGCGTGCCGCTCAGCGTGGTCGGCGTCGTGCTGATCGCCCGGTACGCCCCGGCGTTGCTGGTGCCGCTGGGCGTGCTGGCGGCGGCGCTGACGGTGCTCATGTACGGCGTGCCCGAGCTGCCGGGCGCGGCCGCCGCGCAGCTCACCTTCGCGCGTGCCGTGTACACGGCGAACGACGAACCGTTTCCCGATGCGTGGACCCGCGCGCGCCATGCGCTGTTCGCCCCCGCCGTCGCGGCGATCATGCTGGGACTGTGGCTGTGGGCGCGGTTCCTGGCCGTGGCGGGCCTGGCCGTGGTCTGGTACTTCATGCTCAAGCGCGGGCTGCGCGCCGAGGTGGCGCGGGTGATCCAGGAGCGCGTGACGGCGGCGCCGCGGCCGAGCCAGGCCGTGCCGGCCGCGCGCGAATCGGTGCCGCTGCGGATTTCGCGGTCGATCAGCGGCGCGGACGCCGACCTGGAGATCGTCGATGCGTCGGTGCCGCAGGCCGTATCGGATGAGACGCGGTCGCGCATTGCGCACGTGCGCGAACGCAGCGCGGCGCTGCGCACGGCGTACCGGCGCGCCGTGGTGGTGCTCGGCGGGCTCGTCACGATCGTCACCTACCTCGCGTGGCTCGCGGACAGGCGCCAGAAGCCCGAGGAGTGGCCCCTGGGCACCACGCTGCTGTTCGGCGCAACACTGTTGATTTCGCGCCGCGGCGCGGTGTCGCGCCGGGTGGCGGCACGCTGGCAGGCATGGTGGTCCACCATCCAGGCGCCCGGCCCCGCCGGTGATGCCTCGGCCATGCGCGCGCGGGCCGTGAAGGCGATGGAGCGCGCCGAGCGCCACGGCGGCGAGGGCGCGGCCACCATGTCGATCGCCATGTGGCTGGTGCCGATGATGGGCTACGTCTGGGTGCTGCTCGCCGCCATCCGGTCCGTGTCGGGCATCGCGCAGCCGTGGCGCACGGCGTTCTTCGCCGCCTACTGGGCGCTCGCGATCGGGTACCTCGCGTGGCTGCGCCGCGAGGCGCGCACGCTCGAGCGCCGGTTCCCCGCGCCCGCGCCCCTCTCGCTGCTTGCACTCCGCGTGTTCAACAGCGGGTCACTCGACGAGTTCATGCACCTCACGCGCATCTGGCGGTTCGTCGGCACGCACCAGCAGCTCGACGGCCCCGACACGGCCGGCTCCAAGGACCGCGACGTGATGCTCCTCGTGACCGGCAAGATCGACGAGGCCGTGGTGAGCCGGGACGCCGACCTCGACGCCGCGATCGACGCCTTCGCGTTCGCGCCCGACGACGACCTCCGGTTCCCGCTCAACTCGGTGCAGTGCACCGACGCGACGTGGAAGGACGCGCTCAAGCGCCTGATGGGCGACGCCGACGTGGCCCTGATGGACCTCTCGGGATTCTCGCCGGAGAACCAGGGCTGCATCTACGAGCTGACGCAGCTGGCCCGGCGCGTGCCGCGCCGGCGCGTCCTGCTGCTCGTGGACGATTCGACCGACCTCGAGTTCCTGCGCTCGGTGGTGCGGCAGGTGTGGCCGCCCGGCGCCGCCAGCACCGACGGACCCGTGCGCGCCATCCACATCGGGGGCGCACTCTCGCGCCGGCCGGACGAGTCCGTGTACGCGTGGCGCACGCGCATGACGAAGCGGCTCGACGCCATGCACCTCTCGTCGTTCCTCGTGGACGCGGCGCTGCCGCAGGTGAGCCGCACGCGCCCCGCGCCGGCGCGCTGGGCGCAGCCACTGCCGGCGCGCACGCGCCGCATCGTGTTCCGGGTTGGCAAGCCGCTGCTCGCGCTGCTGCTCGTCGTCGGCCTGATCAACCTCTGGATCGAGTGGACCTGACGGCCCTCACGCGAGCGTCGCGAGGTCGTCGCGCACCTGACGCATGGCGTCGCGCACGGCACCCGCGGGCAGCTGCCGGAGTTCCTCGTCCATGTCCGCGAGCGTCGTGGCCACCTGCCACGCGGCGGCGCCGTCGATCGCCACCTGTTCCACGAGGCGGCGCGCCTCCTCCACGTTCCCGCTGCGGATGGCCGCGTTGAGCAGCGTGGGCCGGAGCCACGGGTCGGCGTCGGCGCGCGCCACGAGCCGCTTGCACTGCTCCAGCAGCAGCGTGTTCACGGCCGCGGCGCGGTCGCGGTCGCCGGGCGCGCCGCGCGCGGTGAGCAACCGCGGCAGGTTCGACGAGCAGTAGTACTGGTTGAAGTCGAGGGCCAAGCCGGCCTCGTAACTCTCGATCGCGCGCGTGAGCCAGCGCCGCTCCTCGAGGCCCGGCGCCGTGGCGCCCGACGCCTCGCGATCCTTCCTTGCCTGCGTCCAGAGCGCCTTGAAGCGCCCGCCGATCAGGCCACGCCGCTCGGGCGTGTCGCCGCGGTCGTGGATCAGCGCTTCGAGCCCCGTCACGGCCTGGAGCGGATCACCGTGCTTGGCCAGGGCGAGCAGCCGCTGCTCCTCCACGAACGGCAGCGCGCGCGTGGACGGTGGCAGCGTCTCCACGAACGCCATGGCCGCGTCCCATCCCACCTGGTCGCGCACGAGCGTCAGCAGCTCGACGGCCACCTCGGCGATCTCGAGCGCCGATCCGGTGGTCGCGTCGCGCAGTGCCACCACGCGGGCGCGCCGGGCCGCGGGGTCCGACATGAGGCGCACTTCGCGCGCGCCGGCCTGGAAGGCGTCGATGCGCGTGACCTGGTCGCGGAACACGCCGCGGCGCGACGCCTCGTCGCTCCCCAGCACGAGCTCGTGGTACGGCGTGCGCACGTCGCGCAGCGCGGGGATCTTCGCCACGAGGATCTCGCGCGCCCGCGCGGCCTCGACCTCCGGAATCGAGCCGTCGCCGAGCGGAAAGCGGATGGACGAGAACGTCGAGATGTCGAAGAGCGGCTGCGCCCAGTCCGCGGCGGCGAGTACGCAGTGGGTATCGCGCGCCACGTGGCGCAGCCCCACTTCATAGTAGACATTGCCGTTCGGGAGCGTGACGTCGGCCACCACGAGGTCGGCGAACGCGAGGCGTTCGATCATCTCGTTGAGGATCACGCTGCTCGGGTCGGAATCGCCGCGCACCGCCTGGTAGCCCAGCTGCTCGAGCGCGGGCTTGTAGATGCGCTCCCAGAGGGCATCGCAGTCGAGCGTCGCCGGCACGCCCGCGCGCGCGGGCCCGGGGACCTCCTTCACCCGGTACGGCATGACCATGAAACAGATGGGCCGCAGCGAAGCGGTCACGGCGTGGCCCGGAAGATCGGAATGGTCCCGCGCAGGGTGTCGCTGCCGAACATCCGCACGGCGCGCGCCTTGAGGTCGATCTCGAACGAATCCACCGCCGTCGCAAGCCGGTAGCCCAGCAAGGTCGTGCGCTCCCCGTTGTTGGGATGCTTGACCACGATGCGGTCGGCGGTGCGGGCCCGTTCCGCCAGCTTGAAGGTCTGGAAAGTGTTCCGCGCGTTGGCGGCCACGCCGTTCGTGGTGAGCGTCCACGCACCGGACGAGTCCTGCTGGAACGTCCACGTGCCGCGCGCCGGGTCCATCACGTTGTTGGCGTCGAGCGAGCCGTTGGCGAGCACGAAGTTGACGGTCGTCGGCGGTGCCTGACCACCGCCGAGGGCGTTGGCGAGGCCAGGCGCTTGCTGCGCCTCGGAACGCGCGCGGTTGGTGCGGCTTGCGGACGAGTCGCGCGTTGGCGCGGCGGCACCGCCGGGCGCGGCCGCGGGGGTCGTGTCGGCGGGGTGACCCGACCCGCCGGTCGGCGACGGCATTTGCGCCGGCTCGGGGACGGACTTCACGATGAGCGCGACTACAACGACAACGACCGCGCCACCGATCGCATAGCGACCCCACGAGCGCCGCGCCGCAGTCGGCGGCGCATTCGCCGGCGCGGGCCCGG
>CAZKYG010000102.1:0-8825 GCA_964556915.1 uncultured Gemmatimonas sp.
GGAACGTGTCGCGCGCCGACCCGTCGGCGCGGAGCTGGGCGAGCATCGCGACGTCGGCGTTGGGGGTGAGCGAGCCGAGGCGTCGCGTCTGGTCGGCCTCCGGCGGGTGCGGCCCGGGGTAGCCGAGGCGCCGGAACCGGATGATCTGCGACCCCACGAGGATCGTGTCGCCGTCCTGCAGGCGGTACGGTGCGTCGATGTACACCCACGTGCCGTTCCGCGAGCCCAGGTCGCGCACGTACAGCGCGCCGTCGCGCCACGAGAACTGCGCGTGCATCGGTGAGAGGTACGGGTCGCCCGGGAACCGGAAGTCGCCGTCGATGCGCCCGACCGTCATGTCGTCGTGGTCGATCGTGAACGTCTGCTTCACGGCGCCCGAGTCGTCGATGACGGCGATCTTCGGGCTCGCGGACTCGCTGCTGCGCGCAGAGAAGACGGCCGTCCCTTTCGGCCGGGGTGGCGCTTCGGTGGACGTGGCGACGCGGGCGCCGCACCGGGCGCAGAACTTGTCCACGCCCGGCTGCACCGCGTTGCCGCAGCTCGCGCATTGCGCCGCCGCGGCCATCTCCTGCGAGATGGGCGTCACCCGCACGCCGCACTGCGGGCAGAACGGCAGCGCGGGGTCGATCATGGTGCCGCAGCCCGGGCACGCTCTCAGGACGCCACCCTTCGGCTTGGCGGAGCCTGCACCCCGCGTGTCGGGAACGCTCCGGCCCTTGGACGAGCGCTCACCCTGCACCACCGGCGCGGCCGCCCCCGGGTTGAGCACCGCCGCCACCGAAATGACCCGTGCGCCGCCGGCCACGACGGGCTTGCCGCAATCGATGCAGAACTTCGATTTCTCGTCGTTTTCGCGGCCGCAGAAACCACAGGGAATCACCGGCACTCCGTTGGGCGGCGTGGAACATCACCCGAAGCCGCGAATATAGATGTGGGCTTGGGTGGCGGCCAGTCGCGAGAGGGTCTTAGCTTCACGGAAATGCGTGGGCTGCAACGGGTTCCGTATTGGGTGCGCCGCGGGGCGGCGACGGCGTTCGCCGCGTGGTGGTCCGCGTGGTGCGTTGCGGGGTGCGCCACCGTCTCGCCAGCGGGCCGGCCGGCCCCCGCGCCGACGGGCGCTGGCCGCGCCGCGGGCGCGCCGCCCAACACGTCCGACGCGCGCCGAGACTCCGCCAACACGAACGCCGTGTCCGGCTCGCCCGCGCGCAACACGAACGGAGTCGCAGGCGCGCCCGGGGCCCACACTGCCACCGCGGACGGCTCGCGCGGCCCGGGCGACGCGCGGGCCGCGGGCCGCGCGCTACCCGCCACGCGCCTCAGCTCCACGGGCAGGATGATCGCGCCCGCCGTGCCCGGGGTGCTCCCCGCGATCCCGCTCGTGGACAGCCCGCTCGCCGTGCGCGTCATATATCCGTCCAGGGGCCAGGTGGTCACCGCGCGCGACTCGACGTTCCTCTTCGGGTCGGTCGGCAGCGGACTCGCGTCACTCACCATCAACGGCGCCGCCGTGCCGGTGAACCCGAACGGCTCGTTCCTCGCGTGGCTGCCGTTTCCCGCGGGCGACAAGCCGAAGTACGAACTCGTGGCGAAGAAGGGAGAGTCGGAGGTGACGTCGGCGCTCGAGGTGGCGCGGCCCGCGGTGCCGGCGCCGCTGCCGGAGACCGGCAAGCTCGTGGTGGATCGCAAGAGCGTGCTGCCGGACTCGGGGCTCCGGTTGCGCGGCGATGAGATCGTGCGGGTCGGCATTCGCGCGCCGGCCAACGCCACCGTGGCGGCGCGCCTCGCCGACGGCTCGGTGCGCGAACTGGTCGCCGGGGCGGGGCAGCTGTTCCGCGCCGACGTGCCCGCGCGGCTCCTCGCGAAACCCGTGCGGCTCACCGTCTCGCGCGGCAGGGAGTCGATCGCCCTCACCACGCCGCCCGTATCGCTCGTGGATGCCGACGCGCCGCGGTTCGTGGAACTGAAGAACTCGAACGTGGACGCCAAGGGCGACACCGACGCCGTGACCATCGTGCGGCCCTCGATCGGCGGCACGTACAAGTGGTTCCTGTTCCCCGGCACCGTGCTCGAGACCACCGGCAGCCGCCCGGGGTGGACCCGCGTCCGCCTGGACGAGACGCTGGAAGCCTGGGTCGAGTCGCGTGATGCCGCGCCCGTCGAACGCGCCGCTGGCGTCCGGCGCACGGCCGGCAATGCGCGGGTCGTGACCGGCGAACGCTCCACCGACGTGCGGATTCCGGTCGGCGAGCGCCCGGCCTGGGCCGTGGACGCGTCCGCCGACGCGCTCACCCTCACGCTGTACGGCACCGTGAGCGACGTGGACATCGTCAACATGCCCACGAGCGATCCCTCGGTGCGCGACCTCACGTGGGAGCAGGTGGGCAGCGACCGCGTGCGCCTCACCGTGCACCTGAAGCACGCACCGTACGGATGGCTCGCGCTCTGGGATCGCGGCACGTTCGTGCTGCGCGTGCGCCGGCCGCCCGCGGTGGATCCGGCGCGCCCGCTCGCCGGGAAGGTCGTCGCCATCGACGCCGGCCACCCGCCCATCGGTTCCACCGGCCCGACGGGCCTGTACGAAGGCGACGCGGTCCTCGCCGTCGCCAACGCGCTCAGGCCGATGCTCGAGCGCGAGGGCGCCACGGTCGTCATGACGCGGAGCGCGCCCGGCCCCGTGGCGCTCGGCGCGCGCCCCATCATCGCGCGCCGCGCCGACGCCGACGTGTTCGTGAGCATCCACCTCAACGCGCACCCCGACGGCGTGAACCCGTACCGCACCAATGGCAGCGGCACATACTACTTCCACGACCAGTCCGCGTCGCTCGCCCGGTTCGTGCAGCAGGGCCTCGTGCGGTGGATGGGCCTGCGCGACCTCGGCGTCAACTACGACAACCTCGCCGTCGCGCGGCAGACCTGGATGCCGGCCATCCTGTGCGAGGGCGCGTTCGTGATCCTGCCCGACCAGGAGGCCGCGCTGCGCACGCCCGAGTTCCAGTCGCGCTACGCGATCGGCATCCTCGAAGGCCTCGAACAGTGGTTCCGGTCCCTCGCCCCGCCGCACCCATGACGCGCGGCGCGCGACGAGGCGTCGTGACGGCACTGGCGCTGTGCGCGGGCACGCTCGGCGCCCAGACGGCGCCGGACCTCCACTACGAGACCCTGCGCACCCCGCACCTCGAGGTCACCTACGCCGCCGGCCTCGAGGACGTCGCGCGGCGCGCCGCCGGCTCCGCCGAACGCGCGTGGGCCGGCCTCGCCCGCGAGCTGCACCCGCCGCGCGGGCCCGTGAGCATCGTGGTCACGGACAACTACGACACGTCCAACGGCTACGCCACGACGTTCCCGACGAATCGCATCGTGATCTTCGCGCGCCCCACCGTGGACGCCAACACGCTGAAGTTCATTGATGACTGGGTGGACCTCGTGGTGACGCACGAGCTCACGCACCTCTTCCACCTCGACCGCTCGCGCGGCCTGTGGCAGCTCGGCCAATGGGTGTTCGGGCGCAATCCGTTCCTCTTCCCGAACGCGTATTCGCCGAGCTGGCTGTCGGAGGGCATCGCGGTGCACTACGAGTCGAAGCTCACCGGCGCCGGCCGCGACGTGGGCACCGACTTCGACGCCATGGCGCGCGCGCACGCGCTCGCCGGCACCACGCCCGCCGCGCACGAACTCTCCGCCGCGTCACCGCGGTATCCGCTGGGTAACGTCCCGTACGTGTTCGGCTCGCCGCTCGTGGAGGAGGCCGCGGCATCGGGCTCGATGGGCCGCTTCGTGGACGTGAGCGCCGGCCGGCTGATCCCGTTCATGCTCAACACCAACGCCAAGGCCGCGTTCGGTGTCTCGTTCGACAGCGCGTACGCGCGCTGGACGGACTCGGTGGCGCGCGCCGCTCGCGCGCTGGCGCGCGACGTCCCGACGCGCGCACCGCTCGTGCGCGGCGGCTGGTTCGCGCAGCGCCCGCGCTGGGACGGCGACTCGGCCCTCGTGTGGACCGCCGCCGACCCGAAGTCGCTCCCCTCGCTGCGCCGCGTGAGCGCGGCGGGCGGCCCCGTGCGCGTGATCGCCGCGCGCACCACGACCGACGCGACGTCGCTCCTGCCCGGCGGCTGGCGCGTGTTCGCGCAGCAGGATTTCACCGACCCGTACAGCCAGCGCACCGACCTGTACCTGGAGCACGACGGCGACGTCGCGCGCCTCACCACGGACCAGCGCCTCACGCAGCCCGACGCGCGGTTCTGTGCCGATCCACTCGCGGGCTCCAGCGCCACGCGTCCCGCGTCCGCGCTCCGACCCGCGACGCCCATCTGCATTGTCGCCGTCCAGCTCACGCCCGGCCAGGCGCGCCTCGCGCTCGTGCGCGTCACGGCGACGGACGTCGAGGTCACGCCCATCACCGAGCCGTCGGCCGCGAGCCTGTGGAGCGAGCCGCGCTGGTCGCGCGCGGGGGACCGCATCGTGGCCACCCACTGGATGCGCGGCGGGGAGAGCGAGATCGGCGTGCTCGATCGCACGGGCCGCGTGCTCGCCACGTTCGGCCGCGCGCGCGCCGTGAACGGGTCGCCCGCCTGGGGGCCCGAGGATCTCACCGTCTTCTTCACGAGCGACCGCTCCGGCCGCTCCGCCATCTACCGCGCGAACGTCGCGAGTGGCGCGCTCGCCTTCGTCGCCGACTCGCCCACCGCGCTCTACGAGAGCGAGCCGTCGCCCGATGGCACCCGCGTGGCCACGTTCCAGCTCGGCGCCGAAGGGTACGACCTCACTGTGCTCGACGCGCTCGTGGTCGGGACTCCTGCCGATTCGTCGAGCGCACTCGGCCCGGCGCGCGGCATGACCGTCGCCACGACCGATGCGCCGGCCGCGCCGTATGCCGCGTGGCGCAGCGCGCTCCCGCGCTACTGGACGCCGCAGCTCGACCAGGGCTTCGACGGCTCGTATCGCGTCGGCCTGTTCACGAGCGGGTTCGACCTCGTGGACCGGCACTCGTGGCAGCTCACCGCCACGCAGGACACGAAGCGCAACGAGCCCGCATTCGACTTCGGGTACAGCTTTGCCGGCCTCGGCGAGCCTGTGGTCAACGTCGGAGCGTCGGCCGTGTGGGACCACCCCGGCGTGCCCGACTCCGCCGGGCTCGCGCTGTTCCCCGTCGCGCGGCGCCGCACGTTCGCGGATGCGAGCCTCACGTTCCTGCGCCGCCGCATCTCGTACGCCGCTTCCGTCAGCGTGGGCGGCACGTACGAGTGGCGCGGGTTCACCGCACTGGCCGGCGTGCCGTTCGCGCGCTTCGCGCCCGCCGACCGCGCCGCGCTCGGCCGCACGTACACGTATCCGTCGTACTGGGTGTCGGCGGGCGTCAGCAATGCGCGCCAGCCCGCGTTCGCCCTCGGGCCCGAGGACGGGTTCTCGGCGAGCGCGACGGTCCAGCAGCGCTGGCGCACCGACGCCCCCGACCGCACGCGGGCGACGAGCGTGATCGGTGTGCTGGCCGGCTATCGCGCACTGGATTTCGGCGCGCGCGCCCATCACCTCGTGGCGCTGCGCGTGGCCGGCGCCACGGAGGATGCCGTGTCGGCGAGCGAGTTCGACGCCGGCGGCAACAGCGGCACGATCGTCCAGGTGGTGCCGGGCCTCACGTTCGGCGACGGCCGGCGCACCTTCTTCGTGCGCGGGTTCGAACCCGGAGTCATGAGCGGCAGCCGGGCGCTCGGCGCCAACGCGGAATACCGGTTCCCGATCGCGTTCCCCGGCAGCGGACTCGGCGCGCTGCCGTTCTTCCTGCAGCGTGTGTCCGGCGTGCTGTTCGCGGACGGCGCGAGCGCCTGGTGCCCCACGGGGTCGCCGGGCTCGCCCATCTGCCCGCGCGCCACCGCCGGCGACTGGATCTCCAGCGTGGGCGCGGAACTGCACTTTGATGCGGCCGTGGAGTACGACCAGCCGTATCGGCTGCGCATCGGCTTCGCGGCGCCCGCGTCGGCGCCCGCCCGCGTCGCCCGGCCATCGCCGTCCGCGTACGTCACGCTCGGCCTGCCATTCTGATGGAGGGAGGCGCCGTCGCATGTCGATAGATCCCACGTGCTTCATTCACGACCGCGCCACCGTCCTCGGCATCGTCACGATCGGTGCGCACGCCAGCGTGTGGCCCGGCGCCGTGCTCCGCGCCGACACCGATCGCATCGAGATCGGCGACGAATCCAACGTGCAGGATGGCGCCGTGCTGCATTGCGACGAGGGCATCCCGTGCATCGTGGGCAAGCGCGTGACCATCGGGCACCGTGCCGTGGTGCACGGCGCCGTGGTCGAGGACGGCGCACTGATTGGCATCGGCGCCATCGTGCTCAACGGTGCGCGGATCGGCGCCGGCGCGCTCGTCGGGGCGGGCGCCGTGGTGGCCGAGGGCATGCAGGTGCCGCCGCACACGCTTGTGCTCGGCGTGCCCGGCAAGGTGCGTGGTCCGCTCAGCGACGAGCAGCGCGCGCGCGTGGCCGGTGGGTACGCGGCCTACGTGGCTCTTGCCTCGCGGCATCGCAACGGTCACGTTGAGCGGCATGAGCGCAACTCGTAGAACGCTCGCGCGCCGCGCGAGGCCCGTGCTGGTGGGAGCGACCGCCATCGTGGCCGCTGCCGCCGCGATGACCGCGTGCGCGAAGAAGTCGCCCACGCAGCCCGTCGCGTGCACGCAGGTCGCCGTGCCCGCCATCACCGTGACCGTCGTGGATTCGGCGACGGGCGCGCCGAAACTCTTCACCGGGCTGTGGGCGCGCGCGAAGGAAGGGTCCTACTCCGACTCCGTGGCGCTCAACCTGGGCGACAAGCTCAAGGGCAATGTCGTCATGTCACTCGCGTACGAGCATGTCGGTACGCTCGACGTGACCGTGCACGCCGACGGGTACCTGAACTGGGAACTCGATCGCGTGGCGGTGAACGGCGACGGCTGCCACCCCATCACGGCCAACCTCACGGCCCGCCTGGCGCACTGAGCGCGCCGCCTGGCTGACCGCCGCGCCGCCGCGCGCCGCGGTCAGTAGCAGGTGACTACGGCGTCGTAGGCGCGCGTGGTGCCGTAGGCCAGCTTGCAGCGCTTGGGCGAGGTGGCGTGCGTGGCGGTGGCGCGCCACGACGAGCCCGTCACGCCGCCGAGCGTGATCGTGACGCCGGCGGAGGTGTGGTACGAAGTGCCCAGGGCCGCGATTGACGTCGCGTACATGCTGTTGTTGTCGGAGAAGTACGACTCCATCGCCGCCGAGAGGTTGCGCAGGTCCGAGCGCATGGAGGCCTCGATTGCCTTCGTCTTGGTGTTCGAGAACTTCGGGATCGCGATGGACGCGAGGATGCCGATGATCACGACGACGATCAGCAGCTCGATGAGTGTGAATCCCGTGCGGCGTGGCATTGGGTCTCCGGGCACGCCGAGGGGGAGGGGGGAGGCGCGCGCGATGCCATGCAAGGGCAAGCGTCGCGCCCGGAATTCGGTTGCCGTGCAGGTGGTTGATGCGGAACGAGTTGCGGCGGCGCGCGTGACGCGCATCACTCTCACTAAATGACGCGACCTGCCGCGAAGCTGGCACGTTGCGATTCGGATTGTCGATCCGTCAGATAGGTGCCTTCGTGATTGGAGGCAACGAGCGAAGCGGAGCGGCATGAGTTAGATTTGACGAACCCGCCCGCGGGCCGGACAGTTGATCCGGGAACCCTCGGGCGGGTCGTCGTCTCCGGCAGTCGAGTAACCCGTTGGGCCGGAATGATTTGACAGTGAGATACTTCTGTGCCGTTTCTGACGCTGGTCTGTAGGTGATGGCGCCAGTCGGTCGGCTGCTCGTGCGGTACCTGCTGGAGCCTGTTAACAACGTTCCTGTTTCGTATCTGTGACTTTATCTCAGAAAGTGGTTGTCACATAACGTCTTACGGAACGCTGGCGCGGATACACGATTGGCCCTAGCATTAGCCCCCTCGAACAACCGGACCGTCGGAAATAGCACCAACGGCGTTCACAACTGATTCGTCCACGCAGTATCTGCCAGCCGTCGAGAAATGCCGCAGACCAAGTCCACGCCCCCGAACACCGCGTCGCTCTCCGCGAACGCGCGCATCGTCCTTGAGAAGCGCTACCTCGTTCGTGACAAGAGCGGGAAGCCGACTGAGACAGTCGAGGAGATGTTCTGGCGTGTGGCGACTACCATAGCAGAGCCCGAGCGTCGCTATGGGAAGTCGGAGGCCGAGGTGAACGAGACCGCGGTCGCCTTCTATGAACTGATGACCCAGCGGCGGTTCGAGCCCAACTCGCCGACCCTGATGAATGCCGGCCGTCCCCTGGGCCAGCTCTCGGCGTGCTTCGTGCTGCCCGTTGAGGACGCGCTCTCGAACGGCAACAACGGCATCTACGACACGCTCCGCTCGATGGCGCTCATCCACCAGAGCGGCGGCGGCACGGGCTTCTCGTTCTCGCGCCTTCGGCCGCGCGGCTCGATGGTCCGGTCCACGACGGGCGTTGCGTCGGGCCCGATCAGCTTCATGAAGCTGTACGACGCGTCCACCGACGCGGTGAAGCAGGGTGGCACGCGCCGCGGCGCCAACATGGGCATCCTGCGCGTGGATCACCCCGACATCATGGAGTTCATCACCTGCAAGGAAGACCTCACCCAGGTGGTCAACTTCAACATCTCGGTGGCGGTCACGGACACGTTCATGAAGGCGCTCGACGCCGACGGCGACTACGACCTCGTGGATCCGGTGACGAAGAAGGTCACCGGGCAGCTGAACGCCCGTGAAGTCTGGGACAAGATGATCGAGGGCGCGTGGCGCACGGGCGAGCCGGGCGTGTTCTTCAT
>CAZKYG010000103.1:0-6146 GCA_964556915.1 uncultured Gemmatimonas sp.
GCGCGCACGGCGGTGACGTGACGGTGTCGGACGCAGCGGGCGGCGGCTGCGCGTTCCGGCTCGCCCTGCCCGTCGGCGCGCCGCCGATGGCGGCCCGTCCGGACGCGACACAGCTTTAGCGCATGGCGACGGTTTATCTCAACGGCGCGTTCGTCCCGAAGGAACGCGCCGTGGTGCCCGTGGACGACCGCGGGTTCGTCTTCGGCGACGGCATCTACGAGGTCGTCCGCGTGATCGAGGGGCGCATCTTCGCGTGGGCGGAGCACGCGCAGCGCATGGCGCGCGGCCTCGGCGAGGTGCGCATCGGGTTCAGTGCGCGCGACGTGGCGGCGCTCGAAGCCGTCTGCGAGCGCCTGCTCGCGGACAATGACCTCATGGCCGGCGAGGCGACGGTCTACCTCCAGGTG
The DNA here is from genome assembly GCA_964556915.1 of uncultured Gemmatimonas sp. GTDB lineage: Bacteria > Gemmatimonadota > Gemmatimonadetes > Gemmatimonadales > Gemmatimonadaceae > Fen-1231. The sequence goes on from CAZKYG010000103.1 coordinate 408, forward strand.
ACGCGCGGCGTGGCGCCGCGGCTCCACCACTTTCCGCCGGCCGGCACGGCGCCGACGGTGTACGCGGCCGCGTCGCGCTTCACGCCGTCACGCGAGATGCGCGAGCGGGGCATCGCCGCCATCCTGCTGCCCGACATCCGCTGGGCGCGCTGCGACGTGAAGACGGTGAACCTCATGGGCGCGGTGCTGGCGCGCCAGTCGGCGCGCGAGGCCGGCGCGTACGAGGCGCTGCTCATCCGCGACGGGATGCTCACCGAAGGTGCCGCGACCAACGCGTTCGTGGTGATGGACGGGGTGGTCCGCACCTACCCGCTCTCGAACTACATCCTGCCGGGCGTCACGCGGCGGCACGTGATCGACGCCGCGCGCGACGCGGGCGTGCCGGTGGTCGAGGAGCCGGTGACGCAGCAGCAGCTCCTGGCCGCGCCGGAGGTGTTCGTGGCCGGCACGACGACGGACGTGGCGCCGGTGGTGGCGATCGACGGACGGCCCGTGGGCGACGGCACGCCCGGGGCGCTCACGCGGAAGGTGCAGGCGGCGTTCCTCGCGCGGTTGTACGAGTCCGCGCCGGTCGCGCGGTGACGCGCGCGGCGCCGGGGAGCCCGCGGTGAAGCCCCGTCGTCGCTACGTCGTGCGCACGCCTCCGCGGCCGCCGGGGGAGGCCCTCGCGGAGGCGGCCGGCCAGCGCGAGATGCTGGCGGTGCGCGAGGTGGTCCATGCGTTCCTCAACGCGGACCGGCCGCAGGAGGCGCTCCAGTTCGCCCTCGACCGCGTCGCGCCCGTCGTGGGCGCGTCGCTGGCGTCGGTGTACCTCGTGGATGGCGCGTCCGAGCTGATGCGCCTCGTTGCCGCGCACAACTGGCCGGACCGGCTGCGGCCGTGGCTCGCCGACGTGCGCGTGCGCGTGGGATTCGGGCCCAGTGGCGAGGCGGCAAGCGAGCGCCGCGTGATCGAGGTGCCCGACATCTTCGCCGACCCCGACCTCGAAGACTGGCAGGACGTGGCGCGCGAACTGGGATTCCGCGCCCTCGTGGCGTTGCCGCTGCAGGTGGGCCCGGTGGTGCTGGGCGCCGTGGCGTTCTACTTCGCCGACTGGGAGGAGTTCACGCCGGAGCGGCGCGGGCTGCTGCGGCTGGTGGCGGACCTCATGGCGGCGGCGGCGGAAAAGTCGCGCCTGCTGGACCGCGTGCGGCGCGGCGAGGCGGCGGCCGTGGAAGCGCTCACCGAGCTCGACCGCCAGTACGTTGCGGTGGCCACGGCGCGGCGCGAGGGGCGCGCGTTCGTGGACCGGGCCGCGGCCGTCCTGCGGCCCGCGCTCGACGCCCTCGGAGGTGGTCCCGAGGTCGTCGCGGCACGCACGGTCATCGACGACCTGGTCCTGCTGGCGGACATCGAGGAGGGCGTGGCGGCAGTGGCCGCGGAGGCGTTCGATCCCCGCGTGCCGCTGCGCGAGGCGCTGCACGACATCGCACCGGAGGGAGCCGGGCTGCCGGTGGTGGCCGAGGAGCCCCCGCACGAGCTGCCGCCGTTCCGCAGCGATCGCGAGAAAGTCACGCTGCTCCTCGCTAGATTACTGGCGCGCGCGGTGCGGCATCGCGGGACGGAAGTGCGGGTGGCGCTGCGCGTGGTGGGCGCGCATGCCGAGTACCGGATGCCGGGACGCGCCGGCGACGACCTGGGCTGGCAGCTGGCGGAGGCGGTCGCGGACCTGCTGGGCGGCGCGGTCGAGGCGATCGCGGCCGATGGGGTCGAAACGGTGGTGGTGTCGCTGCCGCTCGAGGCACGCGGTGGCGCGGGACCGATGAATCGGAGAGCGTGAGTGACGAACATCCAGCGGAATCGCACCCTGCAGACGGCCCGCACGTCCATGCCGGCGAAGGACGTGCTCAGCGCCGCGCGCGACTTCTTCGCGCGCCGCTCGGGCATCTACTCGGCGTTCCTCGAGCAGGAAGGGCCCACGCACATCACGCTGCGCGGCCTGGGCGGCGAGGAGGTCGTGATCGGCGTGGCCCCGTCGAACGGCGACACGTCGGTCAACGCGTCGTCGTACATGTTCGACCAGCAGGTGGCGCTCTTCCTGACGTCGCTGCCGCCGGCGACCAGCGCGGCAGGCGTGCAGTGAGCGCCGCCACCGCGGTGGCCACGGCCCGTCCGTTCGTCACGGCGCTGCGCACGCCGCGCGGCGAGGTGGTGGCCGTCGGCGCGCCCGGCGGCGAGCGCGTGGTCGTGCGCCTGCAGTTCGAGCCGCTCTGGGACGCGATCGCCATGGACGCCCGCACCGACGAGCCGGTGCTCACCCTCGTGCGCGAGATGCTCGCGCGCTTCGGCGAGGGCGACGCGCCGCTGGGCCAGTTCGTCGTGAAGCTGCGCGGCTGGGAGGTGGCCGACCTCGCGACGACGGTCGCCGCGAGCGGCGCGCGCGCCGGCTCGACGTTCCTCGTCGCGTATCGGTACCGGCGTCCGGTGCGCTGACGACGGGCCGTGGCATCTCCCGTCGCCTTCATCTCGCACAGCGACTGCGGCCGCCACGACACGGGCTGGAACCATCCGGAGCACGTCGGACGCCTGAGGGCCATTCCGCGCGCCCTGCGCAACGAGTTCGACCTGTTCGGCGCCGTGCAGCACATCGAGGGGCGGCATGCCGCGCCGGACGACATCGCGCTGGCGCACGAGCCCGCATACGTCGCGCTCGTGCGCGACGTCGCCGAGCGGGGCGGCGGCCGCCTCGACGCGGACACGGTCGAAAGCGAAGGGTCGTGGTCCGCCGCCGTCGCCGGGGCGGGGTGCGTGCTCGATGGCGTGGACATGGCGCTCGACGGGCGGGCCGTGCGGAGCTTTTCGGCTGTCCGCCCGCCGGGGCATCACGCGCTCCGCGCCAGCGGGATGGGGTTTTGCCTGTTCGGCAACGTCGCGATCGCCGCCCACTACGCGCGTCGCGCGAAAGGCATGGATCGCGTGCTGATCGTGGACTGGGACGTCCACCACGGCAACGGCACGCAGGCGCTGGTCGAGGGCGACAAGGACATCCGGTTCGTGTCGATGCACCAGTGGCCGTGGTACCCCGGCACGGGCCCGTCGCACGATCGCGGCCCGCATCGCAACGTGTGGAACGTGCCGATGTCGCCCGGCCGCCCCGCCGCCGAGTACGTGGGAGCCCTGCTCACCGCCGTGGACGCCGCCGCCACGGGATTCACGCCCGACCTCGTCATCGTCTCGGCCGGCTTCGACTCGCTCCGCGGCGACCCGCTCGGGGGGTTCACGCTCGAGCTCGACGATGTGACCCGCCTCACGCGCGAGATGGTGACGCGGGCCGAGCACTGGTGCGGCGGCCGCCTCGTGAGTGCGCTGGAGGGCGGTTACGCCCCGGAGCGCCTGGGCGAAGCGGCCGTGGCCCACCTGCGCGCGCTGCTCTGACCCGGGCGGCCACCGGGTGCCGCCCACGGTAGATTTCGGGCGATGTTCTGCCCCGATTGCGGCACCTGGAATCGCGGAACGGCCCGGAAGTGCGCGAAGTGCGACGCCGCACTGCCGGACGTCCGCTCCGCGCCCGAAGCGCCCGACGGGCTGATCACGGCCCTGCGGCAGGCGATGGGCGCGCGGTACCGCATCATCCGCCGCCTCGGCTCCGGCGGCATGGCGGATGTGTACGCGGCCGAGCACGAGCAACTCGGCCGGCCGCTCGCGGTGAAGGTGATGCACGCCCACCTCGCGCGCGACGCCGAGATGCGCGTCCGCTTCCGGCGCGAGGCCGAGGCCGCGAGCCGCCTCGTGCACCCCCTCATCGCCACGCCGCTCGACTACGGCGAGGTCGGCGAGGTCGTCTACCTCGTCATGCCGTTCCTTGGCGGCGGGTGCCTGGCCGACGACCTCACGCGGCAGCGCGTGATCGAGGTGAACCGGCTCGTCCGCATCTGCGCGCAGGTGTCCACCGCGCTCGACTACGCGCACCGCCAGGGCGTCGTGCACCGCGACGTGAAGCCCGACAATGTCCTGTTCGACGAGGACGGCAACGCCATCCTCACGGACTTCGGCATCGCCACGGCGCAGTTCCACGGCCGCCTCACGGCGGGCGGGCGCGCCATGGGCACGCCGCACTACATGGCGCCGGAACAGGCCATGGGCCGGACGCTTGACGGCCGCGCCGACCTGTACGCGGTCGGCGTCATGCTCTACGAGTGCCTCGTGGGCTTCCCGCCGTTCGACGGGCTCGACGGCTACGCGGTGGGCTACAAGCACGTCCACGAAAAGCCGGTGCCCGTCACGGAGGTCGATTCCAGCATCGCGCCGGAACTCGGCCGCATCGTGATGCGGGCACTCGAGAAGGATCCGGCCGCGCGGCCGCAGCGCGGCCACGAACTCGCCGACGAGCTGCTCACGTTTCTCGGCCGCGCCGGCGACTACACGCCCGCCCACGTCCGCGCCGTGAAGCCCGACGCCGCGCCTCCGCAGGGGTGAGGCCCCCGACCGCGGTGCGCCGCCGGACCCGCCCGCGCGCCGCGCCCCGATGACGGCACCGCCGGACGCCTCCGCGCTCCTGGCGGGGGCGGCGCCCGACCGCCGCGCGCTCGTCGAGGTCGCCGTCCCGCTCCCGTTCTTCGGCACGCTCACGTTCGACGCGAGCGCCGCGCCGCGGTCCGTCGTGCCGGGCTCGCGAGTGCTCGTGGCGGTGCGGGGCCGCCGCGTGATCGGGATATGTACGTCGGCCACGCCCGCGAACGCGCCGACGCGCGCGCCCGACAAGGCCGCGTCCATCAAGCCGGTGCTCGGCGTGCTCGACGCCGAACCCGTCTTCCTGCCGGACCTGCTCGAGGTGTGCGGCTGGCTCGCCGACTACTACGTGGCGCCCGTGGGAACCGTGCTGCGCGCCGCGCTACCCGTGGCCCTCGGGGCGGCACGCCGTCCCGAGCCCGCCGTGCGGACGCGCCGCGTGCTCGTCATCGCCCGCGCGCTGCCCACGCTCACCGAACGCGACGCGGCCATGACCCGCGCGCCGCAGCAGCGGGCCGTGTACGACCTCGTGGAATCGCTGGGCGGCCGCGCGGACACCGACCAGGTACTCAAGGTGCTCCAGTGCGCGCCGGCCACGTTCGCCGCCATGGCGAAGAAAGGCCTGCTGCGCATCGAGCGCGAGGTCGTCGCGCGCGACCCGTTCGCCGATCACGAGCCGCCGCGCGCGGCGCAGCCGTCGCCGACCGCCGCCCAGCAGGCCGCGATCGCCGCACTCGCCGCCGCCGAGCCCGGCAGCGTCACGCTCCTGCACGGCATCACCGGCAGCGGCAAGACCCTCGTGTACCTCGAGCTCCTCAGGCGCGTCGTGAACGAGCGCGGCCGCACGGCCATCGTGCTCGTGCCCGAGATCGCGCTCACGCCGCAGACCGTGGACCGCTTCCGTGCCGTGTTCGGCGACCAGGTGGCCGTGCTCCACTCCGGTCTCTCGGACGGGGAGCGGTACGATGCCTGGAAGGCGCTGCGGTCGGGCGCGCGGCGGATCGCCGTCGGCGCGCGGTCGGCGGTGTTCGCGCCGCTCCCCGACCTGGGCGCCGTCATCGTGGACGAGGAACACGAGGCGAGCTACAAGCAGGCCGACGCCCCGCGCTACAACGCCCGCGACGTGGCCATCGTGCGCGCGCGCGCGGCCGGCGCCGTCTGCGTGCTCGGGAGCGCCACCCCGAGCCTCGAGTCGTGGCGCAACGTGCTCGACCGCAAGTACGCGAAGCTCTCGCTCCCCGACCGCGTGGG
>CAZKYG010000104.1:0-6898 GCA_964556915.1 uncultured Gemmatimonas sp.
GACGAGGCCGACGGCGAGCCCGGCCACGACGAGCCAGCCGGCTCCCGGCGTGGCCCGCACCGTGCGTACCACGGCTGACATGCCGACGGCGCCGGCCGCGATGATCGGCCACGCGAGCGACGCGCCGTAGCCGATGTGCCAGTGTGTGAGCACGGTCGTGGCGAGCAGCACCGAGAGACCGAGGCCGATGGCCGTGACCGCGGCGCCGCGAAAGAGGTCCGAGGCGATGCCCGCCGCGTGCAACCGCGCCACGGCGTCGGCCGATCCCGCCGCGAGCGGCTCGCGCAACGCCGCCGCCGACCGCGCGACGAACCCACGGTGCCAGACCATGGTGATCGAGCCGAAGCCGGCGGCCGCGAGGCCGCCGATGACCGCGACCGCGAGCGAGCCCGGCGTGCGCACGCCACCGAACACGTAGGTCGCGCTCGCCACCACACCGGCCGCGCCCCACTCGGGGTAGCGGCTGGCGCCGAAGGGCATCGTCTCGAGCGCGAAGAGCTCCATTACCGCGCCGACCACCACGCCCTGCTCCGCCTGGCCAAGCGCGGCGCCGGCAAGCGTGGCCGACACGAGCGGGCGCGACATCATCGTCTGGCCGACGCTCACGGTGTCGAGGGAGCAGAGCGTGCCGATCAGGACAAGCATCGCCAGGACCGCCGGCGGCACCATCACCCACCCCCGCCGGCGAGGAGTTCGGCGAGCGGCACCTCGTCTGCGCCGGGGAGGTCCTGCGCCGTGATCACGACGCCGCGCGCCGCCATCGCAGTGAGCCGTTCGCCGTCGGCGCCGGTCAGGAACACGTAGGCGAGGCGCTGGCGGCACCCGGCCCGGTGGTGGAGGCCGCCGAGGTTCACCCGCGTCAGGCCCGGCAACGCGAGGGACAGGCGGTCCATCGTGGCCACGTCGCCGGTGAGGACCATGCCGTGGTCGGGTCGGGTTTTGAACTCGTCCATCCGCGCGACCGCGGAGTCCACCGTCTCGACAAACAGGTCCATGTCGGGCGGCGTGCCCAGCCGATACAGGTCGCGCTCCCATTGGCTCGCCGCCACCGCGTCATCGACCAGCACGATGAACCCGAGCGGCAGCGCCTGCCCCCACCCGACGACGACCTGGCCGTGGATGAGGCGATCGTCGATGCGGTAGACGTCAACCGGCACGCGCACTTCCCTGCCCGCCGTGCACCTGAATGGACGCGCGCGCCCGGGCGGCGGCGCGGTCGATATCGGCCGGCAGGGATCCGTCGCCAAACGCGAAGTCCAGCAGGAGCGGTACGGATGCGCCGGTCACGAGCGTGATGGATGGGTCCGCGTGGACGATGCGCCGGGCGGCGATGGTGCAGCTCCCGGCGGGGAGGTCCGTGAAGATGACGGTCGCGCCGAGTTCGCGCAGCCCGTCGCGGATCGCCTGCTCGATGCCCGGGCCGTCGCGACCGTCGTTGCTCACGGCGCGAAACGCCTCCGCCCGGCCGCCGATCCGGCCGACGACCTCGATCATCGCCGAGGCGAAGTTCCCGTGCCCGGCGACCACCGCGCGCGGCCCGCCGGCGTCACTCATCGTCGTCCTGGAGGTACCGTCCCACCATGGCGGAGCTCTGCCGGAGGCGCGCCTTGAGCCGGTCGTTGAACGCCTCGGCGGAGTTCACGCCGCTGAACTTGAGCAGGTGATTCATGGCGATGACCTCGGCGATCACCGTGATGTTCTTGCCGGGGTTGAGCATCACGCGCACCATGGGCACCTCGACGTCGAGGATGGTCGTGGTGAGGCCGTCGAGCCCGGTGCGCTCGACTTCCTTGGTCGCGTCCCAATGTTCGAGCGAGACGACGACTTCGATGCGCTTCTGCTGGCGCACGGCGCGAATGCCGAAGATGCGCGACACGTCGATGATACCGACCCCGCGGATCTCCATGTGATGCTGCGCATGCTCGTGTGCGCGCCCGAGGACGATGTCCGTGCCGCGCCGCCGGCAGATCACGAGGTCGTCGGCCACGAGCCGGTGCCCGCGCTCGACGAGGTCGAGCACGCACTCGGACTTCCCGATGCCGCTGCCGCCCACGAACAGGAGGCCCACGCCGAACACGTCCGCGAGCGAGCCATGCATCGTGGCGGTGGGCGCGAACGCGGCCTCGAGGAACGGCCCGATGTGACGGTAGAACTCCTGCGTCTTGAGCCGGGACCGGAGGATCGCGATGCCGGCGCCGCGCGCCTCGTCTTCCATGCCCGGCGGCAGCGCCTGGCCCTTGGTGATCATCACGCACGGGATCGGGAAGCTGAAGAACTGGCGCAGGTTGCGCTGGCGCTCATCCGCGGGGAGCGAGTTGAGGTAGCTGACCTCCGTCTCCCCGAGGACCTGGATGCGGGCGTGCACGAACCGGCCGACGTAGCCCGCGAGGACGAGCCCCGGGCCGGACGCGTCGATCGACGTGATCTCGCGCTCGAGCCCGGCCGGGCTGCCGAGGAGGTCGAGCTTGAGCGTGTCCTTCATCCGCTCGTACAGCTGTGCGACGAGGAGTTTCGGCATCAGGCGCTGGTCCGCGGTGCGAAGTGGGTCACGTGGCGAATCCCGTCCGGCCGCGCGCGGCCGCCCAGGCGAGGTGCTCTTCCGTCTCCGCCGCGGCGCGGTCCCACGTGAGGGTTTCCGCGAACCGGCGGCCGGCCTGCCCCATCCGCTCGACGAGCGCGTGCTCGGCGGCGAGCCGCTCCATCGCGGCAGCGAGGGCCGGCACGTCGCCGTGGGGCGCGAGGAACCCGGTCTCGCCGTCGCGCACGGATTCGCGGATTCCCGGCGAGTCCGACGCCACCACCGGGGTGCCGCATGCCGCCGCCTCGACGTTGGTGAGTCCCCACCCTTCCTTCGGCGACGCCAGCACCACCGCCCACGCGCGCCGCAAGAGCGCCAGCTTCTCCGCCTCACTCACGAAGCCAAGAAACCGCACCCGGTCCCCCAGGTCAAGCGACCGCGCGAGCGCCTCGAGCGCCGACCGGAAGTCTCCGGCGCCGGCAATCTCGAGTACGGCCTCCGGCGCGGCGACGCGGGCGAACGCGCGAATGAGCAGGTCCACGCCCTTGTAGCGCTTGAGGCGGCCAACGTACGCGAACGTCGGCCGCGCGGCGCGCGCGGCGGCCGCCGGCGTGAACCGGTCGCTGCGGACGCCCGGGTAGATCACGCGCACGTGGCTGCGGGCAATGCCGCGGGCCACGAGATCGTCGGCGGTGCTCTCGGAAATCGCCTCGAAGGGCACCTCGCGGTATGCGAACGGCAGCGGTCGCTCGCTGAGCCACACGGCGGCGGCGAGCGGCCACGGCAGCTCCTGAAAGACGGTGGCACCGAACAGGTGCGGCACACACGCCACCACCGGGGCGCCCAAGCCCCATGCCGGCGTATAGAGCGGCGCCTTGTTGATGTCCTCCACGACGACGTCGAACCGTTCATCCTTCAGGTGGCGCGTCCAGTGCGCGAACACGCGCAACGCGAACGTTTGCCGCGTGCCGACGCGATGGACGTCGATGCCGCCGAGCGCGGCGCGCGGCGGGCAGCCGGGCCACCCGCCACAGAGCAGCGTCACCTCGTGGCCACGCGCCGCGAGACGCTCGAAGATCTCGTGCAGGTGGATCTCCGCGCCGCCGGCCAGGGGATTCTCGCGATCCTGCCAGTTGACCACCAGGATCTTCACGCGAGTGCCCCGATACGGCGCGCGTGCGCGTCGAGCACGCCGTTCACGAAGGCCGCCGACCGGTCCGTGCCGTAGCGTTCCGCGAGGCGGACGTATTCCTGAATCACGACCTTCGGGGGCGTGACGCCCTGGGCGAGTTCGGCCGCGCCGAGGCGAAGCACGCAGCGCTCGATGGCGCCGAGGCGTTCGATGCGCCAATGCGTGGTGACGTCCGAGAGGTCGGCGTCGAGCTGGGCGCGATCGGCCGCGATGCGGAGGATCAACCGGTCGGCGAACTCGCGCTCGTTGGGCGTCACCCCCAGGTCGTCCCAGACGAGGTGGGCGACGCGCACGAGGTCCACGTCGCCGCGAACGTCCCATGCGTACAGGGCCTGCAGGGCACGCGAGCGCCCGCGCGTCTCAGTCCGGGCGGCCATGTCCCGGCTCGTCGTGGTGGTCGGCCGCCGCGTCGAGCCGTGCAAAGAGATCCGCCATCTCGAGCGCGGCGAGGGCCGCGTCCCAGCCCTTGTTGCCGTGCGCGCCGCCCGCGCGCGCCTCGGCCTGCGCGTCGTCGTTGGTCGTGATGACGCCGAACCCCACCGGGATCCCGTGATCGCGCTGGGTGGCCGCGAGCCCCGTTGCCGCCGCGCCGGCGACGTAGTCGAAGTGCGGCGTCTCGCCGCGGATCACCGCTCCCACGGCGACGATCGCGTCGTAGCGCTCGCTCGCGAGCAGGCGCTCGGCGGCGGCGGGCAGCTCCCACGCCCCCGGCACCCAGGCGACGTCAATGTCCTCGAAGCGGACGCCGTGGCGCACGAGACACTCCACCGCGCCGTCGAGCAGCTTCGCCGTGACGTCCTCGTTGAACCGGCTCACAACCACGCCGATCCGGCGCCCGGCGCCGGAAGGTTCCCCGCGAAAGTCGGCCATCAGAGCGCCCGGAGGTGGCCGAGCTTGCGGCGCTTGGTCTCGAGGTAACCGGCGTTCTCGCCCGACTCAGGCGCGAGGAGCGGCACGCGCTCGCCGACGCGCAGGCCGTACCCCTCGAGCCCCACCAGCTTGCGCGGGTTGTTCGTGAGCGGGCGGATGCCGGCGATGCCGAGGTCGAGCAGGATCTGCGCACCGATGCCGTAGTTGCGGAGGTCCGGGGCGAACCCCAGCCGCACGTTGGCCTCGACGGTGTCGGCGCCGTCGTCCTGCAGCTGGTACGCCTTGAGCTTGTTGAGGAGGCCGATGCCGCGTCCCTCCTGGTCGAGGTAGACGACCACGCCGCGGCCTTCCCTCGCGATCATCTCCATGGCCGAGTGCAGCTGCCAGCCGCAATCGCAGCGCGCCGAGTGGAACACGTCGCCGGTAAGGCACTTCGAGTGCATGCGGGCGAGCACCGCGTCCTGGCCGGCGACGTCGCCGAACACGAGGGCCACGTGCTCGCGGGCATCCACGTCGTTGGCATACCCGATGATGCGGAACTCGCCGAACTCGGTGGGGAGCCGCGCCTCGGCGACCCGGTGCACCAGCCGCTCGGTGCGGAGCCGGTGCGCGACGAGCTGCGCGACCGTAATGAAGGTGAGGCCATGGCGCGCGGCGAACGCCTCGAGCTGCGGGCGGCGCGCCGTGGTGCCGTCATCGTTGAGGATTTCGCAGATGACGCCGGCGGGCTGCAACCCCGCGAGGCGCATGAGGTCCACGGCCGCCTCGGTGTGGCCGACGCGCTGGAGGACTCCGCCCTGCCGCGCGCGCAGCGGATGCACATGGCCCGGGCGCCGCAGGTCGCCCGGCTGCGCGCCGGGGTCGGCAGCCGCGCGGATCGTGGCCGCCTGGTCCGCGGCGCTGATCCCGGTCGTCACGCCGAAGCGGGGCGCCCCGTCGATGGTCACCGTGTACGCCGTGCGCATGGCGTCCGTGTTCTCGGGACCCATCATGGGGAGGTCGAGCTGCCCGACCTTCGCCGGCGAGAGCGCGAGGCAGATCATGCCCTTGGCGCGCATCATGAAGTTCACCTTCTCGGCCGTGATGAACTCCGCGGCGCCGATCAAGTCGCCCTCGTTCTCGCGGTCCTCGTCATCGGCGACGACGAGGAACTTTCCCGCCCTCAGGTCCTCAATGGCCTGCTCGATCGTTCCAAACGGCATCGCAGCACATGCGGCCCGCGCACGCGGGCCGTCCTGGTCAGAGTTGGTCCTGCCCCAGCGCGCCGGCCACGGTCCCGGCCGCGAGCCGCTGGACGTATTTCCCGATCACGTCGGCCTCGACGTGCACGCGGTCGCCCCGCCCGAGCGCGCCGAGCGTGGTGTGGCCCAGCGTGAAGGCAATCAGCGACAGCTGCACGGTGGACGGCTCGTGGGTCGCGTTCACCGTGAGCGAGACGCCATCGACGGCGATGGAGCCATGCGGCACGAGGAGCGGTGCCATCGTCACGGGCAGCGCCACGTCCACGAGCCGGGCGTCGCCGGCCTGCTCCACGTCCAGCACGTCGCCGACCCCGTCCACGTGGCCGAGCACGAAGTGGCCGCCGAACCGATCGCCCGCGCGCAGGGCGCGCTCGAGGTTCACGCGCCGGCCCGCGCGCCAGTCGCCCATCGTCGTGCGTCCGAGCGTGGTGTGCACCGCCGCCGCCGTGAACCAGCCATCGCCGCAGTCCCGTACCGTGAGGCAGGCACCGTTGACCGCGACGGACTCTCCGGCGGCGAGGTCGTTCCACGCACACGACACGCGAAACTCCCGGCCCGCGTCGGTGTCCGACACCCGGTCGATGGTCCCAACGTCGGTGATGAGTCCGGTGAACATCAGGGGCGTGGTGCGAGCGCACCTGCGTGCGCGTCGTAGATGGTCATGACGTCCGGGCCGAAGCGACGCCGCGCGACCACGCGAAACCTGTCAAGCAGCGATGCGTCGTCGAACGCGGCGATCGCCCCGGCGCCAAGGCGCCTGGGCGACCGAAAGATAACAATCCGGTCCACGGCCCGTGCGGCGAGCAGGGCGGCGGCGAGGGTTGGTCCGCCCTCGACGAACAGCGACCGAACCTCGTGCCCGGCCAGGACGCGCAGCGCGCGGCGGATCGTCGGTGCGTGCAACACCTCGACTCCGTGCCGGAACAGCGCCAGCTCGCGTGCCGGGGCGCGAGCGGCGGCGACCACGACCGTGGGAACGAGCGGCGCGGTCGAGACGAGGATCGAGCGGAGCGGCAGGCGTGCCGACCGGTCGAACACGACGCGCACCGGCGGTACCCGCGGCTGGCGGGCCTGGCG
>CAZKYG010000105.1:0-5517 GCA_964556915.1 uncultured Gemmatimonas sp.
GTTCGGCCTCCGTGCTCAGCTGCGCTTGCGCGCGAACACGCCGATGCCCGCACACAGCCGGAATCGCCCCCGCGTGTCCGCGCCCACCCCGACCGTCCAGTAGCGCCACACCGGCGCCGAAACGAAGACGCCCGCCGCCCACTGCCGGGGCCGCGGCTCGTACTCCACCACACCCGCCACACCCACGGGCAGCCCCACGCCTGCCTCCAGCACGCCGCCCCCCGCCCCGCCGGCCGCGCGCGCTCCCACCAGCGCCACAACGCGCCGCACGCCCACGAGCGCAAGGAGCCCCGCGCCCGAATGCGAATCCACGGTCGCCAGCAGGCCCGCATGTACTGGCGCGTCCGCGAGGACGGCCACGCGCATGGTGTCGTGCACGACGATCCACGTCGTGTCGTGACGTACGCCCGTGGGGCCACCCGGCACGAACACGACCACGGGCGTCATGTGCCCTTCGGCTGCCCGCCACTCCTGATAACGCAGCACGGCGAGCTCGAGCGCCACCTCGCGAGTGACCACGACGGTGGAGTCCACGCGCACGGAGTCGGGCGCGGAACGGGGCCCGCCCGCGGCGGCGATCGTGACGGTCACCGAGTCGCCGATCGCCAGCGTGGACGCGAGCTTCCCGACGGCGCCGCACAGGTCGCCAAACTGCCCGCGGATGAGATCGGCCGAGCGCGCCGAGATGAACGCGGGGTCGTCGCCGGCGCCCGTCAGCTGGCATGGCCGCGGCGCGTCGAACGCATGCCGGGCGGCGCCGCCGAGCGTCGCGGCCGGCGCGTTACCGTCGCCCAGCACCACCGTGGCGTCGAACAGCGGGACGTCGGCCGCCCGCGGCGCCACCGCGCCCAATGCCTGGCACACCGCAGCCACGTTGCGCCCCACGAGCGCGGCCGTGCGTTGCGAGATGGTGCTGTCTCGCGCGGCCGGCGCCGCCTCCACGCACCCCGCGCGCTCGTCCGGCGCCACGGCACGCGCTCGCAAGGCTCCCGTCACGCGCAGCGCCACGCGGTTGCGCCGGAACACGGTGACCGTCGTGCTTTCCACGCTGCTCCGCGAAACGGCGAGGCGCACCCAGGCGAGTTCGCGGTGCTGCGTCTCCAGCGCGGCGAACCCGGGCGCGGCGCGCAGCGCACCGAGTCGCCGCGTCACGCCGCTGTCCACGCCACCGGCCACTCCGCCGCGCGCCGCCCGCAGGCGCTCCGCGAGCGTGTCGGCGGCGAGCAGGAGCCGGTCGTTTCCGGATTGCGCGGACGCGGGCGCAGCCAGCGCCGCCACGAGCAGCAGCGCCGAGGCGTTGTGGCCGGCATGCATGACCGGCATCCCTAGTTCGCCCGCCGACTGATGTCACCCACCTCGCGACGCAACGCATCGAGCCGATCGCGAATCTCGCGCAGCGACGCGCTGTCGGACCCCACGCCGGGCACGTGCACGTTGACCTCGAGCGGTGGCGGCGCGGCGGGTGGCGAGCTGGTGTTGATGACGAACCCTGCCGTGGCAGCCGCGGCCGCGAGGGCGAGGGGGGCGGCCGCCGAAAGCAGCGTGTCGGTCAGGACGGAGGCGCGCCCGCCCTTCCCGTGGCCCGCATCGGACGATTCCGACGGCAGCCAGCGAGGCTCGTCGCCGCCACCCAGACGCTTCTTCAGCTCGTCGGCCAAGTTTCCCGTGAACAGACCCACGAGCCCGGCCACGATCAGGGCGTACGCCAACGCATATGCCGCCTTGGCCAGAAATGCCGTCGCCGTCCGGCCACTCAGCATCCCGGAATCCCAGGTCGGCGACCAGGCCTGCACGCGCGCGAACCGGGCGAAACCCGGGTCCACGATCTCGACGGCGCGTTGCTGCGCGCGCGACTCCAGGTCCATCGCGGCAATGAGACGCGCCCATGCCGAGTCCGCGGCATCGCGGGCCGCGGGTCTCCCGTCGGCACGGGCCGCACTGGCGCCGGCGGCCGCTTTGACGTACGCGTCAGAGGCGGCTTCGCGCACGGCTGCGGCGGCCTCCACGTGCGCCACGGCCACCGCAAGCGTGGGACTCAACGGCAGGTCGGCGACGTGGGCGAGCTCGTAGGCGCGACCGAGCGCGTCGCGCCCCGTGGCCAGCACGTCGGCCGCCGCCGCCAGGGCGTACGACGTGTCGGCGAGCGCAGCCCGCGGTCCGGTGTCAGCCGTATCGAGCCGAGCCAGCATCAGCGCATCGCGCGCGTCCCGCTCGGCGCGCGCCGCGTGTGCCGCATGGCCACGAACGTCACTCATGAGTGCCGCGCTGCGCCGCCAGCTGAGGGCGACCAGGAGGACAATCCCGCCGGCAAGCAGCAGCCCGTTGGTCCAGCGGAGAGACGGGATTTTATCAACGGGACCGAGACTGGGCGACACGCCGGCTCCTGGCTTGGGGGATCGTCCATGACGCTCCCCCAGTCGGGCCCTCTGCGCAATACCGATTTTGGTCACCCCGCGCCGGGGGTGATGTCCGCACGGCCATCCGCATCGGGCATCCCGCAACGGTGAGGCAACGTCTTGCCCATACCATGCGATATGGGTAGTATGGGTCCATGAAGACCACGCTCGACCTCCCGGACGCCCTCCTCGAACGCGCCAAGCGCCACGCGCAAAGGCTCGGCCGGCCCCTGCGTGCCGTCGTGGAGGAGGGCCTGCGCCGCGTGCTCCAGGACGACGCCCGGCATGAGCCGTACCGCCTGCCGGATCGGGCCACGGGCCGGGCCGGCGTCGCGAATCCGCTGGAGTCGCTCTCGTGGCAGGACCTCCGCGACGAGATCTACGGCCCCGGTCGGTGATCGCCGTCGATACCAACATCCTCGTCGCCGCGCACCGGCGCGAGCCACGCGAACATGCCGCAGCCGCCGCGCTCATGCGCCGTCTGGCCGAAGGGCGTGAACCGTGGGCCATCCCGTGGCCCTGCGCCTGCGAATTCTTCAGCGTCGTGACGAATACGCGCATCTGGAAGGCCACCGCGAGCCACCCGGATCAAGCGTGGGCACAGCTGGACGCCTGGTTTGGATCGCCAAGCCTGGCACTCCTCGCCGAAACAGAGGGCTTTGCCAGCGTCCTGGCAGGGTTGGCCCGGCGCCCGCGCGTCCGGGGCCCCGTCATCCACGACGCGCGCATCGCGGCGCTCTGCATCGCACACGGGGTCGAGAAGCTCCTCACCCGCGACCGGGATTTCTCTCAGTTCCCGGAACTCCCCGTCGAAGACCCGTTCAGGTAGCAACGCGTCGGCCATGATCACCGGCCACGTCGGCGTCGCGTACGGCCTCCGCGCATGGCGCCGCGACGCCTCCCTGCTCGCGCTCCTCGTGGCCGCCGTGCTGCCGGACATTCTCGACGTCGGCTATGCCGCCGCCGGCTTCTGCAGCCCCGCGGGCCTCTACTCCCACTCCCTGCCAGCGGCCGGCCTCCTCGCGGCGCTGACGCTGGCGGTTGCCGCGGTGTGGACCCGCAACACCGGCGTGGCGTTGGTGATGGCAGCGGCGGTGCTTCTGCACGTTCCCGCGGACTGGATCACCGGGTTCAAGTACCTGTGGGCCGGAGGGCCCATCGTGGGCCTCGTGCTCTACCTGCACGCATGGCTCGACCTCGCGCTCGAGGTGGTCGTGGTGGCGGCCGGTTGGCGGCTCCTGCGCCGCGACCCCCGCGCGCCGCGCTGGGCCACGCACTGGGTGGCGCTCGTGGCCCTGTTCGCCGCGCAGGCCACCTTCGACATCGTAAAGGGGTCGGGCGAGCCGGGTAAGCCGAGCGCGTGCGGGGCAGCCGAACGCGCCCGGCTCGAACGCCTCCGCGACGACTCCTGACAGATACGATGGCGCCAGCAAGAAAACGGTGACGGACGGGGCGATCATCGGCCGCAGATTCTGCGACGATGCCCACCTGTTGCCCCGTCACTCTCGCCGAGCGTAGCGTATGGGTATGGCCGTCCACATCAGACCCTGGACCCGCGCGGACCTCGATCGCCTGCCGGACGACGGCAACCGCTACGAGGTGCTGGATGGACAGCTCCTCGTGACACCGCAAGCGTCGCATGCGCACCAGAACCTGGCACTGCTGCTGAGCGTCCGGTTGCACGCGTACGTCATTCCCGGCGGGCAGGCGCACGTGGTGGCACCGGGCACCGTGCCATTCGGACCCAGCGAGTTGCAGCCCGACGTACAGGTCATCCCCGGCCCGCGCACCGGGGACGAGTGGGAGACCGCGCCGAAGCCGCTACTGGTGGTCGAGATCGTGTCCGACTCGACACGCCAGCGCGACTTCGGCGCGAAGCTCGCCGCATACCGGGACCACCTGCGCGTCCCCGAGGTGTGGATCGTGGACGGCAGCCGCCGTGAGGTGCACGTTCACGCCGCCGGTCGGAACCCGGTCGTCGAGCGCGCCACGCTTGAATGGCGCATCGCCGGCGAGGCGCGCCCGCTGCGCATCGACCTTCCAGCGCTTTTCCGCGAGGCAGGAATCCAGCCGTAGGGCTCCCCCTCGAATCAGTTCCCCAGGCCGGCCGACTTGAGCTTGAACGTCACCACGGACCGGGCCTTCGGCAGCGCGCCGCCGCTCTCGTACCCCCAGCCGGCGTCCACCCAGCCGATGCCCGCCAGCCGGAACTCCAGCCCCGCATTCACGAACTGCGATGCGCTCGACTGCTCCGTGGACTTCGTCTGGCCCTCGATGAAGAACTTGCCGTCGTTGGACCCGAGGTAGAGCCGCGCGGCGATGGCCACGCTCGTGCGGAACGTGCCGCTCGAATCCTTCACCGACGCCGCCTGGCCGCCGAACAGGATCTGCCCAGCCGAGGTCCAGCGCCGCGCCACCGTGAACCAGCCCGCCACCTGGTCCACCTCGGGATCGTGGCCGAGCGTGTCGGCGGTGAGGGCGCGCGCCGCCACGGCCACGTCGAGCGCGTTGGCGTTCCAGTTGGCGTCGGCCCACGCCTTGCGGATCTGCGCCTGCACGGCGGCGATCTTTGCCTCGTCCTCCGGCAGGAGCTTGAACGGCTTGCCGGCCGCGCGCTCCTGGGGCGTGGTGACCTTCTCGGAGCCCTCCGACACGATCTTCACGATCGTCGCCGTGTAGGGCGTGAGCTCCTGCTGCATCTTCGCCATGACGGCGGAGTCGGTGAGCGCGGCGTCGTCCATGAGCGAGTAGCGGAAGCCGAGCGCGACGCCGTTGGTGCCGGCGGAATCGCGTCGCGCGGCGAGGGAGACGCGCAGGCGGTAGAGCCAGTCGTAGCGCCGCATGTCGGTGGCCCGCAGCACGGGCCCCGACGCCATGAGCACGCCGGGCGAGAACTCGATGCCCAGCTCCTTCGGGATCGCGAACCCGCCGGACGCGCCGCGGAAGCCCGAGAGCGCCACGGCCACGCTGCCGTACGACTGCGGGCGGAGGATCGCGCCGTCGCTCACCGTGAGCAGGCTGAACGCGGGCGCGTCGGGCACGGCGAAGTCGGTCTTGTACACGAAAGGCTTCTGGTTGGCGGTGTCGGCCTGGGCGCGCGCGACGGTGGGCGCGGCCATCA
>CAZKYG010000106.1:0-3820 GCA_964556915.1 uncultured Gemmatimonas sp.
CGCTCGCGCCGGCCCGGGCGGGGCCCATCCCGCCCTCCCCCGCGGTGGTTTTGGTGCGCCGCGGGGCCCCCCCGCGTCCGTAGCCCGCGGGCCTGCGGGCCCATAGCTTCCCAGCACGCCCCGGCCTTCGCCCCCATGGACCTCCACGCTTCGCAGTGCCTCGCCCTTCCTCGCGCATCGCTCGCGGCGCTGCGCGCCGCCCTCGTGCGCGACACGGGCGGCGCCTACGCGACCTACCTGCAGGAGGCGGGCTACGCCGGCGGTGAGGCGGTGTTCGCGGCGTTCCGCAGCTGGCTCGCCGAGCGTGGCGAGGACGTGGAGTCGCTCGACCTGGACGCGTTCCAGGCCCGCGGCACGGAGTTCTTCCGCGATGCGGGATGGGGCAGCCTCAGGATCGAGCCGCTCGGCGACGTCGTCGCCATGGTCGACTCCGTCGATTGGGCCGAGGCCGATCCGGTCAGTGCGATGCCCTACCCCGCATGCCACTACACGACGGGCATGCTCGCGGACTTCTTCGGGCGCACCGCGGCGGCGCCGCTGGCCGTGCTCGAGGTGGAGTGCCGGTCGTCAGGCAGCGCCCACTGCCGGTTCCTCGTGGGCGCCACCGAGGTGATGAGTCACCTGTATGAGCGGATGGCAGCCGGCGCCACGTACGCGGATGCCGCCCGGGAACTGGGCTGAGCGTCAGCCGTACTTGGGGTTCGGCACGAGTTCGCCGTCCACCAGCACTTCCCGATCCCACGGCAGCACGACGGAGGCCGGCGTCTCGAGCGCCGCAAAGTCGGGTGCGTAGTCGCCGGTGCGAATGCCGACGGCCGTGCGCACCTCCGCCGCGCCCGCATTGACCAGGGCCGCCACCGCAAGGCGCAGGGTCTGGCCCGAGTTGCAGGTCTCGTCCACGATCAGCACGCGCGCGTTGCGAGCCTCGGGCGGCGCTTCACCGAAGACCGCGGGCGTTTCGCGGACCTTGGCGGCGCGATGTCGCCGGCTGACCAGCATAGAATGGAACGGCCGGTCGAGCATCGCGGCCACCACGGCACCCGGCACGACACCAGCCGTCGCGACGCCGACGACGAGTTCAGGGTCGAACTCGCGGGCCACCTTGAGGGCCAGCGCGCGCGACAGCTCGCCGAACAGCGGCCAGTCGACGTGGAACACCTCGCGTGGCGGTGGCTGGGAGCCTGTCCTGGGACGTGACATTCGGTTGGCGATGGGACCGTGCGGCGTTGGGAATCCTGTGACGATTGCAAGCTACGGACGGGCCGGGCGAGGCGAAACCTCGGTTGCCCAAGTCGTGCAGCGGCAATACCTTGTGCCAACCGATGTTGCAGGCGCGTCCTTCGGTTCGGGGGCACCGGATGTCCTGGTTGAGCCGCCTGTTTGGCGGGAAACCCACGACGGAACTGAAAGCGAAGCGCCTCGACTACCTGAATGAGGCGCTCGTCCTCGAACGTCAGGGCGACTACGACGCCGCTCTGACCTCGTACCGCCTTGCGCTCCGCGACCAACCGAACGACCTGAAGGTGCTGCAGAACATGGCGATCGCGTTCTCGCGCACGGGGCGGCACGACGAGGCGGTGCGCGCCTACCGGAAGGCACTCGAAATCGACCCCACGCTGGCGGGGGCGCATTACGGCCTGGCGTTCCTGCTGCTCAAGCGTGGTGAAACGGAGGGAGGAGTGAAGCACCTGCAGGCGTTCCTGGCGCATCCGCCGACCGGTGAGGAGGCCGATCGCTGGATTCACCATGCCCGGACGACGCTCGACCAGATCAACAACCCGGCCGGATCGCCTCCGCCGACGGCGGAGGGCTGACCGTGGGTCGCATCCTCTCGATCGTCAGCCAGAAGGGCGGCGTCGGCAAGACGACCACGGCGGTGAACCTCGGCGCCGCATTCGCGCGGCGCGGACTGAAGACGCTCATCGTGGACGTGGACCCGCAGGGCTCGGTGCGCTACGGCGCCGGCCTCAAGAAGGGTCATGCCACGCACGGGTTCGCCGACTACCTGAGCGGCGCGCGGCCGCTGCGCGACGTGATCCTCCCGACCTCGCTGCCGTGGCTCCGTGTGATGCTCGTGGGCTCCGTGGCTGACGACGCCGACCACACGGATTACACGGCATCGATCGCGCAGGGTGACCTCCTGCCGAAGATGCTGGCGACGGCGGCCGAGCGGTGCGACGTGGTCGTGGTGGACACGCCCCCGGGGCTGGGTGCGATCACGCGGCGCGCGCTCGCGGCGAGCGACCGCGTGCTGGTGCCGCTCCAGGCCGAACCGCTCGTGCTGCAGACGACGCCGCAGATCTTCCGCGCGATCCAGGACGTCGTGGCGAACGAACGGCAGCTGACGTTCGACGGCATCCTCCTGACGATGTACGAGGCCGGCAACGCGGCGTGCGAGCGCACCGTGCAGTACGTACGCGCGAACGTGCCGGCGAACCTGGTGTTCGACCTCATGATCCCGCGGAGCGCGGCCGTGAGCGACGCCTTCGCCGCCGGGCAGCCCGTGGTGGTGCGGACGCCGGCGGATCCGGCCGCGCAGGCGTACGTGAACCTCGCGACGCGGCTCGCGGAGCGATTCGCCGAATGAATGCGGCCGCCGCACGGCGGCTGTGGCGCGGGTCCCTCGCGGCGGCGCTGGTGACCTGCGGCTGCACCGAGATCAACACCGGCGCCGACCATGTCGCGTCGCTGTCGTTCGACCGCTTCCCCTCACCGGCGGTCGTGGCGGGCGACACGCTGCGCGATTCGCTGGGCCTGGCCGCGCCGCTCCAGGCGCTCGCGTACAGCAACGCCGGCGACGTGGTGGCCGGCGCGCCGATCCAGTACGTCGCGCTCGATACCGGCCTCACGATCACCGATGGCGCCTATGTGATCGCCACGCGCCGGGGCGGCTCGGTATCGCTCGTGGCGAACGCCGGCGTGATCCAGTCGCAGGCGCGGGCCCTGCTCGTCACCCGGCGCCCGGATGCCGTCGTCGCGACCAGCCCGGTGGTGGACACGGTCAACTACGTCCTGCCCGACAACGCCACCATCAACCGGTCGCCCGGCCTGGCCGTGCAGGTCGTCACCGGCGACTCGGCCGACGGCACCAGGGTGACACAGGGCTGGCGGGTCGCGTACCAGGCGGTGTTCCGCGGCGCGGCCGTCGCGCCGGGCGACACGTCGGTGGTGTTCCTGGTGGACGGAGCCAATCGCACGGCCATCGACACCACCGACGCGACCGGGCTGGCATCGCGCAGCCTGCGGGTGCGGCCGATCGGCATCACCGTCTCGGCCGTGGATTCCGTGATCGTGACCGCCGCCGTGACGTACAAGGGGGTGCCCGTTCGCGGCAGCCCGGTCCGTTTCGTAATTCTCTTGCAGCCGAAGCAGTGACCCGGGGCCGCGCGGGCGGCCCCCACCGGACGCGGCGGAGGACTGGATGATCGCAAGCGGCGGACCCCGACCACCTCGCGGCACGCTGACCCAGCTGTTCTTCGAGTCGCTGGAGCGCTATCGCCTGCCGGGGATGTACCGCGTCAAGCGCAACGGCGCGTGGGTCTCGATCCCGCACACCGAGGTGCTGGACCGCGTGCGCCGCATTTCGCTCGGCCTCCGCTCGCTCGGCCTGGTCGCTGGCGATCGCGTGGCGATCCTGTCGGAGAACTGCCCCGAATGGGCGTTCACCGACTGGGCCTGCCTCGCCGCGCGCCTGGCCGACGTCCCCGTGTATCCGACGCTGCCGGCGGAGCAGATCACCCACCTGCTGGCCAACTCCGGCGCCAAGGCGATTTTCGTTTCGACGGACGCACAGGCCGCCAAGATCGCGTCCATCCGGGAC
>CAZKYG010000107.1:0-11294 GCA_964556915.1 uncultured Gemmatimonas sp.
GCACGTTCGTGCACAATCACTTTCTCACGCGCGACGTCGTGGAAGCGCGGTTGCGCACCGTGGATGTCGCGCAGCGCCTCGGCGCGTGGCTGGCGGAGCCGGAGACGAGCCGGCGGCTCGCATCCGAGCTCACGACCGGCGTCGCCCGGACGGTGGACACGCTCCCGGCGGCGGAATGGCGCACGGGGCTCGTGGACGAGGGCGTGAAGCTCGTGGCGCGCGCGCTCGACACCAGTGGCGACGCCGTGGCGTCGGCGCTCCGCGAACAGATCGACGCGTCCGTGCCACGCTGGACGCCGCACTTCGCGCGTGAGGCCGTGCACCGGCGCGTCATGGCCGGGCTCGACCGTTTCGTGCACGAGGTGGCGACCAACCCGGCGCATCCCACGCGGGCGCGCCTCGAGGCGGCGCTCGGCGCCAGCCTCGACCGCTGGCGGCAGACGGCCATCGCGGCGGACGCGTCGGGCGAGGAACCGCCGAGCGCCGTCGCGCGGGCGCTCGCCGGGCTCGGCATGCACCTGATGGCAAGTGCGGACGCGCGGCGCGCACTCAACGACCGGATCATCGAGACGGCGGGCGCGCTCATGGAAGACCATGGCGGCGAGGTGTCCGCGCTGATCGAGCACACGGTGATCGCGTGGGATGCCGACCTCGCGGCGGAGCGCATCGAACTCGCCGTGGGACGTGACCTGCAGTACATCCGCCTCAACGGGACGCTGGTCGGCGGGCTCGCCGGGCTCGTGATCTACGCGATCAGCCGGTTGTTCTGACGGCGGGCGTCAGCGCCGGCCGACGACGCGCGTGTTGTACTCGCGGAGGTACCGTCGGTGTGCGGGGTCGCCGGGATACGTGTCGCCGGGCGCCGGCGGGTATGCCGTGATCGCGTGGAACGGCAGCGGCCCCACCGTGTTGCCAAGGGCCGTGTTCATGTCCGCGTCCTTGATCCAGCCGTCGGAATACAGGAGGAAGTCGCGCGTCCAGCCGGGGGGCGGCGGCGCGATGCCGGCGTCGAACGTGAGGGTGGTCTCGTCGCCGGGGGCCATCACGACGTACATGTCGTCGGGCCTGCCGAGGAGCGGCAGGACGTCGCCGAAGCGCGTGTACGCGCCGGCGATCGGGCGCCACACGGGGTCGCGCGTGACGGTGGCGTAGTCGAACCACTGCGGGCCGTATTCGCCGCCCTTCCGGTACATGCGCGACACGCCGCGGAAATGGAGATTCGCCGCGACGAGCGGGAGTGGCGTCACCTTCGTGGGGCTCCGCGCCGCGTCGGTGGCGACGAACGCCTGGTCCCAGTAGATCTGCATGTTCGTGCGGATGCGCACGTGGTGGTCGTGCGTCGGGAACCTGCCCGCGAGGTCCACGACGATGGTCTTGTCCTTGCCGGACGGGAACCCGATGTCGGCCGCCGTGCGCCATGCGCCGGAGGCGTCGCGCACCTCGAGGACGGGCATCACGGGCTTGAGCCGCGCCTGCTGCGACAGCGCGACGTTGATGCTCGCGTCGGTTGGATAGATCCAGCCGCGCAGGAACAGGGCGGAGGCGGGCGCGCCCGCGTCGGGGCCGAGGTCCATCACGAGGTCGTGCGACGCGACGAGTCCCTGGAAGCCCGTCGGGAGGAAGTCCGACACGTACACGTCATCCGTCGCGCGGAGCGCGGGGAGCACGTCGCGGCCGCGCTCGTCCACGGCGGAGAGCGGCGGGTGCGCGCGCGTCGCGTTCCAGAGGCGGAGCGCGATGGGGCCCGGCGGGACGAACCGTTCGTCCACGTGCACGCTGACGGAATCGGGGTGATCGACGGCGAGGAGTCGCACTTCGTCGGTGTACGACGTCTCCCACAGCTCCTCGGTGAGTTGGAGCGTGTAGCGGCCGTCGCGGGGCTGGAGCGCGCTGCCGGGAATCGTGAGGTACTCCTGCGATGCGCCGGCGGGCGCCCACGCGGTATTGCTGCCCATCAGGCCGAGCGGCATGCCCAGGGCGCTGCGCCACATGACGTCGGTCACGAAGGCAAAGCGGTCGCCGTTCCACGCGTACAGGAACCCGCATGACGACTTGAGGACCTCGTTCTCGAGCACGTCCTGGTCCGAGCCGGGGAAGTACACCACCTGCGGCACCCCGTTGGTCCACTCGATCCGCAGCACGTCGGCCTTGAGGTGGCCGCCGAGCCCGAAGTGCGTCGTCGCCGACGTCGCGACGCGGGTCTGCACCAGGTCGCCGACGCGCACTTCGAGCTTCGAGCCGATCCCGAAGTCGTTGTTCTTGCCGCTGCCCGTGCGGAGCGCGGAGAGGCGCACCTGGATGTACGGGTTGGCGTTGCCGCCGACGTTGCGGATCACGCGCGGGCCGGTGGACGCGGAGGCGACGATGTAGTCGTCGTCGCCGTCCGAGGCGAGGTCCACGACGGCGAGCGCGGTGGCGGTGGGGACGTCCGGCAGCAGCGCCGAGCGGTCGGCGAACCCGCCCTTGCCATCGGCCCGGAAGAGCGCGAGCGCCTTTCCGCCGGCGGCGGGCTCGCCGGCGACGATCACGTCGAGCCGGCCGTCATTGTCGTAGTCGGAGAGGCGGATCGCGCGCACGTGCATGCCGCGCAGGCCGGCCGCGGCGGCGAGCGTGGCGCCCGCGCGCGCGTCGCGGGTGAACGTGCCGTCGCCGCGGTTGTGCCAGAACACGGGCGGCCCGGCGGGCGGGGCGACCACGATGTCGAACGCGCCGTCGTTGTCGTAGTCGCCCACGGCCAGGGCGCCGGCGGGGCCGGCGGCCGCGAGTCCGCTCGCCGCCGTGGCGTCGTCGAAGCGGCGCTCCCCGGCGTTCCGATAGAGGACGAGTCCCGCGGCGCCGCGCGACGCGATGACGTCGATGCGCCCGTCGCCGTCGAAGTCGGCGAACGCGACGTCGGCCGCGCCGGTGGCGGGACCATCGCCGGGCGCTGCCCCGCCGGCCTGCATGCCGAACGCGACCGTCTCGTCGCTGAAGGTGCCGTCCCCGTGGTTCAGGTATGCGCGCAGGCCACGCGGGCCGACGGTCACGAGGTCGAGGTCGCCGTCGTGATCGAGGTCCACGAACGTCGCGCCCGTCGCACCGGCGCCGGCCTCGGCGAGGCGGGCCGCCGTCGTGACGTCGTCGAAGCGCTGCGGGCCCGCATTGCGGAACAGGTGGGCGCGGCCGTCGGCGCCGATCGCGAAGAGGTCGAGGCGGCCGTCGTTGTCATAGTCGGCGAACGTGAGGAATGCCGCGCCGCCCGGCAGGGCCAGGCGCCACGCGGCGGTGACGTCCTGGTAGTCGCTGCGCGACGCCCTGTAGAGGCGCAGCGCGAAGCCGTGCGACGCCGCGTCCCATGTGGACACCGCGAGGTCGTCCTCGCCGTCGCCGTCGAAATCGCCGGTCGCGACCGCCGAGGCGCCGGCCGCCGGCGCTCCCGCGCCGACGGCCGGGAGCTTCATGGCGGCGGTGACGTCGGCGAGCTGGACGGCGTCCACGGCGGCCTTGCCGATCGAACTGGCCCGCTGCGCGATCTCGATGCGCGGCGTGAATTTCACGGTTGACTGCCCGGCGGCCGGCCCGTCCGGGCCCTTCACCTTCTCGAGGCTGGCCTGGTAGGCGGGCGTGAGTTCCATGGCGGCGCGGAAGCGCGCGAGGCCGGGCCGTGCATCGGCCACGCGGCCCGCGCGCAGGAGTGAGAGCGTGGCCGCGTAGTGCGCGAGCGCCTCGCGCGGTGGCTCCGGCCGCAACCGGCGGATCTCCTCCAACGCCTTCGTCGCGCTGTCGGCGGCGCCGGCCGCGACGAACGCGTCGAGCAGCGCGAGTCGCACGGCGACGTTCGTCGGCGACCGCCCGATGATGCGTCGGAGCAGGTCGGTACGCTCCGCCGCGTGGCTGCTGTCCGAGTCCAGCTGCGCCATGGCGAAGAGCACGGCCGGGTCGTCGGCGCCGGCCTGCACGCGGGGTGCGAGCACCGCGCGCGCGTCGGCCGTGCGGCCCTGCGCCGCGTACACGCCGGCCAGGATGAGCGCCAGGTTCGCCGCCGACGAGTCCAGGGCGCGCGCCTTGAGTGCCGCGGCCTCCGCCTCCGCCAGCTTGCCGCCGCGGAGGTATGCGAGCGCGAGGTTCGCATGGCCGAGCGGATCGTTCGGCGCGAGCGCGATCACTCGCTTGAACTGCGTCTCCGCCTCCGGGAGTTCGTCCGTCTGGAGGTAGGCGAGGCCGAGGGTCCGCGCGGTGACGATGGAGCCGGCGTCGGCCGGCTGCCCGCGGTCGCAGCCCGTCATCGCGATGGCGATCGCGACGGCGAGCGGACCGGCGTGCCTGAGGGAAGGTGTGCGCAATGCGATGGCCCCGCGGGGAACAGTAGGATCGGGTCTGGGGAGCGGCAAGCGCAGCGGGGTGCCGTTCATCGGTCGGCGGCGGCGTGTTCACGTCGCGGGCCGCGCGTTACGTTCATGACATGCTGCCGCCATCTGCGCGCCGGGGCGTGGCCGTGGGCGCGTTTGCCGCCGGTATCGCGGGCGTGGTGCTGCTCAACCGCGCGGCGATCCATCCGGCGCCGACGGTCGACCATCCGGGCTTCCAGCTCACCGACGTGACGGCCGCCGCGGGCATCGCCTTCGTCCACGAACGGGCCGAGGTGGACCCGAAGATCGCCAACATCGCGTCGCACGTGGTGGCCGTCGGTGCGGGCGTGAGCGTGGTGGACGCCAACGAGGACGGCCGTCCCGACCTCTACTTCACGAACAGCCGCTTCGGCGCACCCAACGCGCTCTACATCAACAACGGGGATGGCACGTTCCGCGACGTGGCGCGGGAGGCCGGCATCGCCGACGTCAACGCGCCCGGCGTGGGGGTGTCGATGGGCGCCGTGTGGGGCGACTACGACAACGACGGCCACGAGGACCTGCTCGTGTACCGCTACGGCAAGCTGTCGTTGTTCAAGAACCTCGGCGGCCTCCGGTTCCGCGACGTCACGAAGGAGGCCGGTCTCGACCGCTGGGTGAACAGCAATGGCGCGATCTGGTTCGACTACGACCGCGACGGCCTTCTCGACCTGTACGTCACGGCGTATTTCCGGAGCGACGTCGACCTCTGGCACCTCACGACGACGCGCATCATGCACGACAGCTTCGAGTTCGCGGACAACGGCGGGAAGAACCTCCTCTTCCACAACCTTGGCAACGGCCGGTTCGAGGACGTGACCGACCGCATGGGCGTCGGGAGTACGCGCTGGACGCTCGCGGCGGCGAGCGCGGACTTCAACGACGATGGCTGGCCCGACCTCTACCTCGCGAACGACTACGGGCCGGAGGAACTCTTCCTGAGTGACAGCGGTCGCCGGTTCACCCTGGCGCGCGCCGGGCTCGAGTCCGACTCCAAGAGCGGGATGTCGGCCACGCTCGGCGACGTGCACAACCGCGGGCGCGTTGACGCGTTCGTCACCGACATCTCGGAGAAGGGCTACCTCTTCCAGGGAAACAACCTGCGCCTGAACCTGCTCGCCGAACTCGGCCGGTTCGAGAACATCGCCTCGGGGCCGATCGTGGACGCCGGCTGGGCGTGGGGCGCCCAGTTCGGCGACCTCAACAACGACGGAACGAACGACCTGTTCATCGCCAACGGGTTCATTTCCGCGAGCCGGGACAAGAGCTACTGGTACGGGATGTCGAAGGTGGCCGGCGCGAATAAGAACCTGTTCGAGGACGCACGCAACTGGCCCCCGATCGGCGACGCGAGTCTCTCCGGCTACGAGCGCTCGCGCGTGCTCCTCAATCGCGGCGAGGCCGGCTGGGACGACGTGGCCGCGCGCGTGGGCGCGACCGACGAGCTCGACGGGCGCGCCGTCGCATTCGCGGACCTGTTCGGCACCGGCGCCATCGACGTGATCGTCGCCGACCAGGGCGCGCGTCCCGTCGTGTACCGCAACGACGTCGACCCGGGCAACCACTGGCTGGAGCTCCAGCTGGTGGGGACCGCGAGCAACCGCAGCGCCATCGGCGCCGAGGTGACCGTGGAGTTCGGTGGCCGGCGCCAGCGTCGCATCGTGGACGGGGGCATGGGCTTCGCCGCGCAGAATGAACGGCGCCTGCATTTCGGGCTCGGCAGTCGGGCCGGCGCAGACCGCGTCACGATCCACTGGCCTTCGGGCGCGACGCAGGTGCTCGGCCACCTGGACGGCGATCGCGTGCACGTGATCACCGAACCCGGGCGCGCACGATGACCGCCGCTCCGTCCGTCGCCGCCGCCCCGCGGTCCGCGCTGCGCACGTGGCTCACCGAGCCGCGGTACCTGATCGTCATCCTCATCACGCTCGTGCTCGTGATGGGGCAGTGGCGCTTCGGCATCCTTGGCGGATACTGGCGGCTGGCCGCCACGCTCGGGGCGTGCATGGCGACGGAGCTGGCCTTGTCCTGGTTCGTGCGCGGGCAGGTGGCCAACCTCCAGAGCGCCTACGTGTCGGGGATCAGCATGGCGCTCCTCACCAAGCCGCTGCCCGGGCTGGTGTGGCCGTTCGCGTTGGGCGGGTTCCTCGCGATCGCCTCGAAGTACGCGCTCACGTATCGCGGCCGGCACCTCTGGAACCCGACCAACTTCGCGATCTGCCTGCTGCTGTTGCTTGCGCCGGAGAGCGTGGCGGTGCTGAGCCACCAGTGGGGCAACGAGGTGGCGACGAACGCGGTGATCTGGGTGTTCGGCATCCTCATCGCGAGCCGGGCGGGCGTGCTGCACGTCACGGCCACCTACGTCGTGAGCTTCCTCGCGCTCGCCGTGGCGCGCACGTCGCTCTTCGGCGGGTCGCTCGCCACGGAGATCGCGCCGCTCACGGGCCCGATGTACCAGCTGTTCGTGTTCTTCATGGTCACCGACCCGCGCACCATCGTGACGTCGCGGCGCGGGCGCATGACCGTCGTGGCGATCGTCGCGCTGGTGGAGGCGGCGATCCGCGTCGCCGGCGACCGCGGCGTGCCGTGGCTCACGCCGCTCTACGCCGCCCCGCCGCTGTTTGCGCTCACGATCGTCGGGCCGCTCGCGCTGTTCCTTCACCTGCGGCGGTCGGCGACGGCGTAAACCCGCACCGCTCGAGCATCCGCATCACCTCACGCTCGCTCGATCGCAGCTTTGGCGCGGCCGCGACCAGGTCGTCGGCCACGCAGGCGTACCAGTCGGCGCGATCGGGGTCGAGGAGCCCGGCGACGTTGACGGGCGCGATGGCCTCGCGCACGGCGGCGACGAGCGCGGGTGTCGCCGTGGCGTCTCGCCGCGCCGCCATCGCGAGGCAGCGGTCGAACGCCGGCCCGAACGCGGGATGCGCCGCGAGAAGGAAGGCATCCCCGGCAAGCTCCGGCCGGCCGAGCCGCCGGCACGACTCGGTGTAGCTCGCGGCGGCGAAGTAGAGCTGGGTGAGCGCGACGAAGCGGTCCCAGTCGCCAAACGCGTCGTACAGCGCCCCCACGAGGCGGGCCGTGGTATCGAGTTCGGCCGCGGTTCGCGTCGCGTAGTCGGCGAGGCGCGCGCCGAGCGCGGGCGACTCCCATGCGCTCGCAATGGTCGCGGCCATCCGTTGCACGCCGAGCAGCGTGAGCGGGAATCCGGTGGAAAGCAGTGGATCCACGATGCCCGCCGCCGACGGCAGCTGCACCCATCCGTCGCCCGCCACTGCGGCGCTGGCGAAGGAAAGGCGCGGCACCCACGTGAAGTCGCGCGTCGGGGCGGCGCCGGCGAACTGTGCCGCGATGGTCGGATATCGTGCGAGGAGCCGTGCCCACGCGCCGGCGCCATCGGCAAGCCGCAGGTCATCCGCGAGCGCATCGGTCGCGGCGACGCCCGCGCTCGTGATGCCATTGTCGAATCGCAGCACCCAGATCCACCCGCCATCGACCACGTGGTGCACGGCGGCCGCGTCGGGCGGGAAGGGCGGTGCGCCGGCGAACGCGTCGGGGACGACGTCCGCGATCCGGCGCACGCCGGTGAAGTGTGTGTAGAGCGCCTGCGTGGGTGGCAGGCCCGGGAGCGCGCGCGCGCCGAGGCCCAGGGCACGGTGCAGGAATCCGCGCGGGCCCGTCGCGTCCACCACGAGCCGCGCGTCAACCGTGATCGCATCGCCGGCGCCGGGCGCGTCGTGGCGCCGCCAGCGGCCCGCGAGCCGCGTGACGTTGCCGCGACGCTCCAGCGAGTCGAGCGCGCACGCGTCGAGGTATTCGACGCCCGTCGCCATCGCCTCGCGGACGAGGAAATGGTCGAAGTCGGGCCGGTACCAGTGGACGTCGCCGATCTCATCCACGGGACTCGCCGCCACGAGCAGCTGGTGCCGGTGTCGTGCGTCGGTCGTCAATGGCGCGCCGGCGTCGTGCCGGAGGAAGGTGAATCCGCGCTTGAGTCCGCACGCCACCTCGGGGTGGGCGCGCGTCCATGCGCCGTACTTCGTGAACGGCAGGAGCGACGGCAGGTCGTATGTGCGCGCGAGCTCCTCGAGCAGGAGGCTGGCCAGTGGCGTGGACGACTCACCGATCGCGAAGCGTGGGTGACGTCCGCGCTCGAGGAGGATCACGGAACGGCCCAGGCGACGCACGATCATCGCAAGGATCGAGCCCGAAAAGCCGGACCCGACGACGGCGACGTCAACGCTGCGTTCGATCATGCGCCCATGGAGGTGCGCGCCGCCGGGGCGTGCCCGCACGCCGCGCACGCCGCGCACGCCGCGCTCCCCGCGCGCGGCACGGGTCGCTGCGAGAGGTTCATCTCGCGGATGCGCCCGGCGCGCGCGCCGAAGCACACCGGGCACGACGAGAACCGTTCGAGATCCCATACGTCGGTGAACACGCGGCCGCCGCCCTGCGCGAGCGCGCCGTCGAACGCATCCTCGATCGTCGCGAGCGACGGCTCGGTGAAGTCGCCGACGGCCGCGAGCGCGTCGAGTGCCCCGTTGCCCGCGCGCACGGGAATGAGGCTGACCGCGCCCGCGCCATGCGCGAAGGCGAACCGCGCCGACGCCACCGCCAGCGGCACGGCGCGCCCGGGCGTCACGAACGGCGGCTGTACGAGCACGAACGCGCGTGACGCGACCCCCATGCGGCGGAGCTTGCGGGCCGCGTCGACGTACGAGGCGAGCGTCATGCGCTTGTTGAGGCGCGCGAGGAGGTCATCGTCCGCCACCTCGAGCCCCATCGCCACTTCGAGGGCGCCGTCAATCAGGTCGCGAAACCGTTCCACCGGGGGCCCGACCAGTGCGGGATGGCATTCGACGATCACGCGCTCGAACGCGCGCAGGCGCTGGGCGATGGCCGCGAAATCCTCCGGCGGAATCGCCTTCGCGTCGAAGAAGCTGCCCGCGTTGTAGAGCTTGATCGCGGTCGCATCCGGCATCCCGGCGAGCGCGGCGTCGAGCTGGCGCGGGATCGCGCCGGGCCGCACCCGCTCGGGGAGCGTGTTCTTCCAGAGGTCGCACATGAGGCAACGGTACGGGCACTCGCGATTCGAGAGGAACACGGTCGCGACGTTGCGCACGACGCCGTCGGGGCCCGGCTCGGCCTCGAGGAGCGCGGCATACGCGCGATTCTCGTCGATCCGGTTCCGTTCAGGGCGTCGCGCGAGGATCCATGCGTCCCGGTCGCCCGCCGCCCCGGGGTAGCGCCCGTCCGTCACCGTCCCGCGTACATCGCGTGGAAGCGCCGCCGGTAGTCCGCCTCGGTCCAGGGCAACGCCGATCGCATGGCATCGTGGTCGATCGCGCCGTGCTGGAAGCGCCGCTTCTCGAACACCGGCATCTCCACGCCCGTGAGCTGGCGGATGCCGCTCGCGACGATCTCGCCCTTGAGCGCGTAGAGCCGGTCCTCGTCGTAGCCGGTGAGCGCGTCCCACGGGAGCGAGCCCGCGATCTCGACGATCGCCGGGCGCGTGTACGGGCTGAACCCCTCGAAACCCAGGTGCCGTGCCGGCGCGCAGGTGCGCACGTACGAACGGCTGAGGCCGCCGGAATACGTGAGCGAATGCTTCATGGTCCCCACGCCCCAGCCTTCCTGGTAGAGCAGGGGATTGTTCACCACGCTGCGGATCGTCAGCTCCGAGTTCTCGGCGATCGGGTAGTCCTTCATGTTCTCGTCGCCGCCGTCGCCGTCCACGAGGTACGTCCAGTCGGGGTAGCGCGCGCGGATCCCGCGCAGCAGCGCGAGCGACATGGCCGCGCACTCCACATCGAGCGACTTGTAGTCCTCGGTGAGACGGATCACCTCGTCCACGTCGAATGCCGCGGGCGCCGTGACGGGCTCCAGGAAGAGGCCCATGTCCACGCGTTCGAGAAACGCGCGCGCCTGCGCGAGGTCCGGCCCGTTGCCGGCGTCGAGCGTGAACGCCTTGAGTCGCGCGGGTGACATGCCCTGCGCGCGCATCGCGTGCGCCGTGGCGAGGAACACCGAGCCGCTGTCGATGCCCCCCGAGAACGACACGCCGACCGGCGCGTCGGCCGGGATGCGGCGCAGCCAGGTGGCGACTTCGTTGATCAGCGCGCCGATGTACGCCCGGCCGATCGCGTCCACGTCGGCGGGGAGCGTGCCCGGCGTCGGCACGACGAACCGTGCGTACGACGGGCTCGGGTCGGGACAGCCCACGAGGCGGATCGTCATCACGTGGTGCGCCGGCACCATCCGCGTGTAGTTCGGATGGAACTGGTCGGCGAAGCCGTGGTCGCGGAGCCACGCGTGGATGGCGTCGATGCGGTCGGCGACGATGAGCGCAGGGCCCTCGACCTTCTTGGCGAGGAAGAACCGCACGGGCCGGTCGAGCGACCGCGCGAGGCGCACCGTCTCGCCGTCCTTGGCCACGATCGCGAACGACCCGCCGATGGCGCGCACCGCTTTCGGGTCGCCGGTGCGCACGCGCGCGCGTGCCTCGTCGAGCGTGAGGTCGTCGAGGTGGTTGAGCGCCGGATCGGTGAGGTCCACGACCTCGCCCACGTACTGGTGCATGTCGGACTCCGCGATGTCTGCCGTCGTCCGTAGTGTAGCGTCCGAGCGCCGTCCCGTCAGTCCCACCAGCCGTGCAGGTACCAGCGCCCGCCTGGCGGCGTGGCCTTCCGCTCGTGCGCGTCGCGGAAGAGCCAGACCAGCACGCCCTCGCGGGTGACGCACCGGAAATATTCGCGCGCGTAGGCATGCGCCCCGTCCCATGCGCGGCCCGACACGCGCTCGGGCCCCGCGACGTTCACCAGCTCGTGCCAGCCGTCGGCGTCGCGGTAGCGCGCGGGCACGAGGTGGTCGCGGCGCGGCGCGGTCTCCACGGTGATCGCGAGCGGCGCGGGCGCGAGCTGCAGGTGG
>CAZKYG010000108.1:0-18104 GCA_964556915.1 uncultured Gemmatimonas sp.
TCGGCGGCGCCCGTCCGCATGCCGCCCGCCCGCTCGCGCTTGCGCGCCAGCGACTCGTCCACTTCCTGTAGTGCGGCGACCTGCTTTTCCGCCCAGTCGGTGACGTCCGACATCGCCGACGCCGTCTGGCCGGCGGCCACCGAGATCTGCTCCGCCGCCGACGAGAGCTGGTGCGCCGACTCGGAGACGTCACCGGCCGTGTCGAGCGCGACGGCCGCGATGCGCGAGAGCGAGTCGGCCGTGGAGTTCATGGCGGACGCCAGCTCGCGGAACTCGCCGGGCAGTTCCTCGCTCGTGCGCGTGTCCAGGCGGCCCTCGGACAGCGCGCGGGCGTGCTCGACGAGTTCCTCCAGGGGCCCGCCGATCGACTTCAGCGTCACCAGCACGGCGAGGGCGCCGAGCGTGATGGCGGCGATGATGACGAGGATGACGCGATTCGCCCGGTCGTCCGTGTGCTGGCGCAGCGCCTGGGACGTGGCCTCGATCTGGATGGCCCGCGTCTGGCCGAACGTCTGGATGTCGGCGAGGAGATCCGTCTCGATCGCGGCCGCCGAGTCGGCGCGCGCGATGGCCGCGTCCGTGCGATGCTGGTCGGTGAGGCGGTGCGCGTCGACGAGCAAATCCTCGACGGCGGTCAGGCGGCGGTCGATGGCGACGAGCCGCTTGAGGTCGTCGGCGCTCATGCCGTCCATCGTCGCCAGCTCCTTCTGCGCGGCGTGCGCGGTGGCAACGTGGCTGGTGAACGCGTCCTTCGCCGTGCGGGCCGGCCGCGACACGTATTGCGCGCCGGCGGCGAGTCCCTGCGCCACGCTCGCCGCCAGGCGCGAGGTGAGCTGCGCCTCGCGGCGCGATCCGGCGAGTGACGTCCCGATCTGGTCCGCCACCGACACCAGCGACGCACGCGCGGTCACGCCGGCGAGGATGAGCAGGAGGATCATTGCGGCGAAGCCCGAGAGCATTCGCCCGCGAATGGAGTTCAGCGCGTCACGGATCGGCACGCGGGGAATGTGGCACTGCGGCAGTCCCGAGTCGAGAGCGGCCCGCGGGCGGGCGCTAGCGGCGCGCGGCGGGCTGCTGCTGCGTGAGGCAGTGGAGCGTGCCGAGTCCCCAGACGAGGTCAACGGCGTGGATCCCCACCACCGTGCGGCGCGGGAACACGCGCGCGATCGTCGCGAGGGCTTCGCGGTCCGCCGGGTCGTTGAAGGTCGGCACGAGTACCACGCCGTTGGCCACGTAGAAGTTGGCGTAGCTCGCGGGCAGCCGGCGGCCGTCCATGATCACGGCCCGCGGGAAGGGCAGCGTGACGACGGTGAGGCGGCGCCCGCGCGCGTCGCGTGCGCGCCGGAGGCGGCGCAGGTTGTCGAGCGACCGGCGGTGGTTCGCGTCGCGCGGGTCGCGCTCGTGGGCGAGCAGCACGACGCCGGGGGCGGCGAAGCGCGCGATGTCGTCCACGTGACCGTGCGTGTCGTCGCCGACGCACCCTTCCCCGAGCCAGATCGTGTGCCGGATGCCGAGTTGCGCGGCGAACAGCCGCTCGTAGTCGTCGCGCCGGAATCCGCGGTTGCGGACCTGCACACGGGACAGCAGCCATTCCTCGGTCACGAGCATCGTGCCGAGCCCGTCCGTCTCGATACCGCCGCCTTCGAGCACCACGCGTGTCCCGGTGTCGTGGCGGACGGGCGTGCGGCGCTCGAGGCGCGACGCGCGCGCGACGAACGCGCCGACCCGGGCATCGCGGCCGTGGTTGCGGTACTTCGCCCAGCCGTTGAACGCCCAGTTGACCCACGCCACGTCGCCCGTGGGGCCCTGAACGGCGGTCGGCGCGGAGTCGCGGAGCCAGGCGCGGTCCGTGGGACAGAGGTGCAGCCGCACGCGGCGCGGGTTCACGGCGTGCGCCGCGAGCGCGCGACGGGCGTCACGGCGCACCGTGGCCGAGTGGCAGAGGATCTCCACGCGCTCGTGCGCCGCGAGTACGCGCGCGATCTCCGCGTACACCCACGTGATGGCGCCGAGCTTGCGGGGCCAGTCCGGCTCGTGATGCGGCCAGGCGATCCACGTCGCGTCGTGCGGCTCCCACTCGGCCGGCCAGCGGACGCCGGCGCGGGGCCGCGCCGATGCCTCGCGCCGCGGCGCCATCACCCGATCCAGCGGTTCAGGATGGGCGCGTACGCGTCGATGCGGCGGTCGCGGAGGAACGGCCAGTTGCGGCGCGCATCCTCGACGAGGCCGAGGTCGCACGCGGCGATGACGAGGCCTGGCGCCGTGCCTGCCTGCGCGATCACGCGGCCGAACGGGTCGGCGACGAACGAGTGC
This sequence comes from uncultured Gemmatimonas sp., assembly GCA_964556915.1. Classification (GTDB taxonomy): domain Bacteria; phylum Gemmatimonadota; class Gemmatimonadetes; order Gemmatimonadales; family Gemmatimonadaceae; genus Fen-1231. The sequence goes on from CAZKYG010000108.1 coordinate 2,314, forward strand.
CCGAAGAACTCGATGCCGTCGGTGCCCGGCTCGGGCTCGAACCCCACGCGATTGACGGCGGCCACGAACACGCCGTTGGCGATGGCGTGCGCGCGCTGTGCCGTGCGCCAGCCGTCCACCTGCGCGTCGCCCCACTCGGCCTTTTCCTTCGGGTGCCAGCCGATGGCGGTCGGGTACAGCAGGATGTCGGCGCCGAGGAGCGTCGTGATGCGCGCCGCCTCGGGATACCACTGGTCCCAGCAGATGAGCACGCCGATGGTGCCGTTCCGCGTATGCCAGACCTTGAATCCGCTCGCCGTGCCGGCACCCTCGTTCACCGCGTCGCCCGGCGCGAAGTAGTACTTCTCCTCGTACAGCGGGTCGTGCGGGATGTGCATCTTGCGATAGGTGCCGAGCGTGTGGCCGTCGGCGTCGATGACGACCGCGGAATTGCGGTACACCCCCGGTCCCTGGCGCTCGTACACGGGGACCACGAGCACGACCTGCAACTCCGCCGCGAGGGCGCGCAATGCCTCGGTGGTCGGCCCGGGGATCGGCTCGGCGAAGTCGAAGTACTCCTGCCGCAGCGCCTTGCAGAAGTACGGCGCGTTGAACAGCTCCTTCAGGCAGACGATCTGCGCCCCCTGCGCCGCGGCCTCGCGCACGCGCCCGATCGTGGCCGCGAGCGTCTGCATCGGGTCGCCCTGCACGCCGTCCTGCACGAGTCCCACCACCACGGAGGAGCGCGTCATGGTGGGTGAAACCTCGCTCGACGGGCCGATGATGAGAAGAGGCGGCGGAACCCGGAGGTCCCGCCGCCTCGTCCCGCCGGCCGGCGTGCTACTTCGCGGCCTTCGCGCTCTTCACGGCTTCGGCGAGCTCGTCATACGAGTCCTGCACGAGTTCGCGGAAGGGCCGCATCACGTGGGAAATCCTGCCGTCCTTGCCGACGACGAACAGCACCCGCGAATAGAACGGACGGTTGTTGCCGCGAGGCGCGGGCAACGTGTTGTAGAGCGGTCCCAGCGTCCGGCCCGTGTCGCTCACGAATGTCACGGGGTAGCCTGCTTCCTTCGCCCAGCTGGCCTGGGTCGTGTCCGGGTCCGCGCTGATCGCGAGGACGGTCACGCCGCCGGTGGTGCCGAAGGTCTGCGCGTACTGATCACGGTACGCGTTCATTTGGGCCGTTCAGCCACTGGTGCGCGCTTTCGGAAAGAAAGCGAGCACCACCACCTGACCCTTCAGGTCGGCGAGATGGACCGGTTTGGCGAGCCCGGCCTTCGTGCTCGCGGGGAGGGTGAAGTCCGGCGCGACGTCGCCGACCTTCGGACCAACGTCCTGCGCCGGTGCCTGGCCCTGGGCCATGGCGGGTCCGGCGAGGAGGAAGGCCGAGGTGACGAGCATCACACGACTCACAGCGGGTGTGCGCATGCGTCTCATTAACTCGGAGTCAAGCGGAAGCGTGAAGTTTGCATCCGCGGGACCGGAGCGCAACCTTTCAACCCGCAGGCAGACATGGAACGGGGGGCGTGATGTCCGCCAGTGAGATCGACCGCGTGCTCGAGAAGCTCGCGAAGGACGTGGAGGCGGCCGTGCACTCGCTGTATCGCGGCGAGGTCCGCCAGCTCACCGCGCGCGCGCGGACCGAGGGGCTGGTGCGTGAGGCGCGCGCGGCGCTCGAGGCGGCCGTGTCCGCCGCGCCATCCGCGGCCCCGGCGCCGCGCCCGTCCACCCCGCCCACATCCGGTGTCGCATCGCCGCGGCCGTCGGTGTCGGCACCGGTGCTCGCCGGTGGTGCGGCGGGATGGACGCGCGAAGAGGACGAGGCCGTGATGAAGTGCATCACCGCCTGGCTGCCCGTCGGCCCGCCGGCGACCACCGACCCGCAGTCCAAGTGCATCACGGCGATGAAGGACCTGACGCCGACGTGGGGCCAGCGCGAGCGCGCGCGCGAGGCCGTCAAGCGCATCTCGCAGCCGTGAGGCCGTCACCACACCCGGCATGAGCGCCGATCACCACGGGAGCGACGCGCAGACCACGCCGCTCGGCGCGCGGACCCTCTGTCCGCAGTGCGGGGCGCAACTCGATTCGCTCACCACCACCTGCGGCGCCTGTGGCGCCGTCGTCACTGGCGGTGCGCTGGACACGCAGCGCATGGAGCGCGTGCGGTCGCGGCTGCAGGAGGGGATCGGCACGGGATACGTGCTTGGCGACATGCTCGGCCGCGGAGGCATGGGCATGGTCTTCCAGGCGCGCGAGATTGCCCTGGACCGCGATGTCGCGCTCAAGGTGCTCGCGTTCGACCCGATCCTGAACCCGGACGCCTACATGCGGTTCGAGCGCGAGGCGCGACTGGCCGCGCGGCTCGACCACCCCAACATCGTCCCGATCTTCGCCGTCGGGCAGGGCAACGGCATCGCCTTCTACACGATGCGGATGGTGCGCGGCGGGAGCGTCGAATCGCTCCTCGCCGGCGGCACGCCGCTGGCGCACGACCGTGCGACGTCCATCCTGCGCGACGTGGCGTCGGCCCTCGACTACGCGCACGCGCAGGGCGTGGTCCACCGCGACATCAAGCCGGCCAATGTCCTCCTCGGCGAGTCGGGTCACGCGCTGGTGGCCGATTTCGGCATCGCGCGCGCATTCAGCGGACCGGCCGCAAGCGGCACGACCGGCACGGGCACCGGGGTCATCGGGTCGCCGGCGTACATGAGTCCCGAGCAGTGGCGCGGCGAGAAGGTGGATGGGCGGGCCGACCAGTACGCCCTTGGCGTGCTCGCGTACGAGCTGTTCGCCGGGACGCGCCCGTTTGCCGGCGACTCGATGCAGGAACTGTTGCGCATGCACCTGCAGGAGGAGCCGCCCGACATCGTGTCCGCGCGCAGCGACCTGCCGTCGCACCTCACCGACGCGATCCGCCGGGCGATGGCCAAGGATCCCGCCGACCGGTTCACATCGGCCGGCGCGTTCGTCGCGGCGCTCGCCGGCGCAACGGCGGCGCCCGCGCCGGATGCGGCGACCGGGGCGGCGCACGCGCCCCCGCACATGTCGTCGCCCACGGTGCGCACGCCCGTGCCGTCCATGCCGCCGGGGGGGGCGCCCCGCTCGCCCGGGGGGGCGCCCCGCTCGCCCGGGGCGGGTCCGGCGGGTCGCCCAGCGCCATCCCCACGAGTGTCCGCGGCGCCGCAGGCGGCGGTCGCCGAACGACGCTCGGTCCTGCCGTGGCTCACGCTGCTCGTGATCGCGGGCGTGGGCGGCGGCGTCATCTGGAAGCTGTCGCCGGGGCGGGAATCGGCGGCATCTTCCAGGCCCGACTCCGCGGCCGCCGTGCCGGCGGCCGCCCCGGCGCCGAACCTCGACTCGATCGGGACGGTCGAGCGGCGCATGCAGGCCGAACTGGACAGCGCACGCCGCGCCGCGTTGGCGGCCGAGCGGCGCGCCGACTCGGTGACGGCGGCATCCCGCGCGGGTGGTGCCGCGCCCGGCGAAAAGCCGCACGCGCACCTGTATGTGTTCGCCGAGGGCGGGGCGCCGAAGGTGATCGTCGACGGCCAGCCGCAGGCCGGCGTGACGCCGGCGCTGCTGCAGGTGTCGCCCGGGACGCACCGCGTGGCCGTGCGCGGGTTCGTCGGCTTCGCGCCAGCGGAGACGACGGTGACGCTCGCCGCGGAGGACACCGAAACGGTCGTGTTCCGTGCCGAACGCGGCGCCGGCAAGCGGGCCGCGGCCCGCGGCAACCTGACCGACAGTGGTGCGGGAGCGCCGTCGGGGCCCCGGCACGAGTACCTCACGCAGGACCCGGTCACGGGCAAACCCGTGATCAACTGGCCGGCGGTGGTGACCAAGCTGGGCTTCGATCCGCGCACGGCCAACCCGCGAGCGCTCACGCCGCCGCAGCGCGTCAAGTACCGGCGGTTCCAGGCGACGCTGGATTCCCTGCGCCGCACGGCGCTGCAGCGCCCGTAGGCCCGCCATGACGCCCGGCGAGACGACCGTGGAGTTCGGCCGGCGCTGCCGGCACTGCGGGTCCGAGCTCTCTCCGACGTCGTCGTTCTGTTCGAAGTGCGGCGCGACCGCCGTGGTCGCGCCGGATGCGGACGTGCAGCGCGAAAAACTGCGCGCGCTGTTCGGCGAGGACCTCGACATCGAGCGGGAACTCGGGCGCGGCGGCATGGCCGCGGTGTACGCAGCGTTCGATCCCGCGCTCCAGCGGCGGGTGGCCGTGAAGGTGCTCCTGCCCGAGATCGCGAACGACCGCGCGGCGGCCGACCGCTTCCTCAAGGAGGCGCGCACCGTCGCGTCGCTCCAGCACCCGAACGTCGTGACGGTGTACGCGGTACGCTCCCGCGACGGCGTGCACGCGATCGTCATGCAGTTCGTCGAAGGGCGGGGACTCGACTCCGTCCTGAACGAGCGCACGATGCTGCCCGTGCACGTGGCGGGCATGCTGCTGGCCCATACCGCCGCGGGGCTGCAGCACGCGCACGACCGTGGCGTGATCCATCGCGACGTGAAACCCTCCAACGTGCTCATCGACCGGGAGGGTCGCGCCGTGGTGTCGGATTTCGGCATTGCGCGACGTGAGGGCGGGCCGCAGACGACCGAGACCGGCATGGTGATCGGCACGTGGGCCTACATGAGCCCCGAGCAGCGCACGGCCACGAGCATCACGCCGGCGACGGACCAGTACGCACTCGGCGTGATGGCGTTCGAGCTCCTCTCCGGACGGTTGCCGTTCGAGGGCACGGCACACGAGATGCTGCGCGCGCACCTCCACGCGCCGCCACCCTCCGTGCGCGACCTGCGCCCCGACGTGCCGCCGGCCGTGGACGCCATCATCCAGCGGATGATGGCGAAGGATCCGGCCGACCGCCTGCCATCGCTGCGCGAGGCGGAGCGCCTGTTCGGCACGCTCGTGCCGGACGAGGGCCAGACCACGATGCAGCTCGCCGCGTACTCGCACGTGCGCGCCGCCCCCGGGTCGCAGGTGATGGCGGCGCAGCCGCGTCGGCCAGCGGAACGGCCGGCCGAGTCCCCGACCGCATCGGCCGCATCAGCCGCATCGGCCGCGCCGAACGTGCCGGTCCGGCCGCCCGGCCGGCGGATCGGTCCCGCGATCGCGGGTGCCGTCGTCGGCGTGACGGTCCTCGTCGCGGCGTGGCAGTTCACGCGTTCGCCGGCGGACTCCGGCCGGCCCACCGTACAGGGCCCGGCGCCGGCCGCGACGGGTGGGTCGCCCGCCCCATCCGGGGCGACCGCGACCGAGCCGGCCACGCCACCTGCCGGCGGGGCGCCCCCGGTCTCCCGCGGGACGACGGCGCACGTGAACGAACGCAGCGTGGTGAAGCACGATGCGGCGGCCGGGACGTCCCGGGACGCCAGCGTCCCGGGCGGACAGGTGACGCCCGCGTCGATCGACGCGGCCGGCGCGGTGCCCCTGGCTGGTGCCGCGGTTCCGTCGTCGGGTGCCGGCCCGTTGCGCGACAACCAGCCGCGCGCGGATGCCGGAACGAGCCCGTCGCCGGGCGGCGCGCGCGGCGACGCACCGCCTGCACCCGCGATTCCCGCCGCGCCTGCCGCGACGCGCGACGACGCCCGCAAGCTCGGGCGCGACTTCGTCACCATGCTCAACCAGCGGCAGTTCCGTGACGTGGCGGCGATTCCCGCGATGGGCGGCGATGCCGGCGCGCGCGACGAGCTGATCCGCCTCGTGCAATCCGCAGCGGACTTCGCTGCCGGATTCGATCGCCTCCCCGTCGCGCCCGCGCCGTGGACGAAGGGGTTCGAGACGGAGTTTGACGTGGATCTCGAGTGGCGTGGCGGCAAGAAGCTCCTGCGCGTTCGTCTCTACGCCGCCCAGGTGGACGGTGCGTGGCGCATTGCCGGCCTCGCCGTGGATCCCGCCGGCTGATTTTTCGCGCGAGCCCGGGCACGGACGCGCCCGGGCACACGCCTGCCACGGTTGGTAAACGATCCGCGCGCGTCGTATTGTTTGCTGCGACGCCGGTTGCCGCCGGCTGTACGTCGGGTTCACCCACACTTCCGCACCCATCATGCCTGCGTTGCCTGCCTTCCGGGCGTCACCGTGCCGTCGTGCTCCGTGCACCGCACCGCTGATCGCGATCGTGGCGAGTGTCACACTCGCCGCGTGCGCCACGAACCCGGCGGTGCGTCGCGCGACGATGATCGCCGACGCCGACAAGGCCGCGAAGGCCGCCCTCGCCAACGAGAACAGGCTCGACCCGTCGAAGATCCCGGCGCGTACGTTCGCGGTGCTGCCGTTCACGGTGGCGCAGCGCGACACACTGATCCAGCCCCTCGGCTTCGGCCTCGCCGACCTGCTGACGAGCGACCTCTCGCGGTCCCCGGAACTGCGCCTGGTGGAGCGGCTGCACACCAGCGCGATCCTGCGCGAGCTCGATCTCGTGGACGCCGGCGTCGCCGACCCGCGGCAAGCGCCGCGCGTGGGACGGCTCGTCGGCGCGCGCCGGCTCCTGCTGGGAACGGCGTCGCTCTCGGGCAACGACGTCGTCCGGCTCGATGCCCGCGTCGTGGACGTGATCGCCGGCACCGTGCAGGACGTCGTTTCCGCGGAGGCGCCGGTCGGTCGTGTGATCGAGGCCGAGAAGGAACTCGCCCTGCTGCTGTTCGAGCGGCTGGGCATCACGCTGACGCCGGCCGAGCGCGCACGCGTGGAGCAGCGGCAGACGACGCAGCTCGCCGCCCTCGTCGCCTACGGACGCGGCATCCAGGCCGAGGCGCGCGGCGACGCGCTTGGCGCGACCTCCGCGTTCGAGGAGGCGTCGCGGCTCGACGCCGCGTTCGCGGCGGCCCGATCGCAGGCGACGGCGTCCGCCGCGCCGTCGGCGTCGCAGCGCGCCGCGAGCGTCGCCCGCGTCGTCGACCTGACCACGCAGGCGGTGAATGCGCCCGTGGCGACCCGCCTGCCCGAGGCCGTGGACGCCCCACTCGCGCCGTCGTCGCTCCTCTCGCTGGTCTTCACGATCCGGGTGACGCCATGAACCTCCGACGCATGACGATCACGGCGACGGTCGCCGCGCTGGCCATCGGTGTGCCGGCGCGCGGCGCCGGTGCGCAGGACGCGCTCCTGCCGACCACCGGCTGGGGCATCGGCACGGCCGTGAATGCCTGGCACTTCTCCAGCGCGGTGCCGCAGGCCGCGGGCGCCGTCGCCGATGTCGCCGAGGTGGCGGTGCCGTTCCGCGTGCGCTCGGTGTTCGGCAACTGGAGCTTCGACCTTTCGGGCGCCGCGGCGATGGGGGCGGCACACCTGACCTCCGGTGCGGCGTCGGACAGCGGCGGCGGTGGCGATCGCCTCGTGACCATCTACGGTCCCACGGACCTCAGGCTGCGCCTCACCGGACCGCTCATGATCGAGGGGTTCACGGTGACGGCGGGCGTCAACATCCCCACGGGCAAGGTCGGGCTCAACGGCGACGAGACCACCGCGCTCCAGGCGGTTGGCGCGCCGGCGCTGCGCATGCCGATCGGCGCGTTCGGCACGGGTCCCGGCGCCACGCTCGGCCTCATTCGCACCCTGCAGGGCGACGACTGGGCCGTCGCGCTCGGCGGCAGCGTCGAGCAGCGGGCCGAGTATTCGCCCATCGCGCTGGCGCTGTCGAACGGCAAGGCCGACACGAAGGTGACGCCCGGCACGGCCATCCACCTCACGGCCGGCCTCGACCGTGCGCTCGGCGACGGGCGGTGGAGCGTGCTCGCCGTCGGCGACGTGTTCTCGAAGGACAAGGTGCGGCTCGCGGGCGGCGACCCGGCCGACACGTCGAGCGACTACACGCTCGGCCCGCAGCTGTCCGTGCTGTCGCAGATGGAATTCGCCTGGACCGGCTGGCGCGAGTCGTCGCTCAACCTGGCGGCGCGCTACCGCTCCGAGTACGCGGACGCGACCGGCGCCAGGGTGTCCGGTTCGTCGGGGAGCTATCTCGAAGCGACGCTCGGCGGCGTGCGCGGCGGCCCGGAGGGCGCCGGGCTCATCCTCGTCGCCGACGGCCGCTGGCAGTCCGGCCTCAAGTTCACCGACGCGCTCGTGGGCGCGGCCGTGACCGAGGCCGGGCTCACCCTCGGCCTCGAGCGGGCGAGCAGCTCGACGCTCACCCGCTACACGATCCATGGCCAGTTCGGCTCCTTCGACACCGGCACGACGAAGACCTCGGGGTTCGGCGCCACCATCGGCATGTCGATTTCGGCGCGGAGGGAAGCGCGATGAACACCATCCTGGTGCGGACACTGACGGCCGTCGCGACCGTGGCCGCGATGGGCGCGTGCGCCGACAAGGGCTTCGCGCCCCCCGGCGGCACCGGAACGCGCCTGACGCTGCACATCACGGCGTACGCCTCGCAGCAGCAGGCCGCGTTCGCTCCGCGCTGGCTGCTCGTGGCGGCCGTGTACCCGGTGCCCAATGAGAACCGCAATGGCGGCAATGGCAACGGCGGTGGCAACGGCGCCGACAGCGCGAACATCGACTTTCGCCTCATGGGTCACGTCTGGGTGCCGTACGCCGGCGGGAGCCAGCAGGTCACGCTCAACGCGTCTCTCGCCGAGTGCCTCGCGGACGATTCGCGGCTCGGAGCCCGGGATGGGTGTTCGATGTACGTCGGCGCCGCGCTGCTCGCGGACACGAGCGCGCTGGCGGATTCCTCGAACAACGACCCGCTCGCGCGGGCGTTCGATGAACGTTTCCCGATTGGTCCGTTCGTTGTTGGGGCCGGGCGCGCGCCGACGATCCCGCCGATCGACCTCTCGGCGTCGCGGTTCGGCGTGGTCCAGTGGATGACGGACGACGCCCTCCGGCTTGGCGGCCCGTATGCGCCGCTCAACATCAGCGGGCCGATCACCGGCGTGCCGCAGTCCGGCGGCGGGGCGACGATCATCGTGCCCACGATCGGGCCGGTGTATGCGCCTCCGACGGGGTCGCAGCCGCAGCAGCAGGGAGCGTACCCGCAGCTGGCGTTCCTCGAGAACGGTGCCTGGCATCGCGCGATCGCCACCAGCGCCCCGGCGATCTTCCCGGGCGGTTCGGGCACGGTGAACTACGGCTTCACCGGCGTCGCCGCGTTCGCGACGAACGACGTGTACACGTCGCATGCGACGGGGCTCTACCACTACGACGGGTCGGCATTCACGCGCATCACGACCATCCCCGATTCGCTGCTCTCGGTGTCGAGCGTGAACGGCGCGGGCGGAAAGCTCGTGATTGTGGGCGGCCCGAACGGCACCGTCTGGATCGGCAACACCCAGACGTGGACGAAGTACGCGATCGGGACATCGCAACGGATTGACGGCGTATGCATCACCGGGGCGAACGAAGCCTTCGCCGCGAGCTTCACCGGTGGCGGCCTCTGGCGGTTCAACGGCGCGACGTGGACGTCGGTGCCCGCGTCCACCACCGTTGGCAAGCTCGCGCTGCAGTGTCCCGCGCCGGGCCAGGCGTTCGTCATGGGCCAGGGCGCGACCGGGGGGCTGTTCAAGTGGAACGGGAGCGGATGGTCGCTCGTGCCCGCGACCGGCCTCAACCCGAACCGCCTCGTCACGTGGGGCGTCGTGTCCGGCAACGAGATCTACGCGTGGGGCGACAGCGGATCGACGGACCGGGCGTTCTACCGGTTCGACGGCACGGCATGGACCGAGGTCGGGCGCCGCCGGTTTGCGCAGTCGAGCAGCATCCTCAACGGCATCATGTGGGCGGACCCGCGTGGTGGGGCCGCCTACGTGGCGAGCCCGTTCGGGCGCGTCGAACGCGTCACGCCGTCGGGGACGACGGTGCTCAGCTACCAGCCCGCGCTGCGCGACATCAGCATGTCGTCCACGTCGAGCGCGTTCGTGGTGGGATGGAACCTGTTCCTCGCGCGCTGGGACGGTGCGACGTGGACCGTGGACGCCCCGCCCGCCGGCACGCCGTCGGTGCGCATCCTGCAGGGCGTGTGGAGCGACGGGCCGTCCAACGCCTGGGCCGTCGGCAATGCGGCCACGATCCTCCGGTACGACGGCACCGGGTGGAGCGTCGTGAGCGATGTGACGCATCCCGTCGCCGCGAGCGATTCGTACAACGCCGTCTGGGGAAGCGGGTCGAATGTCTGGATCGTCGGCAACACGACGATCCTCCGTTGCGGCGGCGCCGGCGGGTGCGCGACGGAGACCGGCAGCCCGGGGGCGCTGTATGGCGTCTGGGGCACCGCGGACGGATCGACGCGGTTCGCGGTGGGCGCAGGCGGCAAGATCGTCACGGCCAGCGGAACCGGCGGGTGGCAGCCCATGACCAGCCCCACGTCGCGCACGCTGGTGCGCGTCGCGGGGTCGCGCGCGAACGATGTCTGGGCCGTCGGCGACAGCGTGCTGCTCCATTACGACGGCACGTCGTGGACGAACGTGCCCATGTCCGGCGACCTGTACTCGATGCAGACGCACGCGCCGTCGGTGCTGCAGGCGCTGTTCCAGGTCGGCCTCTGGGTGCGCTCCGCCGACGAAGCGTACCTGGGGAGCGATTTCGGTTCCATCGCGCGGTACGACTCGCGGTCCCAGCAGGGATGGAGTCAGGTCAACGGCAGTCAGTACTTCGCCCGCCGCATCCTGTCCATTGCGGGGCTTGCGGGCGGCTGCGCGCTGGCGGTGAATGAGGCGCAGACCGACAGCCCGATGCCGACGCTCTGGCGGGGCGTGGGGCCGTCGGGCTGCTTCCTCAGTCCCATGACGGCTCCGGCGAGCTGGCCGTAGCGGCTGCGCCGGTCACCGCCCCCGGTGCTCAGGCACGCACGGGCGGGGCCACCGCCCGGATCGCCCGCGGCGCGACGCGCAGCACCACGTCGCGCGAACGGCAGCGCACGAGCTCCCCGTCGAGGTCGCAGGACGGCGGGGCGGTGAAGGTGAGCGTGAACGCCGCGCGCCGCGCGGCGCGTACCCGCGAGTGCCTGAGGTGCGCGCCGCGCAGCGCGCGCAGGAACAGCGGCAGTCGCGCCAGCCCGTGGACGTCGCCGATGATCACCTGGTCGAGCAGTCCGTCGTCCACCCGGGCGGCCGGTGCGATGCGAAACGCCCCGCCGAAGTTCGTGCCGTTCGAGAACACGAGCATCATGGCCAGGTGCGACCGGCCCTGCGCCCCGCCCTCGGTGAACGCGAAGCCGGGGTAGCTGAACAGGCGCCGGAGCGCCGCCGCCACGTAGCCGGTCGGGCCGCCCCGGCCTCCGCGTCCGGCGAGGTCTTCCAGCACGGCAACGTCGAACCCGAAGCCGGCCACGTTCAGGAACCACCGCGTCTCGCCGCCCGACTCGAGGATGCCGGCGTCCACACGCCGTTCCGCGCCGGGGTCGGCGGCGAGGGCCGCCATGGCGGCCACGTCATGCGCCGGCGCCCCGAGGTTCCTGGCGAAGTCGTTGCCGGTGCCGGCGGCGATGAACCCGAGGCGCACGCGGTCGGCCGCACCGGCTTCGATCACCGCCGTCGCGCAGCGGTTCCACGTGCCGTCGCCGCCCACGAGCAGCAGCGTCGTGGCGCCGGCGTCGAGCGCATCACGCACCTGCCGCACCTCATCGCCCGTGCCCGTCGTCGTGCGCACGTCCCCGGGCCCGTGCCGCGCGAGCGCTGTGCGCACGGCGTCAACCCGGGACGCCCCACGTCCGCGGCCGGCGGCGGGATTGATGATCGCGGCGATTCGTTCCACCCGGGCCCCCCCATGACGGCGCAGGACGATACTCGCCCCGCGAATCGCCCGCCATGTGTATGGCCGCGCTCGGCACTGTTCGCGACGCGCGGCGACACCCGCCGCGATGCCCGCCGCGATGCCCGCCGTGATGCCCGCCGCGATGCCCGCCGCGATGCCCGCCCTTCTGTCACTGTCGCCCCGACGGCAGTGCCGCCCTGGTCCGCGCCGCGGTCGTGCCCGCCCGGCAGAGGCTAGTTCGCGAGTTCCCGCTGCAGCACGTCGAGGGCGCCCGCCGCCGCAGCGAAATCCGGAAGTCCGCGGCGGTGCAGGATCGTCTGTAGCCGGTCGCTGGCGGCTGCGACCTCGGGCGATGCGGCCGCCATCGAGAGCAGGAGCCGCAGGCTCTCCCGGGAGCGCTGGCTCGCGAAGAAACCGGCGTCGCCACCCGCGACGGCCACGCGCGCGCCCTGCAGCCACGCCCCGAGCGCCATCGGGGCGGCGCGCGCGAACGGTGCGAGCGCATGGCGTGAAGACAGGAGCCGTGCGTCGGGCACCGTCGCGAACAGGCCCGCGACCTCCGCACCCTCCGGCACCTCGGCCACCAGTGCCGCGATCGCGTCGGCGAACGGCTGCGCCGTCGAGTCGTTGCGCGCGGCCGCCCGCTCGAGCTCCACGATCAGACCGCCGATGCGGATCGCGCGCGCCCGCTCGCCCAGCGAGCCGGTGTCGCTCCGGGCCGCGGACCACTCAAACGGCATCGGCGCGCTGACACGTGCGGCCGGCGACAGCACGGCCACCACCTCCACCGGGTCGCCGGGGATCGGCGGTGGCGGCGGTGTGAGGACGCGCTTCCACGCGAACATCGCCACCACCATCAGGAGCCCGAGCACCACGACGCCCGCGCGCGAACGGCGGATGTTCACGTCCGGCGGGCGCTCGTCGGTGCTATACTTGCGCTTGCGCCGGCCCGACTCGATGTCGAGCAGCGCGTCCTCGACCAATTGCGCCGTGGACCTCGACCGCCGCATCGCGTCGATCTCGCGGACGCGTTCCCGGCCGGCGGGCGCCGGTTCGGCGCCGCCGACGAGATGCGTCAGGCGTTCGGGATCGAGCTCGTGCTCCGCCACGGCGCCGAATCCAGGGGCGCGCGCCGGCCTACCGGGCCAGGTTCCGGAGCACGTACGGCAGGATCCCGCCGTGCCGGTAGTAGTTCAGTTCCTCGGGCGTGTCGATACGGCTGCGCACGGGGAACGTCCTGGCCGCTCCGTCCGGGCCGACGGCCTTCACGGTCAGCGTCGCGCGCGGGGCCATCGTGTCCGACAGTCCCTCGATCGTGATCGCCTCGAACCCGGTGAGGCCCAGCGACTGCCGGGTGTCGCCGCCGGTGAACTCGAGCGGGATCACCCCCATGCCGACGAGGTTCGACCGGTGGATGCGCTCAAAGCTCTCGGCGATCACGGCCCGCACCCCCAGCAGCATCGTGCCCTTCGCCGCCCAGTCGCGCGACGAACCGGTGCCGTACTCCTTGCCGGCGACGATCACGAGCGGCGTGCCGGACTTCTGGAACGCCATCGCCGCCTCGTAGAACGACGTCGGCTCGGCGCCCGGCGCCGTGCGCGTCCACCATCCCTCCATGCCGGGCGTGAGCTCGTTCCTGAGGCGGATGTTCGCGAACGTGCCGCGCATCATCACCTCGTGGTTGCCGCGCCGCGCGCCGTACGAGTTGAAGTCCTTCTTCGGCACGCCGAGCGACAGCAACCACTGGCCCGCCGGGCTCTTCTCGGCAATCGACCCGGCCGGCGAGATATGGTCCGTGGTGATCGAGTCGCCGAACATGCCGAGCACGCGCGCGTTGGCGATGGCGCGCACGCCCGGCGGCGTCATCGTCATCCCCTCGAAATACGGCGGATGCTTCACGTAGGTGCTCGCGGCGTCCCACGCGTAGCGGTCGCTCTGCGGCACCTGGATGGCCTTCCACGCGTCGTCACCGCCGAACACGTCGCCGTACTCCTGCTCGAACTGCTCGCGCTTGACGCTCGCGAGCACGATGTCCTCGACCTCCTTCGGGCTTGGCCAGATGTCGCGCAGGAACACGGGGCCGTGCGTGCCCGTGCCGAGCGGTTCCGTGTCGAGGTCGATGTCCACGCGACCGGCCAGCGCGTACGCCACGACGAGTGGCGGCGAGGCGAGGTAGTTGAATCGCGTCTGCGGATTGACGCGGCCCTCGAAGTTGCGGTTGCCCGAGAGCACCGCCGCGACGGTGAGTCCGCCGTCGTCGATCGCCTTCGCCACCGGCTCCGGCAGCGGGCCGGAGTTGCCGATGCACGTCGTGCACCCGTAGCCCACGATCTGGAACCCGAGGGCGTCGAGCGCCGGTTGCACGCCGGCCTTCGCGAAGTAGTCGCGCACGACCTTCGATCCGGGTGCGAGCGACGTCTTCACCCACGGCTTCGGCTGCAGGCCCCTGGCGACGGCCTTCTGCGCGAGGATGCCGGCGGCGAGCATCACGCTCGGATTGCTCGTGTTGGTGCAGCTCGTGATAGCGGCGATGACGACGGCGCCGTCGCGCAGCTGGAACGTCTCGCCGCGATGGTTGCATTCGACCTGCCTGGCGGCGTACGACGCCGGCGCGCCTTCGGCGACCATCGTGGCGGCCGCCGATCCGGGCGTCACCGTGGGGCCGGCCGTGGCGGCGCCGGCCTTCTTCGCGGCGGCCGCGGCGAGCCGGTCGCGCTCCTCGCGGAAGGTGCGGTCGTAGGTGGCCTTCATGTCCGTGAGCGCGATGCGGTCCTGCGGGCGCTTGGGGCCGGCCAGGCTCGGCACCACCGTCGAGAGGTCGAGCGTCAGCGTGTCCGTGTACACGGGATCCGGCGCGCCGTCGTCGCGGAAGAGGCCCTGCGCGCGGCAGAACGCCTCGACGAGCTTCACGTGGTGTTCGCTGCGTCCCGACAGGCGCAGGTACTTCAGCGTTTCGGCGTCCACCGGGAAGAACCCCATCGTGGCACCGTACTCGGGCGCCATGTTCGCGATGGTTGCGCGGTCGGCGAGGGCGAGCGACGAGAGGCCGTCGCCGTAGTACTCGACGAACTTGCCGACGACCTTCTTCTTGCGGAGCATCTCCGTGCAGGTGAGCACGAGGTCGGTCGCCGTCGCGCCCGCTGGGAGCCGGCCCGTGAACTTGAACCCGATGACCTCGGGGATCAGCATGGAGACCGGCTGGCCGAGCATGGCCGCCTCGGCCTCGATCCCGCCCACACCCCAGCCAAGGACGCCGAGGCCGTTGATCATCGTCGTGTGCGAGTCGGTGCCGACGAGCGAGTCGCAGTAGACCAGTTTTCCGGGCGCCTGCGTGCCGGCTTCGGCCTTCTCCGCGCCGACAAACGCGACCTGTCCCAGGTATTCCAGGTTCACCTGGTGGCAGATGCCCGTGCCCGGCGGCACGACGCGGAAATTGGAGAGTGCGCCCTGTCCCCAGCGGAGGAACTGGTAGCGCTCCAGGTTCCGCTCGTACTCGAGCCTGGTGTTGATGAGCATCGCCGCTTCGACGCCGTACTCGTCCACCTGCACCGAGTGGTCGATCACGAGGTCCACGGGCTGGAGCGGGTTGATCCGGGCGGGACTGCCGCCGAGGGCGGCGATAGCGTCGCGCATCGCGGCGAGGTCCACCACGCACGGCACGCCGGTGAAGTCCTGCAGCAGCACGCGGGCGGTGCGGAACGCGATCTCCCTGTCCACGGGCTGGCGGACGTTCCACGTGGCGAGCGCCTGGATGTCGGCCTTCTTCACGAAGGCGCCGTCCTCGTTCCGGAGGAGGTTCTCGAGGAGGACCTTGAGCGAGAAGGGGAGGCTGGAGACCGTGGCGCCGGGGAGCTTCGCCGCCGCCGGCAGCGAGTAGTAGGCATACGACTGCCCGTCCACGGTCAGGGACGCGCGGGTACCGAAGCTGTTGTCAGTCATGGCCGATTGTGCTGGGCCCGCAGGGGACTGAATGCGCGGGCGAGTGATGGCCTGAGCCAATGGCGGCCGCGCGCCGCTGCACTGCCACTCTGGTTCCAATATATTGCCTTCAGTTCCGGTGTTGCCCGTGCGGGCCCCGCCCCCGGCCGTCCTATAGGTCAGTACTCCGCCACTCCCACCT
>CAZKYG010000109.1:0-23684 GCA_964556915.1 uncultured Gemmatimonas sp.
AGCCTGCCGCCCCCGACTCACCGATCGCCAGGTTCATCGACAAGCGCGGCCCCGGCATCCATCACCTATGCCTTGCCGTCGACGACCTCGACGCGACGCTGGAGCGCTGCCGCTCCGCGGGCATCATCCTCATCGACCAGACGCCGCGTCTCGGGGCGGAAGGAAAGCGCATCGCCTTCCTTCACCCGAAGAGCACGGGCGGGATCCTGATCGAACTGTCTGAATACTAATGGTCGGGGCAAGCCCGGAGTTCCGGGCGCCGCGCGGCTACTCGCCGGGCCGGGAGCAGAATCCCTTGTTCTGCAGGACGGAGACGTCGAAGTTCGTGACGAGCCAGCGACCGCCGCCGGAGGGCGCCACCTCGAACCGGATCGAGCCGGCGTTCTTGCCCTGCGTGAGGTCCGCCGTCACGAACACGTGGCCGTTCCCGGCCGGCGCCGGGCGGCCCACCTTCTGGCTGTCGCTCTTGAGGACGCACGCGATGATGTATGCGCGCGACTCGAGTTCGTCGCGCGGCGTGCGGTCGCGCATCAGCCCCTTCTCGTCGCCCCAGACGGCGGTGATCGCCTGGAGGTCCTGCGCCCGCGCCGCGGCGAGCATCTGCTCCACCGCCGCCGTGGCTGAGGGTGCGCCGACGCCGGGTCCGGAGGCGTTCCCTCCGACTTGCACCGTACGGCACGCGGCCAACACGCAGGACAGCAGGACAATTCGTCGCATGATCAGGGCCTCCCGCGTACGGACGACCGGCGCGCCGCCGGGTCACGGGCCCGACGCGCAGGCTCGCATGTAGATTCCCGCGCCATGCACCTGCGCCTGTGTATCAACGTTGACCACGTCGCCACGATCCGGCAGGCCCGGCGCGCCGACGAACCCGATCCCGTCGAGGCGGCCCGCCTCTGCGAGGAGGCCGGCGCCGACGGCATCACGGCGCACCTGCGCGAAGATCGGCGCCATATCCAGGATCGCGACGTCCAGCGCCTCGCGGCGTCCGCCCGCACGCCATTCAATCTCGAGATGGCGTGCACCGACGAAATGGTGGCCATCGCCGAGGCGCTGCGACCGCACCAGGTCACCCTCGTCCCCGAACGGCGCGAGGAAGTCACCACGGAGGGCGGCCTCGACGTGACCCGGGAGCCCGAGCGCCTCGGCGCAGCGATCCGACGCCTGCGGGCGGCCGGCATCCGCACGAGCCTCTTCATCGACCCCGTTCCGGTGATGGTCGAGCGCTCGCACTGGCTGGCAGCGGACGCCATCGAACTCCACACCGGTCGCTACGCCAACCTGCCCGGCGACGCCCGGCCCCTGCGCGCCCTGCAGGATGCCGCCCGGCAGGCCGTCGCGCTCGGTCTCGCCGTGCACGCGGGCCACGGCCTCACCACGCGAAACGTCGGGCCGGTGGCCGCGATCCCCGAAATCGAGGAGCTGAACATCGGCCACTCGATCGTGAGCAATGCGGTGTACAACGGCATCGGCGCGGCCGTGCGCGCGATGCGCTCCGCCATGGATGCGGCCCGCACGGCGTGACGCGCACCGGTCTCGCCCGGACGGCGCCCTGACTTCGCCCGCCCACCTGCGCTAGCTTTTCACCCGTCATGGGCACCGGACTGCTGGACTTCTTCGCGCTCGAGGCGGGCGAGTACACGGAGCAGCCCGCGGGCGGGCGGGCGCGCCCCGCCGGCAAGGTCCCGGATCTCGACGTCTTCACGCGCAACGCGCGCGCGCTGCGCGGCAGCGCCACCATGGCACGCGTCGACGGCATCGCCAGGGTCGCAACGGGACTCGAGCGGCTCGGTCGGGGCTTGCGCGACGGAAGCCTGCAGTGGACTCCGCAGCTGCGCGGCGCCATCATCGCCGCCATCGATGACGTCAAGATCCTCGTGCGCGGCGCCCGCACGTGGGGCAAGGCCGAGGACGAGCGCGCCGCCGCCCGCGCCGCCGAACTCGACGCGCTCGCGCCGGCGTTCTCGCGACGCTCGGTCGTCACGCCGATGCTCGCGATCGGCAGCGGGCTCTGGCTCGCATCCGAGACCGCCGACATCGCTGCCGCCCTGCGCCGCTGGGTGGAGCAGACCGGCACGGTCGAGGCGCTCGCCGATACGGTCAAGCGCGTCCGGTCGCTCCGCGGCATCGCGGCGCTCGCCGACTTGCCGCCCATCAAGGACGTGATCGACACGGTTGACGACGTCGCGAAGATGCTCGAACTCGGCGCCGCGCCGACCGACGCCCACCGCTACGTCTTCCGCACCGCGTCCGACGTGCTCCGCGAAGCGTCCGAAGCCGTCCAGGCCGGGAAGAAGCCGGGCACCACCACGGGTACCGTCGCCGCCTTCACGGCGGCCGCGGCGCTGCTGGTCGCCGACACCGAGGACAAGGACTACGTCGTCCCGATCTCGGCGCTGTTCCCCGACGGCGCCGGGGACAACGTCGTGCACGCCGCGCCGCATCCGCCGACCACGCCGCAGGAGCGGTTCCGCATGGAGGTCGTTAGCCAGGCCGAGCACCTGCGGCGGCTGATCGCCGACGCGCGGTCGGCGGGCGAGGGCCCCACGCGACAGCGGGCGGCGAACGACCTCCGCGCCGCGACGCGAGCCCTGCAACGCGCCGCCGAAAGCTTCGGCGAAACCGCCACCGCCCATGCCGTGCAGGGCCTCGTGGCGCCCGCGGCGGCGCTCGAGACCATGGCACTCGACGCGCTCGATCGCATCGCCGACAGCCTCGCCGCCGGCCGCACCGTCGGCACCACGTCCCCCTCGGCGCCGACGCCGGTCATCACGCCGGCCGTGCCGCGCCCGGAGCCGCGCCCGGAGTCACCGGCTCCCGTGGCGACACCGGTGCCCGCCGCCACACTGACGCCCGCCACACCAACGCCGGCCGCCACACCGACGGTGCCGACGCGGCGCCCGTCGACGCCGTACGCCGGCTCGGCCGCCGTGTCGCGCGCGACAGGAGCGATCGTCATGCCGGCGCCGACGGGCGCGACGCTGCGCCATGCGCTCGAATCCGGCCTGTCGGGGCTCGCGCGCCTGGCCGACGAGCCGATGGCCGAGCCGGCCAACGTGGACGAGGACGATGGTGTGGTCCCGATCCAGGACCTCGTTTACCGCGGGAAGGCGGCCCTGGCTCGCGCCATCGCCGTTGGCGAGGCGATCAAGGCCGGCGCCGCGCCCGCCGACCACGACACGCTCGCCGAGCTGTTCGACCTCCTCGAGCTCGCCACGACGGAGTAAACGCGTGCGCTCGAGCTGGCGCGGCGCGCTCGGCATCGGTGTCAGCGCAGCGCTGCTGTGGTGGGTGTTGCACGACCAGGACCTGGGCGCGTTGTGGACGACGCTCGCCGGGTCGAGCGCGCCCCTCTGGCTTGCGTGCACGGTGTTCGCGACGCTCATCTTCCCGCTGCGGGCGCGACGCTGGCAGGCGCTGCTTGCCCCGACCTACGGACGGCTCCCCGTCGGCGAACTCTGGCGCGCCACCGCCATCGGCATGATGGTGAACAATGTCGTCGGCTTCCGCACGGGAGAGCCCGCGCGGGCCTTCGTGCTGTCGCGCGCCGAACCACGCGTGCGCTTCACCGCCGCGTTCGGCTCGCTCGCGGTCGACCGCCTGTTCGATGGCACGGTGGTCGTGCTCCTGATGCTCGTCGCGACGCTCGATCCGAGGTTCCCGTCGGGCCACATGGTGGGCGACCGGCCCCTGTCAGCGTATCTCGTGCCCGCGTCGGCCTTCCTGGGTGTCGTGCTCGCGGGGGCCCTGTTCCTGCTCTTCGCACCGGACTGGACGGCGCGCATGATCGACGGAGTCGTCGGCCGCCTCGCGCCGCGACTCGCGCCTCGCGTCCACCACGTGTTCGAAGGGTTCGTCGAAGGCCTGCACGTGCTCCGCCGCCCGGGCCTGATCGCCGAAGTGCTGTTCTGGGCACTGCTGCACTGGCTGTGCAACGCGTTCGCCTTCTGGCTTGGCTTTCGCGCCCTCGGCATCAACGCGCCATTTTCGGCCGGCCTCCTCGTGCAGGGGCTGATCGCGATCGGGGTCGCCGCACCGTCAACGCCGGGTTTCTTCGGGGTGTTCGAGTTCTTCGGGCGCGTCGGCCTGGCGATCTACGGCGTCGACAACACGCAGGTCGTCGTGTGGGTGCTGGCGTTCCACATCCTGTCCTGGATCCCGATCTCGCTCATCGGCGGCTGGTACCTCACGCGCATGCGTCTCAGCCTGTCCGACCTGCGCAGCGGCGGAATCAACGCGCCACCTTCCCCGTCCACGGGCGCCTGACCGTGCCCACCGCGCGCGTCGAGGCACAGGCCAAGCTCAACCTGTTCCTGCGCATCCTGGGACGCGAGCCGAGCGGATACCACCTGCTGGAAACGCTGTTCCAGCGCGTGTCGCTCGCCGACTCGATCGTGGTGCGCACGGACGTCGCCGGTCGGTCCCTCGACTGCGGCTCCGCCGACGTGGGGCCCGTCGAGGACAACCTCGCGTGGCGCGCCGCACTGGCCTACCGCGAGGCAGCCGGCTGGCCCGACGCGTTCGCGATTGAGCTCACGAAGAACATTCCCGTCGGCGGCGGCCTGGGGGGCGGGAGCGCCGACGCCGGGGCCGTGCTGCGCGCGCTGAACGCGATGGCGCCACGACGGCTCGCCGACGAGGCGCTGTTCGGCGTCGCCCGGTCCCTCGGCGCCGACGTGCCCTTCCTCGCCAGCACCTCGCCCACGGCCATCGGGCTCGTGCGCGGCGACGTCATCGTCGCGTGCCCGCCGCCGACGCCGCGGGACATCATCCTGCTCGTGCCGCCGTTTGGCGTTTCCAGTCGCGACGCCTTCGGCTGGTACGCCGCCACGCACGATGCCGGCACGCGCCAGCCCAGCCGCATCGCGACACCGGCCAGCGGCATCGCACTCGCCACCGTCGAGGCGGCGCTTGCCGCCCGCATTGGCGAGGAGGCCGTGAGCACCGCTCCGTCGGTCACGACCGAGCACTCGTTCTCGTGGCGCGAGATCGGAGCATTGAGCGGAAATGACCTTCAGGACGTGGTCGTCGCGCATCACCCGGAACTCGCCGGCGCCATCGGGCTGCTGCGCGCCGCCGGCGCACCGATGGCGCAGATGACCGGATCGGGGTCCGCCGTCTTCGGCGTGTTCCCCGTACGTCCGGCGGGCGGCATGATCGCGATCCCACCCGGCTTCTCCGTCTTCCACGCCCAGACACTGAACCGCGTAGCGCCCGTGGAAGTGGCGTAGCTGGCCTGCGCCGCGGAGGGCCGCCTGGCCGTCGCGTTTGGCCCGCGCGACTCGCGCAGATAGCTTTCTGCCTGCTGCCCCCTCGTCCAATGGCAGGACATGCGGCTTTGGACCGCAGAATGGTGGTTCGAATCCACCGGGGGCAATACCCCGCGCATTGATTAACTCCCTGCGGCGGCTTATGTTACACGGCTCTCCCATGGACGGATTGTCGGTTCCAGTTCATACGTACCGGGTGCTCACCGGTACGGGCAACCGCGCCCTCGCCGAGGAGATCGCGGAGGATCTCGGCATTGAGCTGTGCCGGTGCACGACGAGCCGCTTCGCCGATGGCGAAGTGTTCGTCCGCATCGACGAGAATGTGCGCGGCGCTGACGTGTTCATCGTGCAACCGACGAACCCTCCGGCCGAGAACGTGCTGGAACTGCTCTTGATGGTGGACGCCGCTCGGCGCGCCTCGGCCGCGCGCGTGACGGTGGTGGTGCCCTACTTCGGGTACGCGCGACAGGACCGCAAGGACCAGCCGCGCGTGGCGATCGGGGCGAAGCTGATGGCAAACCTGATCGAGGCCGCGGGTGCGAATCGCGTCCTCGGGCTCGACTTTCACGCGCATCAGCTGCAGGGCATGTTCGACCTTCCGGTGGATCACCTGTACGCCGCGCCGGTGTTCACGGCGCACTACCGAAAGAAGAACCTGCAGGACATCGTGGTCGTCGCGCCGGACGTCGGCAGCGCGAAGATGGCGCGGGGGTTCGCCAAGCGGCTCAACGGCTCGCTGGCCATCATCGACAAGCGGCGACCGATGGCGAACGTGGCGGAAGTGGTGAACGTGGTCGGCGAAGTCGAGGGCAAGGACTGCCTCATCGCCGACGACATGATCGATACGGCGGGCTCGGTGACGGAAGCCGCGCGCGCCCTCAAGAACCTCGGAGCGCGGGACATCTACGTGTGCGCGACGCACGCGCTGCTGTCCGGCCCCGCGGTGGAACGACTCTCGAATGCGCCGATCAAGGAGGTCGCCGTGACCAACTCGATCGCCATCCCGGAGTCGCGGCGGTTCCCGCAGCTCAACATCCTCTCGGTGGGCGAGCTGCTGGCGAAGGCGATCCGGTTCACCCACGCGGACCAGAGCGTCAGCAGTCTGTTCGACTAGCAGGAAGACAGAAGACGGACCGATCCTCGTGCGCCGCCGGGCCGGCGAATGACCGGGCACCCACGTAGCGCACCGTACATCCGGAGTATCCTCCCATGGCAACAGCCCAGTTCTCGGCGTCCATCCGGACGCAGTCCGGCAAGGGCACCGCGCGCAAGATGCGCGCCGCCGGCGAAGTCCCCGCCATCATCTACGGCCACGGACGCGAACCGCAGGCCCTGAAACTCAACGCGCACACCTTCAATCGCCTGCTCGAGACGATCAGCTACACCACGACCGTCATCGAGCTCGACGTCGACGGCAAGACGTCGCGCACGCTCATCCGCGAGTTGCAGCGTCACCCGGTCAAGCGCGACGTGCTCCACGTCGATTTCCAGGAACTGGTCGCCGGCGAGAAGATCACCGTGCGCATTCCGCTCAGGTTCGTGGGCACGCCCGAGGGCGTGCGGACGGGCGGTGGCATCCTCGACGAGACGGTGCGCGAGTTGCACATCAGCGTCGATCCGGCCGATATCCCGAACCACATCGACGTCGACGTGTCGGCCCTGCAGGTGGGCAAGTCGCTCCACGTCAGCGACGTGAAGGCCCCCGCCGGCGTGACGATCCTCGACGACCCGGCCGGCACGATCTGCGTCTGCATGATCCCGAAGGAAGTGGTCGAGCCGACGCCGGAAGAGGCCGCGGCGGCCGCGGCAGCCCCGGCCGAGCCGGAACTCATTCGCAAGCCCAAGGCCGAGGACGAGGAAGGCGCCGAGGGCGAGGCCGAGAAGAAGTAGCCGTGAGGCGGCACGGCGCGCCCGACCCCGGTGGCTCCACCGGGATCACGGCGCGCCGCGCCGCCTGACCGGCGTTCCCGGACCCGATGAAAGTCATCGTCGGACTCGGCAATCCCGGCCGCGAATACGAACGGACGCGTCACAACGTCGGCTGGTGGGTCGTGGACCACCTCGCCGACGTTTGGCGTTTCGAGGCCTGGAAGAAGGACGGCGAGGCTCGCGTCGCCACGGGCAGCGTGCACGGCGTGCGCGTGCGGCTCGTCAAGCCGCAGACCTACATGAACCTCTCGGGTGAAGTGCTCCGCCCCTACGTGCGGCGGCCGTTCTTCGCGCCAGCCAACGACCTGCTCGTCGTCGTCGACGAGGTCGCGTTCCCGGTGGGGCGTTACCGGTTCCGTGAGACAGGATCCGCCGGCGGGCACAACGGCCTCAAGAGCGTCGAGCATCATCTCGCGTCGCCGGAATACGGGCGCCTGCGCATCGGCGTCGGGCCCTCCGAGGGGCGCGAGCGCAGCGCACCCCTGAGCGACTATGTCCTCTCCCCCATGGGCAAGGCGGATACGGCGGCCGTCCGCGACCTGCTCCCCGAGCTCACGGACGCGATCGAGCTCTGGATCGCGAAGGGGATGCGGGAGACGATGAACCGCTTCACGGGGAAGGCCCCGGACCCCCAGGAGTGATCGCGGCCGCCGGTCGGCGGACGCGCCGCAGCAACCCGCTCGTCATCTGGCATACCTGGGATACGCGCGCGTCGAGGCGGGCGTACTGCGCGGGCGCAACGACGTCGAGGTCGCGCGCGAGGACGAGGTGGTATTGCAGCTGCTGCGCTGACGCGATCGCGCGCCGCAGACAGCCCGCGAGCTCGCGCTGCGAGTCGTATCCGCACCCTTCCACGATGGCCGCGGGGATGGCACCCGCCATCCGCAGCATCGGTCCGGTGAGGTCGGGAAACGCCCGCGCCTTCGCGCCATGCGCGGCCCGGTACGTTTCCAGGACGAGCTCGTGCGCCCGCGCCCACACCTCGAGCTTTCGGTAGTCCTGCATGTTCCCTCCGGATGGCGGAACGATGCCGACCGGCGCGGCGCGCATCACCATCGAAACCGCGCAGTCGGGTACATTTCCTCCGCTTTGCGCGCACCACGGCTGCGGGTGACGCCGGACGGCCTGCCGTCTGCGCGCCCGGTCGCCACCCACCACCAGGCTCTGCTCGTGCTCTCGCTCGGAATTGTCGGCCTCCCCAACGTCGGGAAGTCCAGCCTCTTCAACGCCCTGACCGCGGCCAGGGCCGAGGCCGCGAACTACCCGTTCTGCACGGTCGACCCGAACGTCGGCATGGTGAACGTCCCCGACCCGCGGCTGGATGTCCTCGCGGGCATCGTCAGGCCCGAAAAGACGGTCCCGGCCGTCGTGCAGTTCGTGGATATCGCCGGCCTCGTGAAGGGCGCGTCCCAGGGCGAAGGCCTCGGCAACAAGTTCCTGTCCAACATCCGCGAGACCGACGCCATCGTGCACGTGGTCCGCTGCTTCGACGATCCCGACGTCACGCACGTCATGGGCGCCGTGGATCCGGTGCGCGACCGCGAAGTGATCGAGTTCGAGCTCGCGCTCTCGGACCTGGGCTCGGTGGAAAAGCGCCTCGACAAGGCGAGGCGCGCCGCGCGCACGGGCGACAAGGAGGCCCAGGCCGAACTCCCCGCCCTCGAAAAGGCGAACGCGGCGCTGGCCGAGGGCAAGGCGCTGTGGCATGTGGCACTGACGGACGGCGAACGCGCGGTGCTGCTGCCCCTCCAGCTCCTCACGCTCAAGCCCGTGCTCTACGCCGCGAACGTGACCGACGCCGACCTGCAGGGTGACGGCGGCACCTACGTGCGGGCCCTTCGCGCCGCCATCGCGCGCGACCACGAACCGGCGGAGATCGTGACCTTCTCCGCGAAGATCGAGGGCGAGCTCGCCGAGCTGGCGCCCGAAGACCGCGCGGAGTTTCTCGCCTCCCTCGGCATCGAGTCCGCCGGCCTCGACCGGCTCATTCGCGCCGGATACCACCTGCTCGGACTGCAGACGTACTTCACCGCGGGCGAGAAGGAAGTCCGGGCGTGGACGATACACCGCGGCGACACGGCGCCGAAGGCGGCCGGCGTCATCCATACGGATTTCGAGCGCGGGTTCATCCGCGCCGAGACCGTCGGCTACGACGAGTTCGTGGCGGCGGATGGCTGGAAGGGCGCGCGCGAGAAAGGCGTGGTCCGCAGCGAGGGCAAGGAGTATGTCGTGCGCGATGGCGACGTGATGCTGTTCCGCTTCAACGTCTAGCGGCCCTGGCGGCGCGCGCCGCGAGCCGCCAGGGCCTGGCGATCGGATAGAGCCAGCCCAGGCCGCGCGGCAGCCGCAGTAAGGCATCATCGGCATCGGTGGGCAGCACGAGCGCGAGCGCCACGTAGCGCACGCGATCCCGCACCCCATCGAGCAACTGGAGGTGCAGACGCGCGTCGCGGGTGGCGCCGGCGTCACCGCGCCGGAGGCGCGCTTCGCCGATCGCGGCGAGTGCGGCCACGCGCCGCGGTTCGACCGCGAATGGCGCGACGGACGGCACGACGGACGGCACGACCGACGGCGCGTCGGGGTCCACGACGGTGCCGAACAGGCGGCGGATGAGTGCGCAGCCCGTTGCCACCACGGTCGTGCCACGAATTTCTGCCGCGCGTTGCGCCAGAAGACGGGCGTCCACGCCGCGCGCCATCAGCGCCCCGGCAGCCACGAGTCCGTCGAGGCGATCCCACCCATGGCGGGCCGCGTGCAACAGCACGAGCATCACCTGATCCTCGCGCGTCGGCACCGTCACGTGCGCGCCGCCGACCTCGCGATCCACGCCACGGGCGAGCACCCCGGCGACTCCGGGGCTCCACGGCAGCTTCCGGTCGCAGAAGCGCCAGTGCACATCGAGTGGCAGGCGACCGCCGTCCCGGCGCAACGTCACCTGCGCCTGCCACTCGTTGGTGGCACGCGCATCGCGCCATGCGCGACCATCGGCGGGCCGGTAGCCGTGCGCGCCGAGCACGGCAGCAGCCCGGTCGATGTCCGGCGCAGCGACGACAATGTCGAGGTCGGCACTGTCGCGCATCGTCACGTCGCCGTATGCGTCGAACGCGAGGACCGGACCTTTGTACGGCAGCGCGTGAATGTCCGCCGCCTCGAGGTGCCGCAACACGTCGCGCAGCTCGCGGAAGGCATCGAGGGCACGCACCGCGGCCGCCTGCTGCGCCCCGGCAAGCGAGTGGCGAGCTTCCGCGGTCAGCAGTCCCGGGCGGGCCAGCACCTCGCGGCACACGAGCGGCACGATGCCGTGCGCCTCAGCAGCCTCGAGCATCCGGCCCGCGTCCGCAATGCCGGACGCGAGCAGTGCGATGGCATCGTCAGGCTCCGGCGGTACGCCACGGGCCCGCGCGATCGCGGCTCGTCCGCATGCGACGAGCAGCGCGAACGCGTCATCCACCGGCAGCGCGGCGGATGGCTGCGGCCACGTGCGGAAGGGCTGCCGGTTCGTCCGGGGCCACCACGCGCACGACCATCACGTCGGTCACGAGCCGCGCCACGCTGCGGAGTTCCACGGCGCGCTGCTCCACGTCCTGTGCCCAGTGCGCTGACGTGTTCGGCACGACCGCCCGCACCGCCTCGTATCCTCGCAGGCGCGTCACCTCCGGCTCAGCGCCGCTACGCGCCGACAGGACGCACACCAGTGCGAGCGGCACTGGCGTATCGGCCAGTGACGCGCCCAGCGCCGCCGGCGCCACGACACGCTTGTCCCACGTCGGCGAGAACACCGGCGCGCGATGCGGGTCGCCGACCAGCGCGCGTGCACCATCATCCCACACACGGCAGGCGCGCGTGCCGGGTTGCAACTGCCAGCCGTCCGGTGCGGGGCCCAGGGCGAGCACGTCGTCGGAGACGAGCGACGCTCCGGCCATGAGGCAGGCGCCGGCGGTGGTCGACTTCCCCGCCCCGGCGTCCCCGCAGATGGCAATGCCACGGGCGCCGAACGCCACGCCGCTTGCGTGCAACACCAGCGTGCCGCGCCGGCGCAGCACGAACGCCAGCACCGGCTCCAGCAGGAAGTGCGCGGCATCGGCCTCGGTGAGCGGCGGCGTCCACTCCATCCACAGTTCGCCGAGGGAGGGTGCGACGTAGAACGTCGCACCCTCACTGTACGTCAGCCGAATACCGCTGCCCCGGCTGGTCCACGCCACCTCCACGAGGTTCGCGTCGTCGTCCTTCGCCGAGTGCAGCGTCCTGGCGGGATCGACGCCCTCACCGACCCATTCCGGTACGGCGCCGGCGTGCACGACAATGTCCGGCGCGCCACCGGCAGCTCGAGGCAGGTCGACCGGCAGGTGCCCGTCGATCTCCAGGACGATTCCGTGGATGCGGAACTGGCGTCGATCGCGAACGCCATCCGACGGTCCACACCCCGCCTGATGCCGCGGATCGTGCCCCAGCCGAGTCGCACCGGCTCCGGTCAAGCGCTTACTGGGATCGGGTATTCATCCCCATGCCGCCGTCAGCCATCGACTTCGTCCCAACGGCCGACGTGAACTGCTGAATTCCGCCGATGATCGAGAGCCGCGGCGACGCGTACACCTGCACCCGGCGCGTCGCGGGCGAGGAATCGGGTGCGTTGGCGGTCATGGGGTCAGCCTCGGGGCCGGAATGACCCGTATGCTACCCCGCGCGGTCGCACAGAGCAACGGTCGTGCGGCACTGCCGGGGCGCGACCCGACCGTCAGCGACCGATGGTTGCCGCCCCGCCCCGCGTGCTCACTGCGAACGTCTCATCATGCCCATGCCGCCGTCCATGTTCGACACGTTCCCGACGGCACCCGTGGCCTCCTGCATCGCGCCGAGCACCACGAGGCGCGGCACCTGATACGGAGACCGGTTCGCGGGGACGATGTTCTCGGGTTTCGGCGAACTGGGCACAGGGGCCTCGCGATGCGACGAGTTCATCGCACCGTAATGAAACGGTTCCCGCCCTGACAACCGGTCCATCGGTTTGGTGCAGCGGACGATGGGCGCGCCTGCTGCAGGCGGGCGGCATCAGTTCGACGCGCGCGAAAGGTCTTCGAGTGCCGCCAGCGCGCCAGCCGCCCACGACAGCGCGGCGGCATCGCTCGCGAAGCGGTCCGGACGCCGGCGGCGGGCCTCGGCGGCGATGTCGGCGAGCGTGCGTTTCCCATCGACGAGATCCAGCGCGGCGCGCACGTCGGCGAACGATTCCGGCGTGGGCGTGTGCGGCGCGCGCCTCCGCGCGAGGTCGGCCGGCGCCATGACCAGGCCGGCGAGCGTGGACTGCCGCATGTCGTCCGCCGGCGCGCCGGACGCGGGCCGGAGTGCCGTGTCCCACGCGAACACGTACGTCCCCTCGACGAGCTTCGCACGGAGGCGACATGTGAGGCGGTCGCCCGCGCGCACGCTCCGCGTGCGCTGGAACGGGAGGAACCCGTTGCCGTACACGGTGCGCGGCGCCCCCGGCGCCGTGGAGAACCCGACACCGTCGGCGAGGACGGCGTCGAACCACAACACGATGCCCTCCGCCGCCCCGTCGCGCGCGATCGTCCACTCGAGCGTCGCATCCACGTCGGGAGACGCGATCGTCGCGTACTCGAGCGTCGCCACCACCGCCCCGTCGGCGAGCAGGCCCGATGCC
The DNA here is from genome assembly GCA_964556915.1 of uncultured Gemmatimonas sp. GTDB lineage: Bacteria > Gemmatimonadota > Gemmatimonadetes > Gemmatimonadales > Gemmatimonadaceae > Fen-1231. Next base: position 12,859 of record CAZKYG010000109.1, read on the forward strand.
TCCACGCGATCGCGGCGCATCGCGGCCCGCGCCGTGCGCGCGGCGCTCGCGCGCGCGATGCCGAACGGCATGGCGCCGAGCGCAAGTTCGGTCTCGCGCCACTCGGCGGGAGCCTCGCACGGCGCGGCGTACATCGTGTCGCGTACCGGGATCATCCGCGCCCCAGCCACCAGGAGGCGGTCACGGGCGTCGATGATCGTCGCCACGCCGGAGCGATACAGGGGAACGAGCCCGCGCAGGTCGCTCAGCAGCACGCTTCCGCGTTCCGGAAGCGTGGTCCGCATCGCATCGCCCTGGATGCAGGTCACGCGGTCGTCGCAGCCATTCTCGCGCACGATGGCCGCGGCGAGCGTCACGGACGGATCGCGCTCGATGGCGTACACGCGCCGGGCGCCGGCGCGCGCGGCGGCGACGGCGAAATAGCCGACGCCCGTCCCCACCTCCACGACGACGTCGCCCGGACGGACCGTGCGCGCGATGGCGGCAAGGTACGCCGGCCCGCGCACGCGGTCTGCCAGCATGGCGTCGTAGTCGCCGGGGCTGTACTCGTGGGCGCTCATGCGCCGGCGTTCCGGATCCAGGCGTCGAGTTCGATCACCCGCCACGCCTCCATGACATCTTCGGCGTCGCCGTCGCGCAGGCAGGTGCGCACCGCCTCCGCGTCGACGAACGCCAGCGTCCGCTCGTCGAGCGGCGGCAGCGCGCATGCCGTCCGGTCGCGCCACACGCGCACCATGGTCTCATGATAGCCGGGAATCGACGTCTTCGGCCTGTCCAGCACCTCCCGCGGCAAGTCGCCGGCGAACGCGCGCCGCGCGAGGTACTTCCGCTGGCACCAGGGAATGCTCGGCAGGGCGAAGACGAACTCGAGCAGCCGGGCATCGAGGAGCGGCCAGCGAAACTCCGCCGGCGCGCCGTGATAGGCGCGGTCGGTTGCGGCGTGCACGGACTGCCAGATCGCGGCCGTGAGCGACGCCACACTGTCGGGGCGGGAGGGATGCGTGCGCACGACGCCCGTGTCCGCCGGCAGCACCTCGCGCACGTCCGGGCGGAGCCAGTGGGGCACCGGCCGCGGCGTGTCCCCGGGCCGCAGCCCCAGGCGGCGCGCGATCCAGAATCCCAGATACGGGTGATGGCGATGCCGGATGGTGTACGCGATGATGCGGGACATCACGCGGAGCGGCGGCTCCCGCCTCAGCATGGTCGCCAGGCCCGCCGGCCGGAACAGCGCGTCCCCATCCTCCCCCTCGATGATGACGCCGCCCACGGCAGCGGCGAGCTGCGTCACCACCGCGGCCTGCGCCGCGAACTCCGGTTCATCGATCGGCTCTGGCGTGTGCCGCAGGGCTTCCGGCCGCGCATCAGTTGGCGTCTCAAACCGGCGTTGCGGGATGCCGAGGCGCGCCGCGACCATCGCGGCGAGTTCCATCTCGCGGCCCGATTCGACATTGGTCGTGCGCATGGTCAGGGCCTCGAGCCGCGCGCCGGGCGCGACGCGGCGCGCGGTGGCCGCAATCGTTGGCGAGTCGATGCCGCCACTGAGGAATATCGCCGTGCCGTCGGCGTCCACCCGGTCCGCGACCGCGCACCCGAGGAGTTCGCGGTACCGCTCGAGGCACGCCCCGTCGGCCAGGTGCATTGGCGCGGGATCGGGCACGGACCAGTGACGCCACACGCTCGGCGGTTTCCCGGGACCCGCCACCAGCGCCGTCCCCGGCGCGAGCCGCGCCACCGCTGCGAAGGTCGTCGTGGCGACGTCGAGGTTGGCGCCGTACGCGAGGAACGACGCCACCGCGGCCGGGTTCAGGCCAGCGCCGACACCCGGGTGGGCACGCATCGCGTCAAGGAGGTTGCTCGCGACGATCGCGTCGCGCGTCGCCGCATGGTACATCGGCCGCACCCCCATGCCGTCGCGGACGGCCCAGGCCCGCCGCGCCCCGCCGTCCCAGAGGACGAAGGCGAAGTCCCCGATCAGCCGGCCGAACGCTCCCTCGCGCCACGCGGCATAGGCGGCAAGGACGAGCGCGAGGTCGTCCCCATCGACCGGAATCGGCGCTCGAGCGTCGCCCGCCGGCGCCGCCCGCAGCGCGGACATGAGTTCGGCGCGCGCGTCGATCCGTACGTCGCCAACCACCACGACGTCGCCGTCATGCCGCACGCCGGACTCCCTGCGGCGCGTCGGCGCCACGGCGCACGCAAACCCCGCCACTGCCATGGTCCGCGCCGGCTGCGCGCCCGGCACGGCGAGCGCGGCAACGCAGGCGTCCGGCAGGGAGACGGGCGCGTCCCCGGCGCCGATCGCCGCCACGAACGCGCTCACGTCGGCGCGAAGAAGGTCGCGAGTTCCGTGTAGCGCGAAAGGTCCGGGTCGCCGGTGACGATCATGTCGCCCGACCGCGCCCAGGCATGGGCCTCGAACGTCGCCGTGCCCGCCTTCACCACGCCGATGGTCAGGTCGCCGGGGACGCCACCGGCACGCAGAAGCCGCGTCGCTACGAGGGCTTGTGCCAGGCACTTGCTGCCGGGAATCGTGCGTGCGGCGCGGTCCACAGCCCGGCGCACCATGCGCGCGTACGCCGCGTCCGGCCGCGCGCGGGGCGGCGCCACACCGACGAACCCACGGAGGCGCCGGAATCCGACGAGGGCGATGAGGACACGAGCTGCCGCGAGCGCGCCGATCGCGCGCAGGGTGAGCTGGAACTCCGTGCGCGGCAACGCAGCTGCCGTCCGGATCCGGTGCAGCACGGGGCTACCCGCCGACACGGTCCACCAGCCCATGGGCGAGCAGGTCGTTGGCGAACGCCAGGAGGTCGTTCGTCGCCTGTTCGCGCGAGACGTCGAACTCCGCCGTAATCGCGCCGAGCACGGTTTCGAGCGTCGTCGGCGTGTGCAACAGTTCCCAGATGCGCGTGGCGACGGGATCCAGCCCGTAGTACACCCCATCGCGCATCCCGAGGATGACCGATTCGCCCGCCACGTTGGCGGACACCTGATCCTTCGTGACGACGAGGCGCGTCCCGAGCGTCAGCGACGGTGCTTCCATGCGCCGCAGTCTACCGCGGCGGCGCATGCGCTGGCAGGTCGGGCGGCAGCCCTCAGCCGGATCGCTTCATCCCAGCCATCCGCCCACCGTCGGCCTTGTTGGTGTTGTTCACCGCCGAGGTGGAGTCCGCCAGCGTCCCGAGCGGGACAAGTACGGGCGCCGCGTAGGTGCGCCGCCGGGGCGCGGGTTGGTCGGCAGCGGGTGCGTGGATGGCTGTCATGCGCAGTTCCGGCGAGGGAAGGACGCGGCCGCAATCCTCCCGACGTGCGACACGGGCGGGCCGGCCACGTCTTGACGGAACATGGCAAGTGCCATCGTGGCAACGCCTTATGGCAGATGTTGCTGCGAACACACTTCCATTTGCTGCAGACCGCGTTTCTCCGGGGTGTGACTTCCCCCCGAGCACGCGTACCGCGTTGACCGGGCGGGCTGACTCTTGTTATGTTGTTGGGCTCGAACAACATCGCCGGTCGGCTCGTCGGGACCGGCTCAACCTCCTCCCGCGTCGGCAACCCGTGGGAGGCGACCAGACCAAAGGAGGATTGCCGCATTGTCTCGTGAATACGAGGCGGTGTACATCTTCGACGCCGCGCTCGAAGACGCCGCCATCAACGACAAGCTCGCGAAGCACCATGCCCTGCTTGGCTCCACGGAGGAGATCAAGCTCAACCATTGGGGCCGCCGCCAGCTCGCCTACAAGATCGGCACGAAGGAAACCGGCTATTACATCGTCGCGCGCTTCCACGCGGAGTCCTCGGCGCTGCCGGAGTTCGAGCGCGCGCTCAAACTTGACGACGGCGTGGTGCGGTACCTGATCTCGCTGCACGAGCACGAACTCGGCGCCCCGCCGATGACCGAAGAACAGCTTGCCGCCCGCCGGAAGGCGGACGACGATGACGACGACGAGGAATAGCCCATGCGCCGACAGAAGAAGACGTGCCCGATCACCGAGGCCGGTATTCGCTACGTGGACTACAAGGACGAGCGGTTCCTGGCGCGGTTCATCACCGACAACGGCAAGATCCTGCCGAGCCGCCTGTCCGGCGTGGACGCGCGGCACCAGCGACAGCTCGCGCTGGCGATCAAGAAGGCGCGCTACCTCGCGCTGCTGCCCTACACGCGCGGCCACCAGCCGTAGCCGACGGTGACGTTCGCCGCCGAACCGGCCGTGGCACCCGTCCCGCGTGAGCGGGGCTGGATGAAGGTCGCCGTCGCCACGGCGGCGTTCGTGCTCGTGCCCATGTCGCCGCTGGTGCGCGTGGTGGTGCCGGTCGAGCAGACGGTGCTGCTGCTTGCGCCGGCGCTGGCCGCGCTGGCCGTCGCGGGCTGGCTGGCCGGCGGCCGCCCCGCGCTCGCGATCACGTGGACGCTCCTGGCGGCGTGGTCGGTATGGCAGATGGCGGGAAGTGGGTTGTTCTCGTTGTTGCAGGGCGGATGGGCGCTCCTGACGGCTGGGGCGTTCGGTGCGTTCGCCGTGTGGCGGCGCGACGCGACGGCGCCGTTCCTGCCGCGTGCCCTGCGAGCGCTCGGGATTGCCTTCGCCGTGGCGGCGGTTTTCACGATCATCGTTCCGGGTGGCCCGTCGCGCGTGGCGGACGGCGTGGCGGCCGAATCCGGGCGGCGCGCGCAGGAATCACTCACGGGCTGGCGGCAGATGACCGGCATGCCGGAGTGGAAGGACTTCGTCGCGCAGAACCCGCCGGCCGGCCAGATGGCGAGCCTCGTCGAATCCGAACTCACGTCGCTGCCGGCCACGGCGCGGGTGCTGTACCCGTCGCTCGCGGCGCTCGAGGCCCTGGCGGCGCTCAGCCTGGCCTGGGCCCTGTACCACCGGATCGGACGCGCGCGCCTGGGCCCGCCGCTGGGGCGGTTGCGGGATTTCCGGTTCAATGACCATATGGTGTGGGGCGTCGTGGCGGGCCTGGCCATGATCCTCGTGCCGGGCGTGACGGTCGTGCGCGCCGTCGGCGCCAACCTCCTCGTGTTCTTCGGCGCGCTCTACACCATCCGTGGAGTGGGCGTCTTTCTGTGGATGCTGGCGCCGGGACGTGTGGCGTCGGCGTTCCTCATCCTCGTCGCCGTGCTGTTCTGGAACGTGCTCGGCGTGATGGCGCTCGGGCTGGGCGTCGGCGACACGTGGCTCGACTGGCGCTCGCGCGCCCGGGCCAGGAAAACCTGATCAGGGGTATCGATCCAATGGAAGTCATTCTTCGTGAGGCAGTCGACAAGCTCGGGCATCCCGGGGACGTGGTGAAGGTCTCACCCGGCTTCGCCCGCAACTACCTGCTGCCGCGCGGCATCGCCTACGAGGCCACGCCCGGCAACCTCAAGCGGATCGCCCAGGAGAAGTCGCGCCTGGAGGCGGCCGAGAACGAGCGCCGCAACGCCGCGCAGGAGCTGGCCGCGAAGCTCGAGCCGATTTCGCTCACCTTCTCGGCGCGGGTGGGCGAGGAGGGCAAGCTCTTCGGTTCGGTGACCTCGGCCGACATCGCGCACCAGCTCGAGGCGCAGGGCGTGCACATCGAGAAGCGGATGATCGACCTGCACGAGCCGATCCGCGCGCTGGGCATCTACAAGGTGCCGGTCAAGCTCCACGCGGACGTGAAGGCGGAGATCAAGGTCTGGGTCATCAAGGCTTGACCGCCCCGCGCGCGGCGCACCACCGCCGTCCCGGTCGCACCCTGGCGTCGAATCACGGCGCGCCGGCGTGCGACCGTTGCGTTGGGGGAACTTCGCGACGCGCACGTCCTATTATTCGGGAAGCCGTCCGCGGTGCGCGGCGCGGGGAGCGCTGACGTTGCCCGCCCGCCACCCGGACAAGCGCAGCACCGAGCACGCACGCCTGGCAGCACGCGTGTGCCTCGACAACAAGGCCAACGACGTCGTGCTGCTCGACCTGCACGGCGTGACGGACATGACGGACTACTTCGTGATTGCATCGGGCACCTCGGACACGCACGTGCGCAGCATCGCCGAGCACGTGGTGGAGGCGTTGGCGGCCGCCGGCGTGAAGGCGCGGGCCGCGGAGGGCACGACGCATGGCCGCTGGGTGGTCCTCGATTTCGTAGACTTCGTCGTGCACGTCTTCCATCCGTCGCTGCGCAATTTCTACCAGCTGGAGCGGCTGTGGGGCGATGCCCCCGCGCTCCCGCTGATCCGCTAGGAGCCCCGATGCGTCACCGCTCGTCCGCGATCGTTCTTGCCGCCGTCGTGGCGCTGGCCGCCGCCGTCGTCCCGCACGACGCGGGCGCACAGCAGTACTTCGGCCAGAACCAGGTCCAGTTCAAGCACCTCACGTGGCAGGTGCTGCACACGGACCATTTCGACGTGCACTACTACGCCGAAGAGGAAGTCGCGGCGCGCATGGTGGCGCGGATGGCCGAACGGTCGTACGCGCGGCTTTCCAGGATCCTGAACTACGAGTTCCACGAAAAGAAGCCGATCGTGGTGTTCGCGTCGCGCGGCGACTTCGCGCAGAACAACCTCACGGGCGACCTGGGCGAAGGCACGGGCGGCGTCACGGATCCGGTGCGCCAGCGGAACATGTTTTTCTTCGGCCAGGATCCGGCCGAGACGGAACACGTGCTCGCGCACGAAATGGTCCACCAGTTCCAGTTCGACATCCAGTTTCGCGGCCGGACGGGCGCGAGCGTGGTGGCGTCGGACGTGGGCGTGCAGCCGCTGCCGCTGTGGTTCGCCGAGGGCATGGCGGAGTACCTCTCGATCGGCCCCCATCACCCGGCGACCGACGCGGTGATTCGCGACGCGGCGCTGAACGGCAACATCCCGTCCATCGCGCAAATGACGGACGAGCCGGACCGCTGGTTCCCGTATCGGTACGGCGAGTCGTTCTGGCGATTCATCGGGCAGCGCTGGGGCGACGACATGATCGGCGAGATCCTGCAGGCGGCCGGCACGTCGGGCGTCGAGCATGCGTTCAAGCGCTTCACGGGCTACGAGCTCGACGAGCTGGGCGACGTCTGGAAGGAAACGATGCAGACGGACTACCTGCCCGGGATTGCGCAGCTGGACCGGCCGCGCAAGGTGGCGCAGCCGTTGCTCAACGCGAAGCGCACGTCGGCGATCATCCCGGTCTACGTGGCGCCCGCGCTGTCGAGCGACGGGCGGCAGATCGCGTACATCTCCACGGGCAGCCTGCTCCGGGCCGAGGTGTTCCTCGACCTGTACCTGGCCGATGCGACCACGGGCAAGCGGCTCAAACGGCTCACGAACAGCACGCTGAATCCGGAGACCGAGGAGCTGCGGTACGCGTATTCGCAGAGCGCCTTCTCCCCGGATGGCCGGCTGCTGGCGTACACGGCGCAAACGGGCGGCAAGGACGTGCTCTACCTGCTCGACGTCCGCACGCGGCGCGTGACGCGGCGCCTCGACACGGGGCTGGACCAGATGATCGGCCCGTCGTGGTCGCCGGACGGGCGCCGCATCGTGTTCTCGGGCAGCAAGGGCGGCTTCAGCAACCTGTACATGATCGACGCCGACGGCCGGAACCTGCGCGAGCTGACGACCGATTACTTCGGCGCGGTCATGCCCGCATGGTCGCCGGACGGCCGCCGCATCGCGTTCGTGAGCGACCGCGGCCCACGCACCGACCTCTCGGTGCTCCGCTTCTCGCGATGGGAAATCAACATCCTCGACCTCGAGACGAACGCGATCGAGACGATCCCGGGCCAGGACGGCAAGAACCTGAACCCGCAGTGGGCGCCCGACGGCAAGTCGATCGCGTTCATCAGTGACCGCACGGGGATCGCGCAGATCTTCCTGTACAACTTCGACACGAAGCAGCACTACCAGCTGACGAAGTTCATCGGCGGGGTGGCGTCGGTCACGGAGAACAGCCCGGCCATCACCTGGGCGCACCAGGCCGACAAGCTCGCGTTCGTGTACATGGACAACGGTGACTACACGATCTGGTCCGTGAGCAACCCGCGGCAGCTGGCCAAGGATCCGTTCGTACCGCCGGCGACGATCGCGGCCGCCACCAGCGGCGGCGCGCCGGGGGCGCCCGGCGCGGTGGTCCCGCGCGACTCGGCGTCGCGGGCGCAGGCAAACGCGGCGGCCGCGCTGCAGGCGATTGCGCAGCAGGCCGTGCAGGCTTCACGCGACACCGCATTCGGCCGCCGCATCTCCGTGTACCGGGCCCCGACGGGGCTGCGACCGTCCGCGGAACTGCCGGCCGCCGGCCAGCCCGGCGCGGCGTCGGCGACTTCGGTCGCCGCGCTCATGGACAGCGCGGCCCTGGCGCTGCCGCCGGAGTCATCCATCAAGAGCGAGAAATACCAGCCGACCCTGCGGCCGGAGTACATCTCGCGCCCCTCCATCGGCTACGCGCAGGAGAACTACGGCCGCGGCGTGTACGGCGGCACGACGCTGGTGTTCGCCGACCTGCTCGGCAACCGGCAACTTGCCGTCTCCGCGGCGCTGAACGGCCAGCTTGAGGAAGCGCAGGCGTTCATCGCGTTCCAGAACTCGTCACGGCGCCTGGGCTGGGCGGTGGGCGCCATCCAGACGCCGTACTTCTTCCTCAGCAACTACGCCCAGTCGGGGTACGACGCCAACGGCATCGCCAACCAGACGCAGACCCTGGAGCGCTACATCATCCGCCAGGGCTTCCTGCAGGGCGCCTACCCGCTCAACCGGTTCGACCGGTTCGAAGTCGGCACGCAGTTCACGAGCATCGACCGCGCGTCGATGTACCTGTCGCAACAGGTGAGCATCTACGGGTACGGCGGCGGCGTCTACATCGACAGCATCCGCGGCGGGGGCACGCTCAACTACCTGTCGCCCTACGCCGCGTACGTGTCGGACAACGCCCTGCAGGGGACCACGGGGCCGATCTTCGGTCACCGCTATCGCCTCGAGCTCCGGCCGAACCTCTCGGGCGACAGCAGCTGGGTGAACTACCTCGTCGACGCGCGCCGCTACGACGCGATCATCTTCAGCTTCCTCACGCTCGCCACGCGCGCGTACGCCGATGTCGCGGTGGGGCCCGGCGAGAGCCGCTATCCCAAGTACATCGGGTATCCGTATTTCATCCGCGGCTACGATCGCGAGAACTATCAGTCGGCCGACTGCGGCACCAACGGCGCCAACTCGTCGACGAGCGACCTGCAGACGTGTTCGGCCGTGCAATTGCTCGGAAGCCGGATTGCCGTGGCGAACGCCGAGCTGCGGTTCCCGCTCGTGCGGCGCTTCGACCTCGGGGTCCTGCCGATCAGCCTGCCCCCGATTGACGGCCTCTTCTTCTACGACGCGGGCATGGCGTGGAGCGGCGGCCAGGGCATCAGCCTGACGCAGCCGGACAACTACGACTTCACGAAGCAGCGATTCCCCCTCCGGAGCTACGGGTACGGTATCCGCATGAACCTGTTCAACCTGGCGATCCTGCGCTGGGACTACGCCGTACCCCGCGACGGGTTCTACAAGAAGGGCTACTGGCAGTTTTCGATCGGGCCGAGTTACTAGCGCGGCACAGTGAGGTGACGGCGCCGGTCCGGCGCCGCGGCGGGCGGGACGAAAGTCCCGCCCGCTGCTTTTTGTGGGCGGCCCACGTGCCTAGCTTTCGGCCGTGCGACGCGCGATCGCCTGCCTGCTGCTCTGCGCAGCCTGTTCCGACGGACCGGGCCTGCCCGAGATTCGTGCGGCCGACGCGGCCTGGAGTGGCCCCGACGCCGTGCTCGTGCGCCTCCCGATCGACGGCGGGCGCCCGACGGCATACCGGTGGGGCCGCGACTCGGTGCTCTGGACGGCGTCGCAGCCGGTGCCACGCCTGCACCAGCTGATCGCCTTCGATGCGGACGGCGGCACCGTGACCGTCACCGACACGAGAAACGTGCCGTCGCGCGTCGAGTTACGGCTCGGTACCGTCACGACGGCCGCAACGTCGCCGATGCAGTCGCTGGCGAGCGCCGACGGATGGGCGGTCTATGGCATCAATGCCAGGCGCGAGGTGGAGCGCCTGACGCCGAGTGGCAACTGGAGCCACCCGTCGGCCCTGACGCCAAGGCTGCTGCTGCCGCAGCCGGACGGCTCGCTCGTGCTCCTGAACGACCTTGGCAGCCGGTCCATCCTGCGTCGGCTGCATCCGCCCGAAGCGCGGGTCACCGATACGGTATCGGTGCCCAAGGCCACGTTCGCCGTGGGCACGAGCATCGGCGACCGGATCTACTTCGGCACGGACTCGGGCCTGGCGGGCGTGCGCGTGCGTGACCTCGCGCGCACGCAGACCATTGCGCTGCCGGGCGTCGCCGCGGACGCGGTGCCGACGCCGAGCGGCGACAGAATCTTCGTCGCCATGGCGGGGGATCCGCAGCTCGTCGTCATCGACCGCTACGCCGAGGAGGTGTCGCGCCGGATCAGGCTCCCGGCCCCGGCGGTCGCCCTCCGCATGGACCCGGATGGCCGCTACCTGCTGGCGCGGCGCGACGGCGGCGACTCCGTGGCGGTGATCTCGGTGGCGGATTCAAAGGTCGTGAATGTCGTCGTGTCTGCCTGGCGCGAGGACCTGCCGCTCGTGGCCCCCGACGGTGCGCTGCTCGTGCTCGACTCGACGGATGCGGTGGACGTGGATCCCGTGAACGGCAAGGTGCGGCACCGGTACCCCGGAGGCGCGCGCGACCTCTGGGCGCTGATTCGCTGGAACGGTTTTCGCCCGCGCGCCAAGGGGCTCGACGAGCCCGTCAACTTCGACGCCGATTCGACCGACTCCACCGCCGTTGTCGCGGCGGACACGGCCGCGACGGCGCCGGCAGCGCGCCCCGCCCCG
>CAZKYG010000110.1:0-4143 GCA_964556915.1 uncultured Gemmatimonas sp.
GGCGTGAGCGCCGGCGCGTAGACGGTGGCGCTCACGCCGCCGAGGAGCGTGACGCGCTGCCACGCGGAGGCCTGGCCGTCGGTGAGGACCGCCACCTGTTTCGCGGGCACGCCGGACGCCTGCGTCAGTTGCACGGCGCGCGCCACGGATGCCGGCACGTTGCCGGCGCCGGCATAGGCCTCGGTCCGGTCAACGGCGTCGCGCACGGTGTTGATGTCGCCGCCGACGACCCGGCCATCGGCCGTCACGAGCCACACGCGGTCGCCGGCCGCGGCCTTGTCGAGGGCCGTGCGCGCGGCGGCCTTGAGGCGTGTGAGCACGGGCTGGCCGTCGATCACGACCGAAGTGGACAGCGAGTTGTCGAGGACGATGGCGAGCGCCGTGGGCGGGTGCCCGCTGCCGATGAGGCGGCCCACGGGCCGCGCCGCCGCGAGCGCCAGGACCAGCACGAGCGCGACCCGGATGAGCATCAACAGCAGGTTGCGGAGCTTGAGCGTGCGCGAGAACTCGCGCTGGGCGCGCAAGAGGTAGCGCAGCGCCGGGAACTCGACATGCTCGCCCGACTTCCGCCTGAGCAGGTGGAGGACGAGCGGAACGGCCACGGCGCTCGCGAGCAGCAGCGCGAGCGGCGAGAGGAACGTCACGGGAGGATTTGGCGGTTCATGTAGGCGCGGCGCAGCGGCATGCCGAACGGCTCGTCGGTCATGACCACCTCATGGCTCGCGGCAGCGCCGCTCAGATGGGAGCGCCACTCCTCGACGGTTTCCGCCACCGCCGTGCGATACGCGTCGCGCACCTCCGGCACCGTCGCCGCGAGTTTCTGCAGCGACTCCGGATCCTGGAACTCCGCCTCCACGGCCGTGACCGCCAGGTCGCGCTCGGCCGGGTCCATCACCTGGAGCACGGTGAGGTGGTGACCGGCGGCCGCCAGACCCTTCAGTGCGTCGGCCACCTCCACCGGATCCATGAGGAGGTCGGAAATGAGCACCACCATGCCCGGCCGCGAGATCTGCGACGCGGCGCGGATCAGGCCGCCCGGCGCGTCGCTCCCGAGGCCCGACCCCGGCTCCTCCAGCGCGGCGACGATCCGGTGCCAGTGCACGCTGCGCGCGCGGGGCGGCACCACTGACCGCACCTGGTCGTCGAAGCGGATCAGGCCGACGGCGTCGCGCTGGTGGAGGAGCAGGAAGGCGACGGCGGCGGCGAGGCGCTCGGCGTACTGTGCCTTGGTGAGGCGGCCCGGCGCGCCGGTCCAGTCCATCGACTTGCTCACGTCGAGGACGATCGTGGCGCGAAGGTTGGTGTCCTCGTTGTTGAGCTTCATCATCCACCGGTCACTGCGCGCGAGGACCTTCCAGTCGATGTACCGCAGGTCGTCGCCGGGCTGGTACTGGCGGTGCTCGGCGAACTCGACCGAGAAGCCCTTGCGCGGCGACCGGTGCAGGCCCTGCATGAACCCGTCGACGATGCGGCGGGCGATGAGTTCCAGCGACCCGAGGCCCGCCACGAGGGCGGGGTCCATGAGGTCGGGACGGCTGGCGCGGGGATCGGTCATCGGGGGCAGTCAAAACTACTCGGGTGGTCATGACGGCGGCACGGCCGTCGCTATAGTACGCGCGACTATTATTAAACGCGGCACAGGCGGGAAGCCGGAGGCCGGACGCGCGGCATGCGCGCCCGCCGGCTTCCCGCCCGCGCATTGCGCCCTCCGGGGCGCCCGACCCGTTTCCGGCATCACCGTGCGACTCGACCATATCCGCAACTTCTGCATCGTCGCCCACATCGATCACGGCAAGTCCACGCTCGCGGACCGCCTGATCGAGGCAACTGGTATGCTCCAGAAGCGGGAGATGAAGGAGCAGGTGCTCGACACGCTCGACCTCGAGCGCGAACGCGGCATCACCATCAAGCTGAACGCCGTCCGGATGAGCTACACGGCCCGGGACGGCGAGGCGTACGAGCTGAACCTCATCGACACGCCGGGCCACGTGGACTTCACCTACGAGGTGTCCCGCTCGCTCGCCGCGTGCGAAGGGGCGATCCTGGTCGTGGACGCGTCGCAGGGCATCCAGGCGCAGACGCTCTCCAACCTGTTCCTGGCGATGGAGGCCGGGCTCGAGATCATCCCCATCCTGAACAAGATCGACCTCCCCGGCGCCGAGCCGGAGCGCCGTCGCGCCGAGGTCGTCGGCCTGCTCGGCTGCAAGCCGGAGGACATCCTCCTCGTCAGCGCGAAGGAGGGCGTGGGTATTCCGGAGCTGCTCGAGGCGGTGGTACGGCGCGTGCCGCCGCCCAGGGGCGATCCGGCCGCGCCGCTGCGCGCGCTCATCTACGACTCGTACTACGACAAGTACCGCGGCGCGATCCCCAGCATCCGCGTCGTGGACGGCACGATCCGCAAGGGCATGAAGATCACGTTCGGCGCGAGCCAGAGCGTGTACGAAGTGGCCGAGATCGGCTACAACCAGCTGCGCCAGGTGCCGACCGACGCACTCGGGCCAGGCGAAGTGGGCTACGTGGTGGCCAGCGTGCGTTCGGTCCGCGAAACGCGGGCGGGCGACACCGTGTTCGACGCCGACAACCATGCCCCCACGGCCCTGCCCGGGTACCAGGCCGTGAAGTCGTTCGTGTTCGCGGGGCTCTACCCGACGGATACGCAACAGTACGAAGGGCTGCGCGATGCGCTCGAGAAGCTCCAGCTGAACGACGCGTCGCTGAACTACCAGCCGGAGACGTCGACGGCGCTGGGATTCGGGTTCCGGTGCGGCTTCCTGGGCCTGCTGCACATGGACATCGTGCGCGAGCGGCTCGAGCGCGAGTTCGACCTCGCGCTCGTGACCACGGTGCCGACCGTGGAGTATCGCGTGCACAAGACGAACGGCGACCTCGAGCTCGTTGAGAACCCGGCCCTGATGCCGCCACAATCGGTCATCGACTCGGTCGAGGAGCCGTACGTGAAGGCGCGCATCATGGCGCCCGCCGAGTACATCGGGCCGATCATGACGCTCGGCACCGAACGGCGCGGCGAGTACAAGGGCATGCACTACGTCGACACGGAGCGCGTCGAGTTCGAGTGGGAGTTCCCGCTGGCGGAGATCATCCTCGACTTCTTCGACCGGCTGAAGTCCGTGTCGCGCGGGTACGCCTCGCTCGACTACGAGATGCTCGGGTACCGGCGCAGCGAGCTCGTCCGCCTCGACATGCTGATCAACGGCGACCCGGTGGACGCGTTCAGCGTGATCATCCACGAGGCCAAGGCGTATGACTGGGGCCGGAAGATCGCCGACAAGCTCAAGGACCTCATCCCGCGCCAGCTCTTCCCCGTGGCGATCCAGGCCGCGATCGGCCAGAAGGTCATCGCGCGGACGACGGTCAAGCCGCTCCGCAAGGACGTGCTCGCCAAGTGTTACGGCGGCGACATCACGCGCAAGCGCAAGCTCCTCGAGAAGCAGAAGGAGGGCAAGAAGCGGATGAAGCAGGTGGGGAGCGTCGAGATCCCGCAGGAGGCGTTTCTCGCGGTCCTGCAGGTCGAGTAGCGCGCCACGCGTCATCGTCTCACGCCCGCCGGACGTCCGATGCAGGCCTCTCTCGTGGTCCAGACGTCGTTCCTCGGCGACACGGTCCTCACGACGCCGCTGATCGCCGAACTCGCGCGACGCGGCCCGGTGGACGTGGTGACGACCCCTGCGGCGGCCGGGCTCCTGGCGCACAGCCCCTGCATCCGCGACCTGATCCCGTACGACAAGCGGGGCGCGGCGGCCGGCATCGGCGGGCTGCTGCGGCTCGCGTCGCGGCTGCGCGCGGCCCGCTACGACGCCGCCTACCTGGCCCAGGGTTCCGCGCGCAGTGCGGCGCTCGCGTTCCTCGCGCGCGTGCCGCGCCGGGTGGGTTTCGATACGAGCGCGGGACGCTGGCTGTACACCGAGCGCGTCGCTCACCGCGGCGATCGTCATCACGCCGAGCGGCTGTGGCGACTGGCGGCCGGCGCGTCGGCGCCGGACCCCGACCCCGAGGTCGTCCGGCCGCGCCTCTTTCCCGGCGACGCCGACCGCGGCGCCGTGGATGCGCTCCAGGCCGCGGCGCCGCGCGACGGCGCGCCGTTGCTCGCGCGCGCACCGGGCAGCGTGTGGAGCACGAAGCGTT
>CAZKYG010000111.1:0-10330 GCA_964556915.1 uncultured Gemmatimonas sp.
GTGGGGGCGCGATCGCGGGGGGCGCAGCGGCCGCGCCGCCGCGGGGGCGACGCTCCTGGTGGCCGGCGGCCTCTTCCTGCGCGCGCAGGCGCGCATCAACCGCACGCTGGCCGCCGAGGCGGTCGTCGAAGTCGAAGGCCTCGAGTCGGCGCTGGCGCAGCGCGAGCCGCTCTCGCAGGAAGAGGCGACGCTGCGGAAGCTGACCGGCCACCAATAGGTACGGACGTGTCCAGGACGAAGGGATTGGCGATCGCCATGTACCTTGGCGCGGCGCTCGCCGGGGCGGCCATCGCGCTGGCGGCCGATCGCGCCATGGTCCGCGACACGCGCGGCGCCGACCCGCGATCGTCGCGCACGCGCTTCTTCGACCAGCTGGGGCTCACGCCGGCCCAGCGCGATTCGGCCACGAAGCTGTTCGACGCGCGCGACCGCCGCTTCCGCGCGCTCATGGACGACAAGAAGGCGGTGCTGGAACCCGTCCGCGCGGCGCAGGACTCCATCGACGCCGAGTGGCGGCAGAACCTCATGCAGGTGCTCACACCTGAGCAGAAGGCGACCTACGAAAAGATGCGGGCCGCACGCAACAGCGGCGGACGCGGGGGAGATACGAGGCGATGATCAAGCACCTGGTGGGGAAGCGGGTCGTGCAGGCGACCCTCGTGCTGGCGCCGGCGGCGCTGCTCGCGCAGGCGGGCGGCGAAGCGCGGTCCATTTCGCTCAGCGAGGCCATCCGCCTCGCCCAGGTGAACCAGCCGTCCACCCTGCAGGCGCGCAACGCGCTCCGTACCGGCGAGTCGAGCGTGCGCTCGCAGATGCTCGGGTTCCTGCCCTCGCTCAGCGTGAGCCAGTCGGCGAACCAGCGCGGCGGCACCACGCTCGTGCAGGGCGTGCCGCTGCCCCTCACCGGCAACCCGTGGTCCTACGGTCGCTCGCTCAGCTTCGGGCAGGTGGTCCTGTTCGACGGCCTCCAGCGCTGGGACAACTACCGCACGGCGCAGGCGAACCTCACGGTGAGCGAGGCGAACGTCGTCACGCAGCAGTACGCCGTCGCGCTCAACGTGAAGACCGCGTACTACAACATCGTGACGTCGCGCGAGCAGGAGGCCGCCGCGCAGCGCCAGCTCGAGCAGGCACAGCAGCAGCTGGCCGTGGCCACCGCGAAGATGAACGCGGGCTCCGCGACCCGCACGGACTCGCTCACCGCGGCGATCTCCATCGGCAACGCGCGGCAGGCCATCCTGAGCGCGCAGAATGCGACGCGGAACGCCGAGGCGCAGCTGACGCGCTACGTCGCCACGGAGTACACCGTGACGGCCGCGCCGGCCGACACCGGCGACGTGACGCCCCTCGGCATGGATGAGGCGACGCTGATGCGCATGGCCCTGGAAGGCCCCGCCGTGCGCCAGGCCACTGCCCAGCTCGCGGCCGCGCAAGCCACCAGCCGGGCCGCGCACGCGTCGTACTTCCCCCGCCTCACGGTGTCCGGCAGCTACGGACAGACCATGCCCAGCTCGAAGACCTTCCAGCTGAACGGCGGCGACGGCGCGAGCACCACCAGCACGAGCCTCAACTTCGGCCTGAGCTACACGTTGTTCGACAACTACAGCCGCGAGACGCAGATCGTGTCGTCGCGCGTGGGCCTCGAGAACGCCGACGCCGGCCTGCGCGACGCCAAGTTCGCCGCGCAGCAGAACCTCACGACGTACCTCAACAACTTCCAGACGGCCATGATGTCGATCGAGCTCAACAAGCTCCAGATCACGTCGGCGGAGGAAAACCTCCGCGTCGTCCAGCAGCAGTACAACCTCGGCACGAAACAGCTGCTCGACCTGCTGACCGCGCAGACGGCGCTCGACAACGCGCGCACGTCGCTCATCCAGTCGCGCCAGACGGCACGCCTCGCGAAGGCGAACATCGAAGCGCTGATCGGCCAGGACCTGAAGTAACGCCCAGCACCTGCCACCCACCGACGACACCGTCCCCACCGGGAGCACGAAGTGAACCGCAAGATCCTTTCCCTCGCCGCCGCCCTCGCCGCCTTTTCCTGCGGCAAGGCGCCGGTCGCCACGCTGCAGGTCCAGACCGACACGGTCCAGCGGCGTGACATCGTGGTCAATGCCGAAGCGACGGGCGTCATCGAACCGATCAACGTGGTCGAAATCAAGTCCAAGACGGCGTCCGGCCAGATCCTCGCCATGACGATCGATGTCGGCACGTACGTGCGGTCGGGCGACCTGATCGTGCAGATCGACACCACCGACCTGCACACGCAGCTCGTGCAGTACCTGTCGGACAAGGACGCCGCGCAGCAGACGTACGACGTGGCCAAGCAGGTCCTCGACCGCAACCAGACGCTCTTCGACCAGCACGTCATCACGAAGGACGTGCTCGAGAACGCGCAGAACTCCGAGGCCAACGCCAAGGCCGCCCTGCTCCGCGCCGAGACGAACGTCACGCTCCAGCTCCAGAAGCTGAAGGATTCCAAGGTCGTGGCGGCCGTCGAGGGCACGATCCTCACGAAGCCGGTCTCCATCGGCCAGGTCATCCAGGCCGGCGGCGGCAGCGTGAGCGGCGGCACGGTGATCGCCACGATGGCCGACCTCACGCAGGTCCGCGCGCGCGCTCTCGTGGCCGAGACGGAGATCGGGCAGCTGCAGGTGGGCCAGGACGCCGTGGTGACGGTCGACGCCTATCCCGACCGCGCGTTCAACGGCACGGTCGAGAAGATCGAGCCGCAGGCGGTCGTCCAGCAGAACGTCACGATGTTCCCGGTGCTCATCTCGCTCAACAACGCCGAAGGACTCCTCCGCCCGGGCATGAATGGCGAAGTCAACGTCCGCACCAACGAGCGTGACCAGGTCCTGTCGGTGCGCAACGACGCCATCCGGTCGCCGCGCGAGTGGGAGCAGTCGGCCCGGGCGCTCGGCCTCAACCCGGACAGCGTGCGCGCGATTGCGATGCCGACGGGCAACGGGCGCGGCGGACGCGGCGGCTTCGGCAGCGGGGGCAATGCCGGCGGCGGTGCGCCAGGGGCGCCCGGCGCCACGACGCCAGCGCCGGGCCGCGGTGGCCCGGAGGCGACCACCAGCCGCGCCGAGCTCGACCCCGCCCTGCTGCAGGGTGGCGGCGCTGCGGGCGCCGGCCAGGGCGCAGCCCAGGGTGGCGGCCGCCGCGGCGGAGGCCGCGGTCAGCTGCCTGAAGTGACCGACGCACAGTGCAAGAAGGTCGACGATGCGCTCAAGGCCAAGCCGGCCGTCGCCAAGAAGCTCGACGACCTCCGCACGCAGATGCGCGATCCCAACGCCGACCGCCAGGCGCTCAACACGCAGCAGGAGGCGCTGTACAAGGAGCTTGGCGTGGATGCGCAGGTCGCCCGCGCGTGCCGCTTCCGCCAGCAGGGCGGCCGCGGCGGGCCGCAGGGCGCGCAGGGCACCCCGGGTGCCGGCGAGCAGGGCGGATTCGCCGCTGGCAGTTCGAGCTTCGGCGGGCGCAACGGTCGCATGGGTGGGCGCGGTGGCCGTGGCGGCCGCGGTGGCGGCGCGCGGCAGGATCCGAACGCGACGCCCCGCACCGGTCTCGTCTTCGTCCAGAAGGGCACCAGCTGGGAGCCGCGTCTCCTCCGCCTCGGCGTCGCCAACTACGACTACACCGAGGTCGTCTCCGGCGTGCAGGAAGGCGAGAAGGTGGCGATCATGAGCGCCGCCATCATGCAGTTGCGTCGCCAGGACCAGATGGATCGCACGCGCGCCAATGCCAGCCCGCTCGGCGGTGGCGGCGGCCCGGGCGGCGGCGGTCCGCGCGGTGGTGGTGGCGGTCGCGGCGGCCGGTAACCGGAGACATTCCATGCTCATCGGCGAAACCATCGCGGTCGCGCTCGGCGCGCTCCGGGCCAACAAGCTGCGCTCGCTGCTCACGATGCTCGGCATCGTCATCGGCGTGGCCGCCGTGATCGCGGTGGTCGCGCTCGGCAATGGCGCGCAGAAGCAGATCAACGATCGCATCACCGCGCTCGGCACCACGCTCCTCACCGTCAATCCCGGCCAGGGCATGCAGGGCGGCGTCCGCACCGGCGGCGGCGGCGCCCGCCTGACCATCGACGACGCGCAGGCCCTCGTCGACCGTGGCACCAAGATCCTCGCGGTCGAACCCGAGATGTCGGGCAACTTCCAGATCGTCTACGGCAACAAGAACACCAACACGTCGGTCATCGGCACCTCGTCGAACTACCCGGAGGTGCGCAAGTACGAGGTCGAGTTCGGC
Organism: uncultured Gemmatimonas sp.; assembly: GCA_964556915.1. Classification (GTDB taxonomy): domain Bacteria; phylum Gemmatimonadota; class Gemmatimonadetes; order Gemmatimonadales; family Gemmatimonadaceae; genus Fen-1231. The sequence continues at coordinate 4,261 of CAZKYG010000111.1, forward strand.
CGCTTCTTCACCAGCGCCGAGGACCAGACGCGCCAGCGCGTCGCGGTCATCGGGCCGACGGTCGCGCAGAACCTCGGCGTCGAAACGCCGCAGGCGCTCATCGGCGAAACGATCCGCATCCGCGGCATCCAGTTCACGGTGATCGGGTCGACGAAGACGAAGGGCTCCGGCACCGGCTTTGGCGATCCCGACGACCAGATCCTCGTGCCCATCCAGACCGCCCGGTTCCGCGTCGTCGGCAACAACCGGGTGCGTTCGATCGGTGTGCTCGCGCCCACCGAGGAAGAAATCCCGGAGACGATGGCCGACATCCAGCAGATCCTGCGCCGCGAACATCACCTGCGGCCGGGCAAGGACGACGACTTCCAGATCCGCAGCCAGTCCGACTTCCTCAACACGTTGTCGGAGAACACGCAGACGTTCGGCCTGCTGCTCGCCGGCATCGCCGCCGTGTCGCTCGTCGTCGGCGGCATCGGCATCATGAACATCATGCTCGTGTCGGTCACCGAGCGCACCCGCGAGATCGGCGTGCGCAAGGCCCTGGGCGCGACCAAGCTCAACATCCTGTTCCAGTTCCTGATCGAGGCGGTGGTGCTCTGCCTCGTCGGCGGCGCGCTGGGCATCGCGGCCGGCACGGGCGGCGCGCTGTTCTTCACCCAGAAATTCGGGTGGACAACGTCCGTCGGCATGGACTCGATCCTCATCGCGTTCGGGTTCTCGGCGTTCGTCGGCGTCGTGTTCGGCGTGTACCCGGCGCGCCGTGCCTCCGTGCTCGACCCGATCGTCGCGCTCCGCTACGAATAGCCGGCGCGGCGCCCGCAGGCGAAAGCGGCCCGGAGCGTTGCTCCGGGCCGCTTTGTCTTCCGCAGCGTCAGGGCTGCCCGGGCTTGCCGCGACCCGGATTCGGCACGGGCATCGTGGGCTGGATGCGGAAGCGGAACGGCTGCTCCACCAGCTGGCGCACATACTGCGCCGCGCGCATCGCGGGACGGAATCGCATGCGCGGCATTGCGTCCTCCACGGCCTTCACGAACTCCTTGTTCGAGGAGTCCACGACCTTCACCGTGGCCATGTCCACCAGGCCGGTCGAGTCGATCACGAACCGGAACGTCGCATATCCCTCGACGTTCTTCGCCAGAAGGTCCGGCGGATAGTCCGGGGCCGCGCTGCGCGGGTCGCGCTCGGCCACCGAGTCGAGCTCGATCAGGGTGTACGCGCCCACCGATTTCGCGGCGCGCGACAGGAGCATCGCCGGATCGAGCTCAACGGCCATCGCCACCTTGCGCGGCGTGACCGGATCGCCGAAGTCGTGGCTCGTCACCTGCACGGGCACCGCATCGGGCGATGTCGACCCCTGCGGTGAACCCGTCGCCGGCATCGCCATGAACGCGATCCGCTCCCCGGCTTCCTGCGGCGGCGCCTGGGGCGGCGCGAGGAACCGCACGGCGAGGCGCGTCAGCGGACTGTCGTCCTCCGTGACCGCCGCGGTTGTGCCGCCAAGCAGCGCAAGCACGAGCGCCGCATGGGCGGCCGCGCTGAGCGTCGTCGCGACGACGGGCCGCGGCGGGCGTACGTGGCGGGATTCGAGAAGGACGTCGAGCATCTGATGGCGGCTGGCCGGGTTTCCCCGGCCGCCGGTATTGGCCTGTTAATCACTACCCATTCAACGGTCCTGGCACCACCGGCGGTGGGGCGAGCCGCGCGGCCTCAGCCGCGAACCGCCGGCCCCGGCCCGCGACTTCCACGCACCCCGGCATGGATAGCCAGAACCGCCCGGTCCGTCTATCACGCCCTTGCGACTGAGTCCAAGCTTGACGAGGGATGGTTGTAAAGATATATCGTTAAGTACTAACTAAGCTATATCTTGGAGGCCGTATGCATGACCGTTGGTGTGGTGACCGGGCGTGGGCCGGCAGGGGCTGGGGATGGCGTGAAGCCGAGTTTGGACCGTTCTGGATGGGAAGAGGAGCCGGGTGGGGACGCCGCGGGCGCGGTGGTCGGATGTTCGAGCAGGGCGACCTGAAGCTGGTGATCCTGCAGTTGCTCGAGGAGAAGCCACGGCACGGATACGAAATCATCAAGGAGCTCGAGGAACGCTCTGGCGGCCGCTACGCCCCGAGCCCGGGTACCGTGTATCCAACCCTCACGATGCTCGAGGAGATGGGCTATGCCACCGGCGCCGCTGAGGACGGCGGCAAGAAGGTGTATTCAATCACGGACGCCGGCCGGAAGTACCTCACCGAGAACCGGACCACGGTGGACGACGTGCTGGAACGCCTGTCGGAGCTGGGAGCGTCCATCTTCGGCGACGCGGTGTGGCCGGCGCACGAGGCGATGGCCAACCTCGGGCGGGCCTACTGGCGGGCAACGATGCGTCACCCGGCGTCGCCCGAGACGGTGAACCAGGCGGCCGAGATCCTGCGGAAGGCCGCCGCGGACCTGGAGGCGCTGGTCACGGCAAAGTGATGCGTATCGCTTTACCGGCCGGGTACCGGCGCTAGATTCGAGACGGGTCGCGGATCGTCCGCGACCCGTTTTCGTTTGCTGCCCGCATGGGCTCCGCATCACCCTTGCCCCACCCATCGCCCGGCGAAACCCCGCCGCGGCCGGCACCGGACGCCGCGGCGTCGGGGGCCGCTTCACCGCCCTCGGCGATGCCGACCCCGATCGACGGGGTGGCGGCACTGTCGGCGACGAGCATGCCGGGGCCCTCACATCCGGAGCCAGACCCGTCCGGCGCCAGGCTCCGCGTCCTCATGCTGACGGCGCTGGGCGTCGTGTTCGGCGACATCGGCACGAGCCCGCTCTACGCATTTCGCGAGTGCTTCAACCCGGAATACGGAATCGCGCCAACGGCCGAAAACGTGAGCGGCGTGCTGTCGCTGATCGTCTGGTCGCTGACGCTCGTGGTGAGCGTGAAGTACCTGGTCTATGTCATGCGTGCGGACAACCGGGGCGAGGGCGGGATCCTCGCCATGTTCGCGCTGATCGTGGGGCGCAAGACCGACCATCCACGCCGGCGCGCCGTGCTCGTGGCGCTCGGACTCTTCGCCGCGGCGCTGCTGTACGGCGACGGCGTGATCACGCCGGCCATCTCGGTGCTCGGCGCCATGGAAGGCCTCGTGGTGGTCTCGCCGACGGTGTCGCACCTCGTGGTGCCGGTGTCGCTGGTGATCATCATCGGCCTCTTCCTCGTGCAACGGCTGGGGACGCATCGCGTGGGCGGGTTCTTCGGGCCGCTCATGCTCATCTGGTTCGGCGCCATCGCGATCCTCGGGGCCGGCGAGGTGATGGCCACACCGTCCATCCTTTGGGCGGTCAACCCGATGGTCGCGCTCCGGTTCGCCGTCGCGCACGGCGCCGGCGCGTTCTTCGTGCTCGGCGCGGTGGTGCTCTGCGTGACGGGCGCCGAGGCGCTGTACGCGGACATGGGTCACTTCGGCCGCAAGCCAATCCGCCTGGCGTGGTTCTGGCTGGTGTTCCCGAGCCTGCTGCTGAACTACTTCGGGCAGGGCGCCCTCGTGCTGCGCGACCCGGGCGCGGTGGCGAACCCGTTCTTCCTGCTCGCGCCGCCCGTGCTGCGCTACCCCCTGATCGTCATCGCCACGCTCGCCGCGATCATCGCGTCGCAGGCGCTCATCTCCGGCGCCTTCTCGCTCACGCAACAGTGCGTCCAGCTGGGCTACGCGCCGCGCGTGACGATCGTGCACACGTCCGCGCGCGAGTTCGGCCAGATCTTCATTCCCGAGGTGAACGCGGCGCTCGCGCTCGGGTGCGTGCTCGTGGTGCTCGGCTTCAAGAGTTCGAGCTCGCTGGGCGCGGCGTACGGCATCGCGGTCACCGGCACGATGGCCGTGACGTCCATCCTGTACGGCGTCGTGGCGGCCCGGCGCTGGCACTGGTCCGCCGTGCGCGCGGTGTCACTCGTGGCCGCGTTCCTGCTGATCGACATGCTCTTCCTGGGCGCGAACATCATCAAGGTCGAGCACGGCGGCTGGGTGCCGCTGCTCCTCGCGGTGGTGCTGTTCACCATGATGACGACATGGAAGCGCGGCCGGGCGATCCTCCTGGAGCGGCTCAAGGAGATCACCATGCCGCTGCCGATGTTCCTGGACAGCATTCGCACCAGCACGATTCCGCGCGTGCCGGGCACGGCCGTGTTCATGACGTCGGAACCGGGCGGCACGCCGGTCGTGCTCCTGCACCACTTGAAGCACAACAAGGTCCTGCATGAACAGGTCATCCTGCTCTCGATCCAGACGGCCGACGTGCCGGAGGTCTCGCCGGCGGAACGCGTCGCCCGGCTCGAGCGGCTCGAACTCGGCTTCGTGCGGGTCGTGGCGCGCTACGGTTTCATGGAGTCGCCGGACGTGAAGCAGGTGCTCGGCCTGTTGCGCGACCAGGGGATCAAGGCCCGTCCGCTCGACACGAGCTACTACCTCGGCCGCGAGGAACTCATTCCCGCGGACAAGCCGTGGAAGAAGGGCGGTCTCACGATGAACATCTGGCGCAAGCGGCTCTTCGCGGTCATGGCCAAGAATGCACGCAGCGCCTCGGCGTTCTTCAACCTGCCGCCCAACCGCGTCGTGGAGCTGGGGACCCAGATCGAGTTCTGACCCGGGTCCCCCGGGCTTCAGCGCGACATGCCGATGGCGCCGCCACGCGCGCGCAGCGTGGCCCGCAGGTCCTGCATGCGGTCCCGCAGGCCCTGGAGGTTGTCCTCGATCTGTGCGCGAATGTCATCGTCCATGCCGCGGCGCAACTCGATGCGCGGCATCGCCCGGATCGTGCCGCCGCCGTTTGGCCCGACGATGACGCTGCCGCGCCCGCCGGGGATGGTGAACGTGCGCACGGTGCCACCCGGACCGGAGAACGCGAACCCGTCCATGCCGGGCACGTCGCTCGCCTTCGCGGCGGTCACGCGGACCGTGTGCGAGCGGCCGCCCGACACCACGACGAGCTCGGCCACGTCACCCGCCTTGAGCTTCTCCACCTCACGCTCCATGCGGTCCACACGCGACGACGCCGCGTTGACGTCGCCCGCATCCTCGCGCGCCACGCGCAGGTCCACGCCGTTGATGCTGGCGACGCGGTCGCCCTCGACCACGCCGGCCTTCTCCGCCGGGCCGCCGGCGACCACCTGCTGGATGAACACGCCGGCCGTGTCGCGCGTCGTGCCCAGCGCGCCCAGGTACACGCCGAGCACGGCGCGGTCGTCGTCGCGGATGCTGAACGACCGCGCACCCGTCGTGGCGAGCCGGTCCACCTCGGCGGCCGATGCGGCGGCGACCTTCACGGTGCGTGAACGCCCACCGCTGTAAACCTCGAGCGTCACATCGTCGCCGGGCTTCACCTTGCGCATTTCGCGCGTGAGCCGGTTCTGGTTGATGCCCTGCATGTAGCGGTCGCCCGCGTCGTCGGCGCGCAGCTTGAGGCTCACGCCGTTGATGGACTGCAGCCGATCGCCTTCCTGGATGCCGGCCTTGTCGGCGGGGCCCTTCGCCGTGACGCTCGACACGAGGAGGCCGAGCGTGTCGCGCATGCCGCCGGACGATGTGGTGATGCCGAGCATGGCGCGGTCATCGTCGCGCATGACGCGCGCCATGGCGCCACCCTGGGGAAGGCGAACGACTTGCGCGCCGGCCGTTCCGGCGGCGGCGGCAAGCGTGACGAGCGTGAGTGCGGTGCGGCGCATGGCGATCTCCGTGGTCGATTGACGGTTCCGCATGTCCGACACGCGGCGCGCCCCGGAAGGTTTCCACCAACGGCCGGCCCGTATCCGGCTAGCTTTCAGGACGCATGACCTCCCTCGCGACGTTTCAGCATCATTGGCAGGACGAGGCCGATGCCGCGTACCTGTACCGCATCCTGGCGTCGCTCGAACCCGACGCCGGGCGCCGCGGCGTGTTCGAACGACTCGCGGACGTCGAGGACCGGCACACCGTCATCTGGGCGGAACTGATCCGGGCGAACGGCGGCACGGTACCTGCGTTCGCGCCCACCGGGCGGACGCGGCTCCTCGCGTTCCTCGGGCGCCGGTTCGGGCCGGCCTTCCTGCTGCCGATGCTGC
>CAZKYG010000112.1:0-19292 GCA_964556915.1 uncultured Gemmatimonas sp.
TGCTCGCGTTCGGCGCGCGGCACTACCGGCGCGGCGCCCGCGACGCCGCGAACGGCACGGTGCGCGGCTCGCTCACGGCGGAGGCGGTCGTCGCACTCGGCGTGATCGCGGTGACGGCCGTGCTCGTCGCGACGGACCCGCCGGCGGTTTCCTGAACGGCGGCGGCCGGGCGCGAGCGGCGTGTCGGCGCCGTCAGCCCGCGGCCGCGACTACCACTCGATGTGGCGCCCGCGCCACTTGCGCTTCTGCCGGGGAAAATCGTGGCGGAAGTGGCCGCCGCGCGACTCGCGGCGCATGAGTGCGGCCGTCGCGATGAGGCGCGCGGTGTCGAGCATGTTGAGCTCCTCGGTGGCGCCGGCGCTCAGGCGCGCGCCGATGTCGTTCAGCTGCCGGAGCGCCGCGCGAAGGCCCTTGGCCGAGCGGTCGATGCCCGCGTGGTTCCACATGACGAGGCGAATCGCGTCGGCGGCGACGATGGCGGCGCCGCGGTCGCGCAGCGGCGGCACGCTCCACGTGCCGCCGCGGCGGAGCCGCGGCGCCCTCGGCATCGCCATCATGTCGCGCGCCACGCGCTCGGCGAACACGAGGCCTTCGAGGAGCGAGTTGGAGGCGAGGCGGTTGGCGCCGTGCACGCCCGTGCGGCTCACCTCGCCGCAGGCGTAGAGGCCGGCGAGCGATGACCGGCCCGCGAGGTCGGTGACGATGCCGCCCATCATGTAGTGCGCCGCGGGCGTCACCGGGATGCGGTCCTTGCGCGGGTCGATTCCGCGGGCGAGGCAGATCCTGAGGATCCCCGGAAACCGGCGGGCGAACGTGCGCGACAGCTTGCGGGCGTCGAGCCACACGGGCGTGCCGTCCTGCGCCTCGCGGAAGATCTCGCGGGCCACGACGTCGCGCGGGGCGAGCTCGGCGAGCCGGTGGCGGCGCGTCATGAACCGCTGGCCGCGGTCGTTCACGAGCACCGCGCCCTCGCCTCGCACCGCCTCGGAGATGAGGAGCAGCGGCGTTTCCGGCGTGTCGAGCGCGGTGGGGTGGAACTGGACGAACTCCATGTCGGCGAGCCGCACGCCCGCGCGGTGCGCGATCGCGAAGCCGTCGCCCGTGGCCACCTGCGGATTCGTCGTGTACCGGTACACCTGGCCGCAGCCGCCGGTGGCCAGGACCGTGGCGTCCGCGACGATCTCCACGGGAACGCCCGCGCGACTCGCGCGCACGCCCACGCACCGCCCGTCCTGCACGATGAGGTCGAGCACGCGCGTGGTCTCGAGCACGGTGATGGCGGGCGTCTCGCGGACCCGGTGGATGAGCGTGCGCGCGACCTCCGCGCCCGTCTGGTCGCCGTGCGCATGGACGATGCGCTTGCGCGAGTGCGCGGCCTCCTTCGAGAGGGCGAAACGCCCGCCGGCGTCGATGTCGAACCGGGCGCCGAGGGACGCCAGGTCGCGCACGCGCTGCGGGCCCTCGGCGACAAGCACCTCGACCGCGGCGGCGTCGCAGAGCGCGGCGCCGGCCGCGAGCGTGTCCTGGCGGTGCAGCTCGGGCGAGTCCCCCGCCCCGAGCGCCGCGGCGATGCCGCCCTGCGCATACGCCGTCGCGCTGTCGAAGAGCGATCGCTTCGTGAGGACCACGACATCGGCACTGGCGGACGCGCGCCACGCGGTGTGCAGCCCGGCTACGCCCGAGCCGACGACGAGGAACCGCGTGCGGATGCGTTCCATTGCCGTGCGCGGTCAGCGCGCGCGCTGCTCGTCGCGCGCCGCCCAGCGGAAGAACAGGATCCCCGACCCCACCACGATGGCGAAGAACACGCCGATCTCCATGATGCCGCCGCCCAGCTGCTGGTCCGCGCGCGGCGGCACCGGGAGGATCGGCGGCGCCAGCTCGTAGATGCCGTAGATCGGCGTCTCGGCCGAGAGCAGGACCATCCCGATCACCGTGTGGAAGAGCGTGCCGATGAGCAGGTAGAGGATCTTCATCGGGACGCCGAAGTGCGCGTATCGCGGCGCGGGCATGATGACGGGCCACCAGAAGACGATGCCGCTGAAGAACCAGGCCGAGTCCACGAGGAACGCGCCCCCGCCCGACGGCATGAGCGCGTCCACCACGGACGGCACGTGCGTCACGGCGACGATGACGTTGAACAGGACGACCGCGATGAGCGGATGGAACAGCGCCCGAACGGCGCCGGGCAGCGGCCGCGCGCCGCGGGCCTCCACGCGGCGCCCGAACGATGCACGCAGCGCGTAGAGGATGAGCGGCGCGGCCAGCATCGTTTCGATGAGGAACTGCAGGGCGTGCGCCGACACGAGGTACCCCGCCGCGATCGGACCGAGGGGCCAGTCGAGCGACGCCCAGAGGAGCAGCACGCCGCCCACAATGGCGGCCCGCTCACCGGCGGTGGCCTCGCGCCAGGCGTTGCGGCCCGCGATCGCGCGCGCCCCGACGACGACGCCCAGCACGAAGAGCCACACACCGGGATACGCGCGCCACGCCCAGGTCCAGTCCACGCCGACCGCAGAACACCACCATTGCATGGGATGCGCTCAGTCGGGGGTGGTCGCCGTGTCCACGTCGGCGTAGGCAATGACCGTGGCGATTGCACGGATGGTGCCGGCACGCGCGAAACGCACGGTGAGGGGAATCCGCTCGCCGCGCTGCAACGGCCGCGTGACGGGGTCGATCATGCCGTGGAAGCCGCCGGGGGCCAGCCGCGCCGACCCGCCCGCGGGCACGGCAACGCCGGTCACCGCGTGCATCATCATCATGCCGGACGCGTCCTCCATGGACCGGTGGAGCATCACGTTGCCGAGATCGCCGGCGCTGACGGCGACGATGGTGTCGGCCGCCGGGCCGGCGTTCGTCGCGGAGAGGTAGAGCGCCGCGGGCGCGGCGCCGGCCGGGATCACGATGTATGCGCGGGCGACGGCCACGGGCGGCGCGCCGCGGGCCAGCAGGCGCGGCAGATCCCGCGCCCAGTCCGCCTGCCGGGTGCCGAACGGGTACATGACGTGCGCGGTGTCGTCGGCCGTGAACGCGAGGACCGGGGCGGCGTGATTGACCACCTCAGCCGTGGCGCCGGGCGCCGGCGCCTGCACGATCGCCGGGGCGAATCCGACGGCCTGCTGCGCCGAATCCAGTGCGGCGCGCGAGCCGGTGAGGCCGATGAACGTCGGGTCGAACGCATCGAGCCACTTCCGCAGCGCGGGAAGTGAATCGCGATCGGGATCAATGGACACGAACACGACGTCGATCCGCATCCGGTCGCTGGGCGGGAGCCTGGCCAGGGATGCGGCGAGGTTGGCCATGTGCACCGGGCAGACGTCCGGGCAGTGCGTGTAGCCGAACTCGAGGAACGTGAGGCGGCCGGCGGTGCGGTCGCGGAAGTCGAATGGCTTGCCGTCCGTGCCGGTAAGCGTGAAGCCCGGGCGGGCGACGGCGACCTCGGTGACGCCGGGGCTGTCCGACACGACGCCACCTTCGCCGCGCGATCCGCAGCCCGCGGCCGCGAGGGCCAGTCCGGCGACGGCGACGGCCGCGCGAGCGTCGAGAACGGCATCAGCGAAGCGGCGAGCACGGCGCATGCCTGCAAGTTAGCTGATGCTTGCCGTGGCGCGGCCGGCGAGCGAATCTACACCCTCTCGATGCGACGACTCTTCGGCCTGCTTGGCGTGCTCCTGGCGGCGCACGTGGCGCTGTCCTTCGTGCGGCCGGCGGACGCGACGTCCGAGCCCGCCGGCGACGCGGTGAAGGTCGGCATCGTCTTCGACCTCGGCGGCCGCGGCGACAAGTCGTTCAACGACGGCGCCTACAATGGTGCCGAGCGCGCGGTGCGCGAGCTGGGAATCCACGCGCGATTCGTGGAACCGGGCGAGGGCTCCGACCGCGAGGCCGGCCTGCGGTTGCTGGCCGCCGAGGGGATGGACCTCGTGATCGGCGTCGGGTTCATCTTCACCGACGACCTCACGGGCCTCGCGAAGGAATATCCGAACGTCGCGTTCGCCGGCGTGGACTACGCGGTGGCGACGGACAGCGCGGGCAACACGATCGCGCCGCCGCCGAACCTCGCGGCCCTGAAGTTCCGCGAGGAGCAGGGGTCGTTTCTCGTCGGCGCGCTGGCGGCGCTCGTCGGAAATTCGAAGAAGGTGGGGTTCGTGGGCGGGATGGACTCGCCGCTCATCCACAAGTTCGAAGCGGGCTACGCGGCCGGCGTGAAGGCCGTGTGTCCCGCCTGCCAGGTGATCGCGCAGTATGCGGGCGTCACGCCCGACGCGTTCCGCAACCCGGGCCGCGGCAAGGAGCTCGCGCTCTCGCAGTACCAGCAGGGCGTCAACGTCATCTACCACGCGTCCGGCTCGACGGGCCTTGGCGTGTTCGAGGCGGCGCGGACGATGAAGAAGCTCGCGATCGGCGTGGACGCGGACCAGTACAGTGAAGCGCCCGGCTACGTCCTGACCTCGATGGTCAAGCGCGTGGACAACGCCGTGTTCGACGTCATCAGGCGCGTCCAGGCGCACGAGTTCCGGGGCGGCATCTACGAGTTCGGCCTGGCGCAGGACGGCGTGGGCTACGTGTACGACGAGCACAACCGCGCGCTCATCCCCGACAGCGTGCGCTCGCGCCTCGAGGCGCTCCGGGCGGACATCGTGGCCGGCAGGATCACGGTGCCGAGCTCCCGATGACGGTCCCGGGCACACCCCACGCAGCGACGGACCGTGCGCCCGCGGTGCCGGCGGTGCGGATGACCGGCATCGCCAAGCGTTTTGGCGCGGTGCAGGCCAACCGCGACGCGAACATCGAGGTGGCGCCGGGCGAGATCCACGCGCTCGTGGGCGAGAACGGCGCGGGCAAGTCGACGCTCATGAAGATCCTGAGCGGCCTGCTGCCCTGCGACGCGGGGCGCATCGAGGTCGGCGGGCGGGACGTCACGGGCTGGACGACGGCGCAGGCGATCGCGTCCGGCGTCGGGATGGTCCACCAGCACTTCATGCTCGTGCCGACGCTGACCGTCGCCGAGAACGTCGTGCTCGGCCGCGAGCCCGTGAGCGTCGGGACGTACGACCGCGCCCGGGCGATCCGCGACGTGGAGGAACTCTCGAAGCAGAGCGGACTCGTCGTCCACCCCGAGCGGCTCGTGGCGGACCTTTCGGTGGGCGAGGCGCAGCGCGTCGAGATCCTGAAGACGCTCTATCGCGGCGCGCGCATCGTCCTCCTCGACGAGCCAACGGCCGTGCTCTCGCCGCCCGAGGTGGCGGAGCTGTGGACGGTGTTGCGGCGCGTGCGCGACGCCGGAACGACGATCATCCTGATCACGCACAAGCTCGACGAGGTGATGAACGTCACCGAGCGGATCACGGTGATGCGCCACGGCGAGACGGTCGCGCGGATGGCGACGCGGGACACGACGCCCGAGGGGATCGCGCGGGCCATGGTCGGCCGCGACGTGCGACTCGCCGGAGGCGAGTCCCGCGTCGCGGAGCCGCCGGGTGGCGGGCAGCGGGCGGCGGGGACGGCGGGGCTGGAAGTGCGCGGGCTCACCGTGCGCGGCGCCCGGGTGGAGCGCGCCGTGAACGACGTCTCCTTCGCGGTTGCGCCGGGCGAGGTGCTGGGCATCGCGGGGGTCGAGGGCAACGGACAGACCGAGCTGCTCGAGGCGATCGCGGGGCTGCGCGCCGTGACCAGCGGGTCGGTGCTCGTCCACGGGCGCGACGTCACGCGCGCGAGCGTGCGCGAGCGCGGCGACGCCGGCCTCTCGCACATCCCGGAAGACCGGCACCAGCGTGGCCTCATCCTGGAGTACTCCGTCGCGGACAACCTCATCCTCGGCCAGCAGCACCGGTTCGTGCGCGGCGCGGCGCTCGACCGCGCGGCGATCGCGGCGAACGCGGCGCGGCAGGCGGCGGCGTTCGACATCCGGCCGGCCGACCCGTCGCTCGCCGTGCGCGCCCTCTCGGGCGGCAACCAGCAGAAGGTCGTGATCGCGCGCGAGCTGTCGCGCGACTTCGTGGCGCTGATCGCGGCGCAACCGACGCGCGGCGTGGACGTCGGCGCGATCGAGTTCATCCATGATGCGCTGCGCCGCGCGCGCGACGCCGGCAAGGCGATCCTGCTCGTGTCGGCCGAGCTGCGCGAGGTGCTCGCGCTCTCGGACCGCGTGGCCGTGATGTACGGCGGGCGGCTGGTGGTGACGATGCCGCGCGCCGATGCCGGCGAGGAAGCGCTTGGCCCGTACATGACGGGCGCGCGCAAGGCGGAAGCGGCATGAGCATGTCCCCGCTCCGCCGCGCGGCGCTGGAAGAGGCGATCCTCCCGCCCGTCGTCGCGCTCGCGATCGTGCTGGTGGCCGGCGACCTGCTGATCCTCGCGTACGGCCAGGCGCCGGGCGAGGTGTGGCGCACGCTCCTCGACGGCACCTGGGGCAACGCATACGGAATCGGCCAGGTGCTGTACAAGGCGACGACGCTCACCTGCACGGGACTGGCCGTGGCGCTGGCGCTGCGGGCGGGGCTGTTCAACATCGGCGCGGAAGGCCAGCTGGCGGCGGGCGGGTTCGGCGCCGCCCTCGCGGGCCTCGCGCTGCCGGCGGGCACGCCGTCGATCGTCGCGATCGCCGTGTGCGTGGCGGCGGCGGGGCTGGCCGGCCTGGGCGCCGGCGCCGTGCCGGGCGTGCTCCGGGCCCGGTTCGGGGCGCACGAAGTGATCGTGACGATCATGATGAACTTCATCGTGCTCGCGCTGCTGAACTACGTGGTGGCCGCGCGACTCCACGTGCCGGAGACGCTCCACACGCCGACGATCCGCGCCGGCGGCGTCGCGCGGCTCGCGGGGACGTTCGCGGCATTCCACGGCTCGGCGGCCAACTGGTCGATCGTGATCGTCGCGCTCGTGGTGGTGGCCGCGGCGTGGTACCTGTTCCGCACGCGCGCGGGCTTCGAACTGCGCGCCGTGGGCCTGCAGCCCGGGGCGGCGGAATACGGCGGCGTGAGCGTCGCGCGGGTGTGGCGCAACGCCATGGCGATCTCGGGCGCGATCGCGGGGATCGGCGGGATCAACTTCGTGCTCGGCTACAAGCTCTACTACGAGGACGGCTTCACCGGCGGCGCCGGGTACCTCGGCATCGCCGTCGCGCTCGTGGGCCGCAACAACCCGCTCGGCGTGGCGATCGCCGCCCTGTTCTTCGCGACCCTGTCGCAGGGCGGCCTCGCCATCAACGCCATGGTGCCGAAACAGATGGTCGAGGTGCTGCAGGGCATCGTGATCCTCGCGGTGGCGGCGTCCGTGCCCGAAGTGCGGCGGCGGGTGCGCCAGGCGGCGGGCGCGCGGGTGGCGGCCGCATGACGCTGCTCCTCTTCCTCGCGCAGGCGATCCGCATCGCCGTGCCGTACCTGTTCGCCGCGGCGGGCGGCGCGCTCGCCGAGCGCGCGGGGATCGTCAGCCTGTCGCTGGAGGGCTACATGCTCGGCGGCGCGTTCGGGGCGGTGATCGGCGCGCACTACACTGACAGCGCGTGGCTCGCGGTGGTGGCCGGCGTGGCCGCGGGACTGCTGCTCGCGGGCATTCACGCCGTGGGCACGCTCAAGTACCGCGCCGACCAGGTGGTGACGGGCGTGGCGATCAACCTGTTCGCCGTCGGCATCACGCGGTTTTTCCTGCAGCTGGCGTTCGACTCGAGCTCGAACTCGCCGCGCGTGGTCGGGTTCGGCGCCGAAAACGCCGGCGCGGGCCTGGCGCTCGCGTCGAACCCGCTCGTCTGGGCCGGGCTGGCGGCGATGCCGGTGCTCGCCTTCGTCGTGGGCCGCACGACCTTCGGCTTGCGCGTACGCGCGGTGGGTGAACACCCGGCGGCGGCGGCGAGCGTGGGCGTGCCGGTGCGCCGCGTCCGCTACGTGGCCGTGCTGGGGTCCGGGATGCTGGCCGCGCTCGGCGGAACGTACCTGGCGCTCGACCAGCACCAGTTCACGGACTCGATGACGGCCGGCCGCGGGTTCATCGCGCTGGCCGCGGTGATCTTCGGGCGATGGGACCCCCTCCGCGCCGGACTGGCCTGCCTGTTGTTCGCCGGGGCCGAGACCCTGCAGATCCGGTTGCAGGCGGCCCAGCTCATCCCGTCGCAATTCGTGGCGATGATACCCTACGTGCTGACGATCGTCGCCGTGGCCGGAGTGGTGGGCCGGAGCGTGCCCCCCGCGGACCTGGGACGGACGGCCGACGGGTGATCGTCGAGGGCGGGCACCCCTCAGTCCCGCCTCGCAACCCTCCACTATACTTCGGTCTCCCGTTTTCGGAGCAGCAGCAGACTTGGGCCGTCTGATCGTCCTGATGGTCACGGCGTTCGTGGACATGATGGGCAACCTCATCGTGTTCCCGCTCGTTCCGTTCTACGCCGAGCGCGTGCTCGGCCACGGACCGCTCTGGAGGGCGCTGAATGCCATCGGCCTTGGTGGCGCCGGCGCCGTCGTGTCGCTGATGGTGATGATGTTCGCCGTCGCGCAGCTGCTGAGCTCGCCCATGTGGGGCCGGTTCTCCGATCGGGTGGGCCGCCGGCCGGCGCTGATGATCGCGCTCGGCAGCTCGGCGATCGCGTTCATCGTGTTCGCATACTCCAGCTCCCTCGAGCTGCTCTTCCTGTGCCGGATCATCCAGGGTGCGGGGGGCGGCACGGTGGGCGTGGTGCAGGCCTACGTCGCGGACGCGACGAAACCGGAGGACCGGGCCAAAGCACTCGGCTGGCTCTCGGCGGCGACCAACGCGGGAGTGGCGATCGGCCCCGCGATCGGCGCGTGGGCCATGACGCTCGGCGTGTCGGGGCCGGGGCTGGTGGCGGCGGCGATCACGGTCGTGAACATGACGTTCGCGTGGAAGTACCTTGCCGAGTCGAACGAACTCGCCGGCAAGCAGGCGCATGAACGGCCCAAGCCGCGCGGCTCGCGCGAGGCGGTGCGCCACGTGCTCAGCCACGGCAGCGAGCCGGCCTCGCGGCTCATCTGGATCTACGGCATCACGATGGGTTCGTTCCAGGGGATGAACACGATCCTCGCGCTCTTCCTCGCCTGGCGCTTCGGCGTCACCGAGAAGACGATCGGCTACTTCTTCACGTATGTCGGCGTGATCTCGTTCGTGACGCGCGCCGTCTTCCTCGGCAAGCTCGTGGACTGGCTCGGTGAACCGCGCCTGTCGCGCGTCGGGATGGTGTTCCTCGCGGTCGGGCTGGCGGGGATGGCCGCGGCGCCCACCGTCCCGATCCTCGCCCTCGCCGTGGCGTGCGTGCCGCTGGGCGCCGCGTTCACCTTCCCGTGCGTGACGGGACTGCTCTCGCGCGTGGTGGCGCCGCATGAGCGCGGCCTGTACATGGGCGTGCAGCAGACGTTCGGCGGCGTGGGACGCGTGATCGGCCCGCTCTACGCGGGCTTCGCGTTCGACCATCTCGGCAAGACGGTGCCGTACTACACGGCCGCGGCGATCGTCCTCGCGACGATTTCGCTGGGGGTTGGCATCGAGAAGAACATCCCCGCCAAGGCGCCGAAGCCCGCACCGGCCTAGCCGGCGGCACGTGGCGCGACGCGCGCCTCGGAGCGGTCGTGCGCCGTGATGAGCCGCACGCCACGCTGGAACGTGACGTACGCGTACGCCCACTGGATGAGCACGGTGGCGCGGTTGCGGAACCCGATGAGCTTCACGAGGTGGATCCCGAGCCACATCATCCACGCGATCCACCCCGTGAACGTGCCCACGGGCAGGTTGGCAACCGCACGATTGCGCCCGATCGTCGCCATGTCGCCGAGGTTGTGGTACCGGAACGGCAGCGTGGGACCGAAGCGGATCAACCGGCCGATGTTGTGCGCCGCGTGGGTGCCGCCCTGCATGGCCACCTGCGCCACGCCGGGCAGCGGCGCCCCGTCGGGGCCGGTCATCAGGGCCGCGTCGCCGACGACGAAGACCTCGAGGTGGCCCGGCACCGACAAATCGGGATTGACGATCACCCGGCCGGCACGGTCCAGCGGCGCGCCAAGGTCGCGGCCAAGGGGCGAGGCGGCGTTGCCGGCGGCCCAGAACACGGTGCGCGAGCGGATGAACTCGCCCCCGACGGTCGCGCCGGTATCGTCGACGCCGGTGACGGGCGCGCCGGTGCGCACCTCGACCCCCATGCCGGCCAGGTCGCGCCGCGCGCGTTCGCCGAGCCGCTCCGGAAACGTCGGAAGCAGCCGCGGCCCGGCCTCCACGAGGAGGATGCGGCTCCGCCGCGTATCCACCCGGCGAAAGTCGCGCGGCAATGCCTTGCGCGCGATCTCGCTCGCGAGGCCCGCCAGCTCCACGCCGGTCGGTCCGCCACCGACGATGACCACGGTGCTGAGCGCGTCGCGCTCGGCCGGATCGTCGGCCCGCTCGGCGCGCTCGAACGCCAGCAGGAACCGGCGCCGGATCTCGAGCGCGTCGTCGATGGACTTGAGGCCGGGGGCATACCGCTCCCACTCGTCGCGCCCGAAGTACGCGTGGCGCGCCCCCGCCGCGACGATCAGGTAGTCGTAGGGGATGCGCAGCGGCCCATCCACCTCGACCGACTTCGCGACCGCGTCGATCCGCGTCACCTCGCCGAGCACCACCTCGACGTGGGGGTCGCGGCGCAGCGCCCACCGAATGGGGATCGTGATGTCGCTCGGCGCCAGGCCGGCGAGAGCCACCTGGTAGAGCAGCGGCTGGAACAGGTGATGGTTGGTGCGATCGATGACCGTCACGCGCGCCGGCACGTCGCGCAGGGCGCGCGCGGCCCACAGCCCGCCGAACCCGCCACCGATGATGACGACCCGGGGCAGGCCGCGCATCTCCGCCGTGAACCCGCCGTCGCTACCTGCTGCGGAAGGCTTCGATGGCACGGCGCGTATGCTCCGAGAGCACGAGCCGGCCGCTCAGCGCGGCGCGCTGGTCGAGCAGCTCGTCCCAGTGCTCGGTGCCTTCCCACAAGGTCTGCTTGATGCGCGCCGTGGCCTCCGCGTTGCCCTTGGCGAGGTGCGCGACGAATCCGTCGTACGCCGAATCGAGGCCGGGAATACCGTCGTGCACCTGCGCGTAGAGGCCCACCTCGAGCGCCCAGCGCGGCGTGCGCCAGTCGGCATCGAGCGCCATCGCGCCGAATGCGCCGGGACCGATCTTGCGCTGGATGGCCGGCCCCACGACAAACGGGCCGATCCCCACGGCGAGCTCGCTGAGGCGCATCTGCGCGTGCTCCGTGGCGATCACGTAGTCCGACGCGGCCACGAGGCCGACGCCGCCGCCCACCACCTTGCCCTGGACACGCGTGACGATGGGCTTCGGGCACCGGATCATGGCGAGCACCACGCGTGCGAACCCCAGGAAGAACTCCTTGCCCTGCTGCTCGTCCTGGACGGCCATCAGCTCGTCGAACGACGCGCCGGCGCAGAACGGGCCCTCGCGCGTGCTCCGGAGCGACACCACGCGCACGTCCGGCCGGGCCCCGACCTCGGTGATGGTGGCGGCCAGCCGGCGGAGCAGCGCGCCCGGGAGCGCATTGCCCTTGGGGTGCGAAAAGGCGACGACGCCGACACCGTCGGCGACCCCGGAACGGACGTCGCCTTCCTTGGGATACTCGTCTGCGGCTGTCATGGGAGTCGTCCAGGCAGTGGGGGAAAGTCCGACGCGCCCGGCAATTTAGGCCGGCGCTTCGATTGTCGCCCCCGGGCGCCGGCCGTAAACTTCACGCCTGGGGGGATTGCCATCATGACACCGACACCCGCCGTCGCCGACGACCCGAAGCGCCTCGCCGAGTTCGAGGCGCGGATCGCGCGCGGCGAGACCATTGAACCGAAGGACTGGATGCCGGAGAAGTACCGGCGCCAGCTGATCCGCATGATGTCCCAGCACGCGCATTCCGAGGTGGTCGGCATGCTGCCCGAGGGCAACTGGATCACGCGCGCCCCGTCGTTGCGGCGGAAGATGTCGCTGCTCGCCAAGGTGCAGGACGAGGCGGGCCACGGCCTCTACATCTATTGCGGCACCGAAACGCTCGGTGTGGACCGCAACGAACTCGTCGGGCAGCTGCTCGCCGGCACCGCGAAGTACTCCAGCATCTTCAACTATCCCACGCTCACGTGGGCGGACATCGGCGCCATCGGCTGGCTTGTGGACGGCGCGGCGATCGTCAACCAGACGATGCTCGCCAAGGCGAGCTACGGTCCGTATGCGCGCGCCATGGTGCGCATCTGCAAGGAAGAGAACTTCCACAAGCGGCAGGGCTTTGAGATCATGACGATTCTCTCTCAAGGCACGCCGCAGCAGCACGCGATGGCGCAGGACGCGCTCGACCGCTGGTGGTGGCCGTCGCTCATGATGTTCGGGCCGCACGACCGGGACTCGCCCAACTCCGACGACCTGCTCCGGTGGAAGGTGAAGCAGAAGTCGAACGACGAGCTGCGCCAGCGCTTCGTGAACCTCACCGTGGCGCAGGCGAAGGCGATCAACCTCACGATTCCCGATCCGACCCTGACGTACAACGAGGAGACGAAGGACTGGGAGTTCGGCCCGATCGACTGGGACGAGTTCTGGCGCGTGGTGAAGGGCGACGGTCCGTGCAATCGCGAGCGGCTCGCGGCGCGGCGCGCGGCGCACGACGACGGCGCATGGGTGCGCGCCGCGGCGGAGGCGTATGCGGCGAAGCGGGCGCGCCGGACGGCGGCCGCATGACGGCGGGCGATACGGCGCATCAGCTCTGGGAAGTGTTCACGCAGCCCGAAGGCGGCAAGCCGTTCGAGCACGCGGGCAGCGTGCACGCGGCGGACGCCGAGATGGCGCTGCAGAACGCGCGCGACGTGTACGCGCGCCGCGGTGAGGCGGTGAACATCTGGGTCGTGCCGGCGGGCGCGATCACCGCCTCGACGCCCGGGGACATGGGGCCGTTCTTCGAGCCGGGCAACGACAAGCCGTACCGCCATCCGCAGTTCTACAAGGTCCCGCAGGGTGTGCGCGGCGTGTAGCCGCGCACGCCGAACGGAGAACGGGCAGCTGACCGCATTCTTCCAGTACCTGCTGCGGCTCGCGGACGACCGGCTCGTCCTCGGGCATCGCACGAGCGAGTGGTGCGGCCACGGGCCGATCCTCGAGGAGGACATCGCGCTCGCGAACATCGCGCTCGACCTCATCGGCCAGGCGAACCTGCTGTACCAGCGCGCCGCGGCCGTCGACACCGCGGGCCGCGACGCCGACGCGCTCGCGTTCCTGCGCGACGCGCGCGAGTACCGCAACGCTCTGATCGTGGAGCTGCCGAGGGGGGACTTCGGGTTCACGATCGTGCGTCAGTTCCTGTTCAGCACGTTCGCGCTCCACCAGTGGGAGGCGCTGGCGGCGTCGAAGGACGTTGACCTCGCCGGCATCGCGGCGAAAGCGGCGAAGGAGTCGCGCTACCACGTGCGGCACAGCGCCGAGTGGGTGGCCCGCCTTGGCGACGGCACGGACGAGAGCCACGCGCGCGCGCAGGACGCGCTCGACGACCTGTGGCGCTACACGGGCGAGCTGTTCCTGACCGACGATCTCGAGCAGGGACTCGTGCGCGACGGGCTCGCCGTGGACTCGGCGGCGCTCGCGGGCGCGTGGCGGCACGACGTGGAGGACGTGATCGCGCGCGCAACGTTGCGGCTTCCCGGTGAGACGTACATGCAGCGCGGCGGGCGCACCGGCCTCCACACGGAGCACCTGGGGCACATGCTGGCGGAGATGCAGGTGCTGCCGAGGTCCTTCCCGGGTGCGAAGTGGTGAACCAGGGGTGAGCGGCGCGCTCCGCGCCCGCGCCTGGGACATCCTCGCGTCCGTGAAGGACCCCGAGGTGCCCGTCCTCAGCGTGGTCGAGCTCGGCATCGTGCGCGACGTGGAGGTGGACGGAGACGCGGTCACCGTCGTCGTGACGCCGACCTACTCGGGCTGCCCCGCGATGCAGGTGATCGAGGACGACATCGTCGCCGCGCTGCGTGGCGCGGGTTTCACGGGCGCGCGCGTGCGGACCGTGTTCACGCCCGCGTGGACCACGGACTGGATCCCGGACGCGGCGCGCGAGAAGCTGCGCGCGTACGGCATCGCGCCGCCCGGGCATTCCGGCGTGCACGCGCCGGTGCAGATCCGCCGCGCCACGAGGGTGCGTTGCCCGTTCTGCGGCTCCGACGACACGTCGCCACGCAGCGAGTTCGGCTCAACGGCGTGCAAGGCACTGCACTTCTGCAACGCCTGCACGCAGCCGTTCGAGGAATTCAAGGCGATCTGACCGGCAGCGGTCCGGACGCGAAAGAGCGCCGGGGAGGCTGAACCCCGGCGCCCAAAGGCGCCAACCCGTGGCGCGTCCCGCTCGGTGGCGGGATTCTGCAGCGAGGGCGACGCGCGCGGAGCCTTCGCGTTACGCTCCCCGGAGACCGGGAGAACCGGGAACTTCATGCCCGGTCCGCTTACGCCGCGTGGAGGCGTCGGCCTCGTTGCACCAGCAGTATCGCGAATTCGGGGCGCGCGGAATATCCCGGATTGCCCGACACGACGCAGGGAAATGCCGCACGGCGTGGCGCGCGCCGCGCGCCCGCGCACAACGATTGGCGACGCCACTGCGTTCAGTGTTGCGTGAGGCCCATGGCCTCCTCGTGCGCGGGCCGGGCCAGGCTGGCCGGAACCCCCTCCGCGTCGCGCGGTACGACCGTCAGTCCGGTTGCGTTCCATCCTCCCCCGCTGGAGCGATTCCGATCGCCCCAAGAACCCGAACCGTGCCCGAGGCGCGCCACCCGTCGCGCGCAGCCGCCGTCTGGACGCCGGTGGCGATCGCGATCGCCGTCGCCGCGGCGCACCTCGTCATGCTGCCGTCGTACGGCGCGTCGTGGGACGAGCCGCTGCATCACAGCTGGGGCGAGGCCTTCCACGCGTACTGGCGGACCGGCGACTTCAACTTCCTCCGGGAGATGCCGGGCGGCGGCATGTATTACGGGCCGCTCTTCTTCACCGCGAGCTGGATGCTCTCGGAGTGGGCGAGCCGGACGTTCGGGATGCCGGTGTACGAAGCGGCGCACGTCGCCAATATCGCGGTGTTCGCCGCGAGCGCCGGCGCGCTTTTCGCGCTGGCCCGCGCGTGGCTTGGCGCGCGCGTCGCGTGGATTTCGGTGCTGCTGTTCGTGCTCTTCCCGCTGCTCGTGGCGCACGCGCAGTACAACCCCAAGGACATCCCGCTCCTCGCGCTCTCGATCCCGGCGATGTATTTCGGCGCGCGGGCGATCGAGGCGCCGTCGTGGACGCGGGTCGCCGCGGCCGGCCTCACGTTCGGCGTGTGCTTCGGCGCCAAGGTGAGCGCGGTCGTGCTGCTGGCGATCCTCGGCGTGGTGTGGGTCGTGTTGCGGGCGCTGCACGACGGCCGCATCCGCCCCGCCGCCGGCGCGCGGGGCGTGCTCGCCGACCTCAGGTTCGTCCCGGCGTTCGCCGGCGCGGCCGTGCTCGGCGCGCTCCTCGCCTGGCCGTCACTGCTCCGCCACCCCGAGCTGCTGCTCGGCGGCATCGGCATGTTCCTGCAACCCTTCTGGCCGGGGCACGTGCTGTACCTCGGCACGCAGTACGCGGCGGCCGACCTGCCGTGGCACTACATCCCGATGCAGTTCGTGCTCGGCGTGCCCCTGGTGACGCTCGCCTGCCTCCACGGCGGCGCCGCCCTCGCGGTGCGCCGCGCGCGCCGCGGCGACCCACCGACCACACCGGTCGCGCTGCTCGCGTGGCTCCTCGTGCCAATCGCCCTGGCGACCAAGCCGGGCCTCGTGCGCTACGACGGCATGCGACAGTTCTTCTTCGTCGTGCCCGCGCTCGCGATGCTGGCCGCCATCGGGCTCGACTGGCTGGCGCGGCGCGCGGGCGCCCTGGCGCGTTCGGACGCCGGACGCACGGCCCTGCGCGCCGCCGTGCCCGCGTGCGCGGCGCTCTGGCTGCTGGCGGAGGTGGCGCGCGTCCACCCATACGAGGGCTCGTACGTCAGCGAAATCGGGCGCGCGGCGCTGGGCCCCGACATCGGCAGCCAGATCGACTTCGAGTTCTGGGGGTCGTCGTACCGCGAGGGCCTCGAGTGGCTCGACGCGCACGCGGACGCGAACCCCGTCATCTGCGTGCCCGTCGCGCCCGTGCTGCTGCGCTGGTATCCCGTGCGACCGGACTTCTCGTTCGCGTGCGACCAGCGCACGACGTACCTGATGTTCTTCCTGCGGTACTCGGAGCTCAAGCCCGAGTTCCTGGCGAACCTCCCCGCGCCCGCGTTCACGATCCGGCGGTACGGCTCGGAACTGCTGCGCGTGTACAAGGTCCGATGACCAGGTCGCGCCGGTCCCGCAGCAAGTCGCGACCCGCGGTGGCACCCGCGGTAGCGGCCGCGGTGACGACGACGACGGTGGACTCGCGGGCGACGCGAGGATGGCGGTGGCCCGCCGTCATCGTCGCGTGCGCCATCATCGCGTTCCTGCCCGCGCTCACCGTGCCGTTCTACTTCGACGACACGATCGCGATCGAGCACAACGATTCCATCCGCCAGCTGGTGCCGCTCTCGGTGCCGCTGAACCCGCCGCGCAACACGTCGGTGGCCGGCCGCCCGCTCGTGAACCTGTCGCTGGCGCTGAACTACGCGATCAACGCGCGCCTCGGCATCGACCAGTCGCCCGCGTCGAAGTCCGACGCCAGGACCGTCGGCTACCACGCCTTCAGCCTGCTGGTGCATGCGTGCTGCGCATTGCTGCTCTTCGGCGTGGTGCGGCGCACCCTCCGCCACCTGCGGGCGGACGATCCCGAGTTCGTCGCGGGCGCCGCGGCGCTCCTCTGGGCGGTGCACCCCATCCACTCGCAGGCGGTGCTCTACGCGATCGCGCGCACCGAGCTGCTTGTGTCACTCTTCCTGCTGCTCACGCTGTACGCCGTCATCCGCGCGTACGACGCGGCGGACGCGTCCGCGGCGTCCGCGCGGACGCGCTGGCAGGTGGCCGCGGTGGTTGCGTCGGCGCTCGGCATGCTGTGCAAGGAAGTCATGGTCGTGGCACCCGTGATCGTGCTCTGCTACGCCCGCGCGTTCCGCGGGTCATCGTGGCGCGCCGTGCTGCGTGAGCAGTCGTTCCGCCGGATGTACGCCGGCATCGCCGCGTCGGCGGGCATCGCGATCGCATTCGTGGCCGCGAGCGTGCGCGGTCACAGCGTGGGGTTCGACCTCGGCGTCTCGTGGTACGAGTACCTGTGGTCGCAGGCGTGGGCCGTGCCGCACTACCTGCGGCTGCTGGCCTGGCCCGCGGGGCTCACGTTCGACTACGGCGAGCTGCCGATCCCCGGCCTCGCGCCGCTGCCGGGCTCGTTCGTGTTGCTGGCCGGGCTCGCGCTCACCGTGTACGCGTGGCGGCGGCCCGCCGCCCGGTGGGCCGCTTTCCTCGCCACGTCCTTCTTCGTGGTGATCGCACCGTCATCGAGCGTCGTGCCGATCCGCACCGAGGTGGCCGCGGAACGGCGCGTGTACCTCGCGAGCGCCGCGATCGTCGTGCTCGCCGTCGTGGCCGGCCTGGCGCTGCTCCGTCGGCGCGGCGTGCCGCAGCGCGTGCAGCGCGTCGTGTTGGGGGCGCTCGCATTGACACTCGGCGTCACGGCGCTGGCGAACGGCCACACCTACGGCGACCCGGTCCGTCTCTACGGGGCGGTGGTGGCCAACGCGCCCGGCAACGCGCGCGGCCACCTCGGGCTCGGCCTGGCGCTCATGGAGTCGGGAGAGGAGCACGCGCCCCGGGCCGCCGCCGAGTTCCGCAACGCGCTTGCGCTCGACAGCCGGAACTTCGTCGCCGCACTCGCGCTCGGGTGGAACGAGCTTGGCCAGAATCACGACGCAGCGGCGCACGACGCGTTCGCCGGCGCGCTGCGCCTGCGGCCCGATAATCCCGACGCCCGCCGCGGCGTGGCACGCTCGTTCCTCGAGCTCGGGCACCCGGATTCGGCCGCCATGTACGTGGACGTGGCGTCCGAACACGACATCGACCTCCTGTGGGATCTCGGCGCAGCGTTCACCGACGCGAAGCATTACGACGCGGCGCTGCCGTACCTGTCGCGGGCGGCGGTGGCCGAACCGCACGCCGTGGGCATCGCGTTGCTGAGCGAAGTGCTCGCGCGCACCGGACACGCCGACAGCGCCGTCGTGACGGCGGCACGGGCCGTACGTTCCGCCGGCGATACGGTCAATGCGTACGTGTACGCCGCGCTCGCCATGCACCTCGCGGGCCGTCCAGACTCCGCCCGGCGATACGCCGAGGAAGCGCTCGCCAGGAAACCGGACTCGCCGCAATTGCGCGAAGTCCTGCGCGAACTCCTGCCGCGCTGAACGAGGCGCGCGGCCGGCCGCAACGTGCTACGGCCGCGGCGTGCGCACGCGCATTTCCAGCTCCCGGCATCCCTGGCCGCCGGCCATCCCGCGCACGGTCACCGTCAGTTCCACCTTCGCGCCCGTCGAGTCCGGACGTGTCCAGGTCCCCACCGCGTACGCGGCGTTGTCGCCTGTCGGCGTCCAGCCGGAGTCGGCGAGTTGCTTCGCGAAGTGATCCAGCAGTTCCGCCCCGGTCTTCGTGGTCTGGATGGTGCCGCTGGTGCCAGCCGATCCGGTCATCGCCGCCGAACAGACCGGCGTGCTCGGGTACGAAATCCCCGGCGGGTAGAACAGCGTGGGGAACGGCGGGCGCTGATATCCGCTCGTCGACATGACGGTTGGCCGCGTGCAAAGGCCGTACCCCGACCCTGATGACACCTGAAGCACCACGGTCGTCGCCGCCACCTCGCGCCGCGTGACGCTGAGGGTCAGCACGGACGTCCCCTGGCAAAGGGTCGAGGGGAACGCCGTCGTGTCGCGCGGCGGGGGCAGTGGGCGGAAGCCGCCGCCATAGCCGAACTCGGGTGGAATCGTCCACCCCAGTTGCGCGAGTTCCCTGCGCAGCGAGGCCCGCAGCGGTTCATAGGCGACGGGATACCGGACCACCGCCGCCATGGTGGACCCACCGCCCGCGCCGCCAAGCACTGTCGCGGCCGGTGGCACGTACAGCTGCCGCGACAGGTTCTGCGGCACTTCGCCCACCCAGATCTGCGCGTCGGGGTATGATCCGATCGGCCGATTCATTGACAGCAGCGCGATCGCGAGATCGTGCGGCACGGCGGGATCCTCGAGACCGCCCGCGCCAGCCCCCTGGGCGCGCGCGATGGAAACGAGCGATGTGCCCAGGACGGCGAGCGCCGCAGATCGGCGAAACCACGACATGGTCGAACCTCCGGACGGG
>CAZKYG010000113.1:0-2669 GCA_964556915.1 uncultured Gemmatimonas sp.
AGAAGTTCGTGTCGGTGGCACCGGGCTGGAGCACGGTGACCGTCACGCCGGCGTCCGCGAGCTCGACGCGCAGCGCCTCGCCGAACGACATCACGAACGCCTTGGTCGCCGCGTATACCGCCTGGTACGGATTCGGCGCCGTGCTGACGACCGAGCCGGTGATCAGGACACGGCCCTCGCCGCGCTGGACCATCGCGGGGAGCAGCCGCCGCGCGACGTGCACGGTGTGCATGCAGTTGAGCGAGATCATCTTGAGCTCGTCGTTGAGCGGCTGCTCGACGACCGCGCGGCCGAGGCCGACGCCCGCGTTGAGCAGGAGCGCGTCGACCGGGCGGCCGATCTCCTCGACCTTGGCGACCAGCTCCTGGCAGCCCTCGAACGTCGACAGGTCGGCCTTCACGGCGATCACCTTGCCGGGGAGGGTCGCGGCGGCGTCGCGGACGTCGTCGTGGTCCGCGCAGATCAGCACGTCGAACCCGTTCTCGAGGCACTGCTTCGCGAGGGCGTAGCCGATGCCCGACGAGCCACCGGTCACGACCGCAAACTTGTTCTTGTTCTCGGTACCCATGGTGTTCTCCTTGGTCAGGCGCGCAGGATGATCTTCTGCACCTCGTCCTGCTTGTGCATGAACATGTCGTAGCCCTTCGGCGTGTCGTCGAGGTTCATCTCGTGCGTCGCCACGAAGCTCGCGTCGATCTTGCCGGCCTCGATCATCGCGAGCAGGCGCTCGTGATAGCGGTGCACGTGGCACTGGCCGGTGCGGATCGTCAGGCCGCGGTTCATCAGCGCGCCGAGCGGGAACTTGTCGACGAAGCCGGCGTAGACGCCGAGGATCGACACGATGCCGCCGCTGCGGCAGCCGAGGATCGCGTCGCGCACGGCGATCGGGCGATCCATCGATAGCTTGAGCGTCTGCTTGGTCTTGTCGACGGCGTACTGGAGGCCGGGCGAGTGCGCTTCCATGCCGACCGCCTCGATGATCGCGTCGGGGCCGCGACCGGCGGTGAGGTCGAGCAGCGCCTCGTGGAGGTGCACGTCCTCGTAGTTGATGACGTCGGTCGCGCCCGCCTTCTCGACCGCCATCTTCAGGCGGTACGGGACGCGGTCGACGACGATGATCTTCTCGGCGCCGAGCGCGCGTGCCGACGCGACGGCGAGCTGGCCGACCGGGCCGGCGCCGAACACCGCGATCACCTTCTGGGGGGTGATGTCGCAGAACTCGGCGCCCATGAACGCGGTCGGCAGGATGTCGGACAGGAACAGCACCTGGCGGTCGCTGAGGTGGTCCGGCACCTTCAGCGGGCCGAAGTCCGCGAACGGCACGCGCACGTACTCGGCCTGGCCGCCGGCGAAGCCGCCGGTGAGGTGGGAGTAGCCGAAGCAGCCACACGTCGCGTGGCCCATCAGCTTCTCGGGGATCCACCCGGTCGGGTTCGAGTTCTCGCAGCACGAGTACAGGCCCATCTGGCACGACTCGCAGTTGCCGCAGGCGATGCAGAACGGCACGACGACGCGATCGCCGACCTTCAGGTTCGTCACGCCCTTGCCGAGCTCGACGACCTCGCCCATGAACTCGTGGCCGAGGATGTCGCCCTTCTGCATGCCGGGCATGAAGCCGTTGTAGAGGTGGAGGTCGGAGCCGCAGATCGTCGTCGCGGTGACGCGGACGATCGCGTCGCGCGCGTTGAGGATCCTGGGATCCGGAACCTGCTGGACCTCGACCTTCTGCGGGCCCTGGAACACGGTGGCTCTCACGACACCGCTCCCTTCTGCACGTTCGCGACGTGCGGGATGTAGAGGTCGGGCGCGGGCATCGCGTCGGGTGCGGGCTGCGCCGCGTGCGGGAGGAGGTGCGCGCTCGCGTCGGAGCGCAGGACCTCGCCGGTCTCGAGGACCTGCTTGATCCGGCGGAGATCGCCCTTGAGGAGCGGACCGACGGCGACCCGCGCGAGCTTCTCGCTGCCCGTCAGCTCGACGGTGATGCGGACCTCGGTCGATTCGCGATGCGGCGCGTTCGCGAGCTCGACGTCGCCCATGAGGCGCACGCGCCCGACGACCGGAAGCTTCAGCGTGAGCGCGCTCTGGTCGCCCGCGTCCTCGACGCTCTCGAGGTACGACGCGAGGATCCGTAGTCGACCCGAGTCGTGGAGCAGCTCGTGAACGTCGCGAACGGGGCGGTTGATGGTGACCGTCGCAGCGACGGTGCCGATGCGCGCGGCCTTGCGACGCGCGCGCATGGCGAGCAGCGTGGTGAGCGCGAGCGCGCCCACTCCGCCGGCGATGCGCAACAGGGTTCGTAGCTTGAACATGCAGCTTGGCGAAGCAAGTTGTGTTCTCGCGCCCGTGCGGTTTGCTCTCACCGCGCGCAGGTCGACCACTCGACGAGCAGCTCGCGATCCGGATCGGGGAGCGGCGCACCGTCGGGAGGCATCTGGCAGGTGCCGACCATGTCGGCGACCGGCGCGGCGCGGAGGGCGGCGACGTCGGGAAAGTCGTGACCGGCGATGCCGCCGTGCGCGTGACAGGCCCAGCAGCGGCGCCGGACGAGCGAGAACACCGCGCCGTCATCGATCGGATGATCGCAGCGCGGGACGAATGCCGTGCACGCGCGAGGCGCGGCTGGCGACGCGCGTGGCGGCGGTGCGGTGCAGGCGGCGAGCACGAGCGCG
>CAZKYG010000114.1:0-4620 GCA_964556915.1 uncultured Gemmatimonas sp.
GGCGTGCGGCCCCGAGCCGAGCGCGGCGGCATCGGCGGCACCGATCCGCTCGGGCAGCCGCCCGCGGCCCGCGTCCGTGGCGCCGCCGGTGAGTTCGCGACGCCGGCGCGCGCGCGCCTCGATCCGCTTCTCCTTGCTCCAGATGCTCTGGACGTTGTGCTCGAACCATTCGGTCACGGCGTCCCACAGGAGCCGTTCCCGCGGCACACGGAAGACATCGTGCCAGTCGTAGCCGTCGCTCCACAGGCGCGCATAGCGGTACGCGATGCCGATGCCCCAGAACGCGCTCAC
Organism: uncultured Gemmatimonas sp.; assembly: GCA_964556915.1. Classification (GTDB taxonomy): domain Bacteria; phylum Gemmatimonadota; class Gemmatimonadetes; order Gemmatimonadales; family Gemmatimonadaceae; genus Fen-1231. Next base: position 292 of record CAZKYG010000114.1, read on the forward strand.
GAAGAGGAGGTTCGGTCCGCCCAGCAGGCGCATGAGGAAGAAGAACCCGGTCACGTACATGAACGGCATGACGCTGCGGCGGAACCGGTCGACGGCCGGATCGAGCCACCGGGCCTCCTCCGCCGCCGTCACGGTGACGTACGCCTCGTCGTCGCCGGCCGCGACACGGGCGCGTTCCGTGTGCAGCGCCGCGGCGCGCGCGCCGGTCCGTGCGGGCGCCGCCGGCAGCCCGGCGCCGGCATCGGCCAGCGCGGCCGGCGCGGGGATCGTGTTCCGCCCCGTGTTGCGCATGGCGGGCACCGGGGGCACAGCGCCCGTATCCAGGGCGTCCACGAGCGCGTGCGCGCTCGCGAACCGGTCGTTGGGGTTCTTCTCGAGGCAGATCATCACGGCCCGCGCGAGGTCAGCGGGCACGTTGCCGCTGCGCCGGTCGATGGGCACGGGCGCCTCGCTCAGGTGCTTGACGAGGAGCGCGGGCGTGTTGTTGGCCACGAACGGCAGGTCGCCGCACAACATCTGGTACGCCACGACGCCGAGCGAATAGAGGTCGCTGCGGCCATCCAGCTCGCGGTCGCCGGCCGACTGCTCGGGGCTCATGAACGCCGGCGTGCCGATCGCGATGCCCGTGGCGGTCAGGCGCGCCTCGCCACCCTCCGTGACGGCGCGCGCGATACCGAAGTCGGTGACCATCGGCCGCCCGCTCTGCGAGTCGATCAGGATGTTGTCGGGCTTGATGTCGCGGTGGACCACGCCGCGGTCGTGGGCGTAGGCGAGGGCGTCGGCCACCTCGCGCAGGATGCGCCGCGCCTCGACCGGCTCGAGGGCGCCGCGGTCGTGGATGCGCTTGGCGAGGTTCTCGCCATCCACGAACGCCATGACGAAGTAGACGAGGCCCTGGCGCTCATCGACGCTGTAGATCGGGACGATGCTCGGGTGCGAGAGCTGCGCGGCGGTTTCCGCCTCGCGCAGGAACCGGGACCGGATTTCGCTCCGAAAGCTCAGCTCCGGCGGCAGGAGCTTGATGGCCACGCGGCGCTTGAGCCGAGCGTCGCGCGCGAGGAACACGATGCCCATCCCGCCGCGCCCGATCTCCTTCTCGAGCTCGTACGTGGGCGCGAGCACGCGCTCGACGTGCGAGCGCAGCTCGGCGTCGGACTGCGTGATCTGCGACTCGTCCACGTGTGTGGGTATGGGGGAGGCTGTGGCAAGCATAGCATACTCGAATGGCAGACAACAGAGGACGGACGACAGGTGGGGGATCTGCCCCGCTGCCGTCGGGCTCCTGCCGTCCCGTCAGCCTTACGTCAGACCGGCACGACAAAGTTGCAAAGGCCGCCGAATCGTCGTAACTCGGTCTGGTACGTCCCTTGCGATACCTCTGGGGGAAGAACCCACGCGGGTCCCGGCCGGTATCTCCCGGAGGGACCCGGATCACGCAGGCACCTGAGGGACACCGAGCACGCCATGGCCACACGTCAGACACTTCCCGTCCTCCCGCTTCGGGGGACGGTCATGTTCCCGGGACTCGCGGCGCCGATCGCCGCCGGGCGGCCGGGCACGCTGCGCGCGATTGAAGCCGCGCTGAAGGGCGACCGGCTGGTGTTCGCGGTGGCCCAGCGCGACAACGCGGAGGAGCCGAGCCCGGACATCCTGTACTCGATGGGCGTCGTCGCGCGCATCGGGCAGGTGAACCGCGGGCTGGGCGGCGTGCAGCTGCTGCTGCAGGGTGAGGAGCGCTCGACGGCCCTCCAGTACAACCAGACCGAGGGCTACCTCTCGGCCGTCGTCATGAAGTCCGAGGACATGCTGCCGCTCGACGAGCGCGACCCGGCCTTCGAGGCGCTGCACAAGGAAATTCGCGAGCGCGCGGCCGAACTCGGCGAAAAACGCGGGCTCCCGGAGGAGGTCGTGCATCAGGTGCTGGATTCGGTCACGGAGCCGGGCAAGTTCGCGGACCTGGTGGCCGGCTACATCGAGCTGCCGGTCCCCGAGAAGCAGGGCCTGCTCGAGACGCTGAGCGTCGAGGAGCGGCTGCGCCGTGTGCTGGTGCAGGTGCAGCGCCAGATCTCGCTCCTCGAGGCGCAGGAGGAGATCAAGTCGCAGGTGCAGGAGGAACTCGGCGAACGCCAGCGCGAGATGTTCCTGCGCGAGCAGATGAAGGCGATCCAGAAGGAACTCGGCGACGACGACCAGGCCAAGGAAATCGGGGAGCTTCGCGAGAAGCTGAACAAGCTCGAGCTCCCGAAGGAGGCGCGCCAGGAAGTGGAGCGCGAACTCGGCCGCCTCGAGCGGTCGGGGCGCGAGTCCATGGAGGCGCAGGTCATCCGCACGTACCTCGAGTGGATCGCCGAGCTGCCGTGGAACACGCGGTCCGACGACCAGCTCGACCTCCCGCACGCCATCCGCGTGCTGGACGAAGACCACTATGGGCTCAAGGACGTGAAGGACCGCGTCCTGGAGTTCCTCGCGGTGCGGCAGCTGCGCGCGCACCAGCTCTCGGAGGAGATCAAGACGACGGGCGAGTTCCCGGCGGCGCGGATCAAGGAGCGCAAGGAAGAGCCGACGCCCAACCTCCGGAAGCCCGCCGACGGCGGCGACGATCGCGCGATCAAGGACGAGAAGGAGGCCAAGGCCCGCGCGATGGCGAAGGGCCCGATCCTCCTGTTTGCCGGACCGCCGGGCGTGGGCAAGACGTCGATCGCGAAGTCCATCGCGCGGTCGCTGGGACGCGAGTACGTCCGCGTCTCGCTCGGCGGGGCGCGCGACGAGGCCGACATTCGCGGCCACCGCCGCACGTACGTCGGCGCGATGCCGGGCCGCATCATCCAGGGCATGAAACAGGCGGGCACCAAGAATCCCGTCTTCCTGCTGGACGAGGTGGACAAGCTCGGCGTGTCGTTCCAGGGCGATCCCTCGAGCGCGTTGCTCGAAGTGCTCGATCCCGCACAGAACGACACCTTCACGGACCACTACCTCGGCGTGCCGTTCGACCTGTCCGAGGTGCTGTTCATCGCGACCGCGAACTTCATCCAGAACATCCCCGGGCCGCTCCTGGACCGCATGGAAGTGGTGGAGTTCGCCGGCTACACCGAGCGTGAGAAGGCCGAGATCGCGAAGAAGTACCTGATTCCGCGCCAGCTCGAGGAAAACGGACTCGCGGGCAAGAACGTCGCGTTCACGGACGAGGCGATCGCGGCGCTCGTGTCGAAGTACACGCGGGAGAGCGGCGTGCGGCAGCTCGAACGCGAGGTGGGCGCAGTGGCGCGCAAGGTGGCGCGTCGCATCGCCGCCGGCGAGGAACAGGTCATCATCGACGACGGACTCATTTCCGCCGACGAGGTGCGCGAACTGCTCGGGCGGCCCAAGGTGCGGCCCGAGAAGGCGAACGAGGCCAACGAGGTCGGCGTGGCCACCGGCATGTACTACACGCCGATGGGCGGCGACATCATGTTCGTCGAGGCGTCCACGCGCCCGCTCACGTCGGCCACCTCCGGCGACGGCGCCGCGGCGGCGCCGGTCTCCCTCGTGCTCACCGGCCAGCTCGGCGACGTGATGAAGGAATCGGCGCGCGCGGCCTTCACGTACGTGACCAAGAACGCCGAGAAGCTCGGCATCCCCAAGTCACGCCTCGGACCGGTGGAGACGCACATCCACGTGCCCGCGGGCGCGATCCCCAAGGATGGGCCGTCGGCCGGCGTGGCGATCGCCACGGCCCTGGCAAGCGAGCTCTCCGGCCGGCCGGTGCGGCGCGATCTGGCCATGACGGGCGAGATCACGCTCCGCGGCCGCGTGCTGCCGATCGGCGGCGTGAAGGAAAAGGTGCTGGGCGCGATGCGCGCCGGCGTCACCACGATCCTGCTCCCGCGTGAAAATGAGGCCGACCTCGAGGACGTGCCGGCCGAGGCGCGGCAGAAGCTCGAGTTCCACTCGGTGGACACGCTCGAGGACGTGCTGAAGTACGCGCTCGTGGACGAGGCGGCGGCCAAGAAGATGCAGGTGCTCTAGCGGGGTGACTTCGGCCGCTTGATCGGGACGACCTTCCCGGTCGAGTCCACTGTGAATTTCGGACCGAAGGCGCTGTCGCGAAGCGGGGTCGAGTCGCGCAGCGCCTTCTTCCGTTCCATGAGGGCCACGCTGTCTTTGCCGGTCGGCATCATGGCCGACCCGTCGGGCATCGGCGGCGCGTGCGCCGGGCCGGCGGAATCGGTTCGCGTCGGCGTGGTGGCGGCGGGCGCGGGCGGCGGCTCGCCGGTTCCCGTGCCTGCCCCGGCGCCGGTCCCCGGCGGTGCCTTGGCCCCGCCGCCGCACGCCGCGAGCACGACGGTAGCG